>JAZDOA010000071.1:0-39049 GCA_043799175.1 Pseudomonadota bacterium | reverse complement strand
TCACCTTCATTTCCATGGCCGGCGTGGCCGTGGGAGTAATGGCCCTGGTGGTGGTGCTGGCCGTAATGAGCGGTTTCGAGGACGACCTCAAGCACAAGATCCTGGGAGTCACCTCCGACATTGTCGTCAGCCGCTTCGACGGCACCATGGACGAATGGCCCCACATTATGCGCGCGGTAGAGGGGATGCCCGGAATTCAGGCCGCCAGCCCCTTCGTGCTCACTCAGGCCCTCCTCTCCCACGAGAGTCAGGCCACCGGGGTTGTCGTAAGGGGTATAGACCCCGCTCGCGCCGCCAAGGTGCTCAGCGTGGGGCTGAACATGAAGGAGGGCCGCCTCGCCGCCCTCCAGACCGGCGGCCACGGGGGCGTGCCGGGTATCGTTCTGGGCCGGGTGCTGGCGCGCAACCTTGGGGTGTGGCTCGGTTCTCGGGTAGACATGATCTCACCTTTCGGGCAGGTGACCGCCATGGGCCGAATGCCCAGGGCCAGGCAGTTCGAGGTGGTGGGCATCTTCGAGTCGGGGATGTTCGAGTACGACTCGACCTTGGCCTATATGTCCTTGGCGAGTGCCCAGAGGTTTCTCGATCTCGGTGGCCGGGTTTCGGGCCTGGAGGTCAAGGTGGACGACATCTACCGGGCGGACGCCAGGGCGGCCGAAATCCAGCGGAACCTGGGGTTTCCTTATCTTACCCAACACTGGATGGACATGAACCGCAACCTCTTCAGCGCCCTCAAGCTGGAGAAGGTGGCCATGTTCGTCATCCTGACTCTTATCGTGCTGGTGGCCGCCTTCAACATCGTGAGCACCCTCATCATGGTGGTCATGGAGAAGAACAAGGACATCGGCATCCTGAAATCCATGGGGGCCACCGGCCGCAGCATAATGAAGATCTTCGTCTATGAGGGCCTGATCATAGGCGTGGTGGGCACCCTGGTCGGCCTCGGGGGCGGGCTGGGGCTGTGCGGGCTGCTGTCGCGCTACAAGTTCGTCAAGCTGCCGGCCGATGTCTACTACATCTCCCGGCTGCCCGTGCTCATGGAGCCGCTCGACGTCTTCCTGGTCTGCCTGGCGGCCGTCCTGATCTCCCTCCTGGCCACCTTGTATCCAGCCTGGAAGGCCTCCCGTCTCGATCCGGCGGAGGCTATCCGCTATGAGTAGCTCCCCGCCGCTGTTGGAGGTCAGAGGGCTGGTGAAGAGCTACCACATGGGGGACCATGTGGTGGAGGTCCTGCGCGGCCTGGACCTTCGGCTCGAATCCGGGCAGACCCTGGCCATTGTGGGCACCTCGGGGGTGGGTAAGTCCACTCTGCTGCACATCCTGGGGACACTCGACCTCCCCACGAAGGGCCAGGTGCTCTTCGACGGCCGCGACATCTGCTCCGAGACCGACGAGCGGCTGGCCGCCTTCCGCAATCAGGCCATAGGCTTCGTCTTTCAGTTCCACTATCTCCTGCCGGAGCTGAACGCCTTGGAAAACGTCATGTTGCCCGCCTTCATCGGAGGCCGCCCGCGCCAGGAGGCCTGTGCCAAGGCCGAAGAGCTGCTGGGGGAGGTGGGCCTGGGCCGGCGTCTGGGACACAGGGTCGGGCAACTCTCGGGCGGCGAGCAGCAGCGGGTCGCGGTTGCCCGCGCCCTCGTAAGAGGACCCAGACTGCTCCTGGCTGACGAGCCCACGGGCAATCTGGACCAGCGCACTGGGGAGGAGATCCATGATCTGCTGCTCACCCTCAACCGCACTCAGGGCCTGGCCATGATCGTCGTCACCCACAACACCGCCCTCGCCCGCCGCATGCGGCGCTGCATTACCATCGAGGATGGCCTGGCCAAGGAGCTCGAAGGTTTCCCCGAGGTCTAAAGCCGCCTGCCGCGGGGTGCGCGGCCAGGTCGCGGGGCGCACACCAGCAACCAGCCGAAGTCTTTGATAAAATGCGGCTCATGTGCGCCCAGCCGCCCGGCCGGGGCCGCAGGCGCACGCCCACGGCGGCGAGCTTCATAATTAATTCCAATCAAAACAGAGAGTTGCCCTTTGGCATGCCACTTGCTCTTTCTCATGGCAACTCCTTACCCTCCCCCCTCCAAAGGCGGGCGGCAGCCTAAGCGGCGAGGCTGGCGCCCGCATGGTTTTTGCATACCTTCACACCTCAGTTCTGATGAAGAAAAGCGAGTGTCGCAAGATCAGGGTTAAAGAGGAGGGTCCACGTGAGGAAGGCGCTGTGGGTATTGTTTTTTGTAATCCTGTGGCCTCTGCTGACGGCGGAGACTTTCATGGGCCGGCCCTATTCGGCCGAGATGGTGGTCCGTTCGGGCAAGCAAGAGACCGTCAGCCGAATCTTTGTCGGGGGAAAAGACCGCTGGCGCATCGAAGGCGCTCAGTCGCAGGCGACCATTGTCCGGCTGGACCGTAAGGCTACCTACGTCGTGCTGCCCCAGGCGAAGGTCTATTACCAGACGGCCGTGGCGGAAGAAGACGCCACCCCGGCCTTTCAGCAGCAGCCACCTGGGCCGGGCAAGGTGAGTCGCCGGGTGCTGGCAAAGGAGAAGGTGGCCGGCTGGCCCGCCACCAAGTATGAAACCATGGTAAGCCGGCCTGGCAACAAGCCCGTTGTTACCTACGAATGGTTCTGCGAGCAGCTGGGAGTGCCGTTAAGGACAATGCCGGCCGACAAGGGCTGGTGCATGGAGTACCGCAACATAAAGGTCGGACCGCAGGACTCCAGGCTCTTCGATGTTCCCGCCGGTTATCGGAAGCTGGGTATTCCCTCGGCGCGCGGGCGCTAGGAGCCTGTCGGGAGTACAGGGGCCGGTGATGATCGAAAAACAGTACGTCATAGACGCGATGGACATCCGGGACATATGGCGGATGTTCAGAATCATGGCGGAGTTTGTCGACGGCTTCGAGTCGCTGGGCGATATCTATCCCGCCGTGTCCATTTTCGGTTCGGCGCGGACCAAGCAAGGCTGCGAGATTTACCAGAAGACGGAAACCATTGCCAGGATGTTCGCCGAGTGCGGCTTCAGCATCATCACCGGAGGGGGCGGGGGGGTGATGGAGGCGGCCAACAAGGGGGCGGCCGAGGCCGGCGGTAAGTCCATCGGGCTGAACATAAAGCTGCCCTTTGAGCAGACGCCCAATCCCTACGCCAACATCAAGCTGGACTTCAAGTACTTCTTCATCCGCAAGGTGCTGCTCATAAAGTACTCGGTGGCCTTTATCATCATGCCCGGCGGCTTTGGCACCATGGATGAGTTCTTCGAGGCCCTCACCCTCATCCAGACCAGGCGCAGCAAGGCCTTCCCCGTGGTGCTGGTCGGCGGCGACTATTATCGCAACATCCTGGATTGGATGAAAGACGCCGCCGTGAAAGAGGGCATGATCTCCCCGGAAGACCTGTCGATCATGCAGGTAATCGAGGATCCCAATGAAATCGTGCGCTGGGTCAGGCGCTTCGTCATAGTCTGAGGCCGCCCGTCCCGTCCTGTTGGCTGAAGGAGTGGCCAAGAACCACGATCCTGCCGCATCAAGGTACCAGGCCCTGAAGCCAGATCACCCTTTCGACCTTGGGCAGGGAGGCGACGTCGTCGGTCAGTCCGTGCCAGTCTGGCGCTACCCGGAACCGCAGCGCGAAGCGGTAGGTGCTGGTTCTGGAGGAGACGTTGTGAGTCAGGCTGACGAAGATGACATCGGCCCCGTGGCGGTGGAGGGCGGCATCGACGGCAGCCAGCAGGCCGTCGCGCGGGCCGGAGACGTGCAGCCGGGTGTAGAAATCCCGCGGGACAAAGCGGGCGATGAACGTGGTCCTCAGGCCGTAGAGGACAATGACGGCCAGCCCGCAGGTCTCGACGGCCAGCAGGTAGTTGCCCATGCCGGTGCTGAGTCCGATGGCGCTGACCGTCCAGAGGGAGGCGGCCGTGGTTACCCCACGAATACTGCCCCGGCCCTTCAGCACCACGCCCGCGCCGATGAAGCCCATGCCGGCCAGTGCCCCCGCGGCCAGGCGTCCTGGGTCTATGCGCAGCATGCTCCCAACGGCCCGGATGACGTACGCCGCCGGTACCTCCATGGATATTACCATGAGCAGGCACATGGCGAGGCTTACCAGGGCGTGAGTGCGCAGACCCGCCGAGCGGCCGTGTGACTCCCGCTCACCGCCGACCACGGCCCCCAGAAAGAGGGCGAGCGCCAGTCGGATCGCGGCCTCATGCGTTGGTATCATGCCAGACTCACCGCCCTTGCAACCGCCGCGCCTCACCCAGCGGCCGGTGTCATCGACAGCGTAATTTTAGAGCATATTTCAGACCAAACCGGCTGGGGCGGCTAAAATTTTACCGCTGGGGCCGTGTCGGCGGCGGGAGGGGCATCGAAGAAGGTCGCCTGCCTGAAGCCGAAGCTGCCTGCCAGCAGGTTGGTTGGGAACCGGCGCAAGGAGATGTTGTAGGCCTGCACGGCCTCGTTGTAGCGACGTCGCTCCACGCTTATGCGGTTCTCGGTGCCCGCCAGCTCATCCTGGAGGCGGATGAAGTTCTGGTTGGCCTTCAGGTCGGGGTAGCGCTCCACGACCAGCAGCAACCGGGAGAGCGCGGTGCCGAGGGTGGCGTTGGCCGACATTTTTTCCGGCACCGTCGCGGCCTGGCCCACCTTCGCCCGCGCCGAGGTCACCTCCACCAGCACCTCGCGCTCGTGCCGGGCGTAGCCCTTCACGGTCTGCACCAGGTTGGGGATGAGGTCGAAGCGCCGTTTGAGCTGGTTTTCCACCTGGGCCCAAGATGCCTTGACGCCTTCATCCAGCACTACCAGCCGGTTGTAGGTGCCCGACACCGAGATGAACCCGCCGAGCACCAACACGGCCAACGCCACGAGAACGATTATGGACTTTCTGGCCAATCGCCGTCTCCTTCCGCCGGTGGCCGGGCACCATGGAGTCCCCAGCCCAGACCGGACTACAATTTATGTTTCTTTAACGTCCAGGCGCAAGCCGTCCGCCAACGAGGCCAGTCGCTCGGTGCCGCGCAGGTATTCGCGCATAAGGGCCTGGAGGCTCTCCCGGGGCAGCTTTTTGTTCCGTCCCATGGCCACCTCCGCCAGGCTGGCGAAGACGGCCTCGTCCAGGCTCAGGTGTTTGGCGGCCGCCGCCAGCACGGCTGTCGGTTGTTTCGGGACCTCTCTGCCCTTGAGGTGGAGAAGCGTCCTGAAGATGCCCAGGAACAGGGGCACGGACTGTGACGCCAGGGCCTCCATTTCCTCTCGCAAGGTGCTGGTGGCGAAGGCCTGGCGCATCACAATGGCCTTGCCTTTCAGCTCCCTCTCGCACTGCAACCGCAGCAGGGCGGAGTCGATAGGCGGGCCGGAGAAGGCGTCCGCCCCCGAGAGGACGCGGCGGTCCAGCTGCAGGTTGAAGAACTCCACCGGAAAGCAATCAAGGGAGTTGGTCAGCTCCGCCTCGTTCAGCAGCAACGGGGTTTTCAGCCCGCGCTTGCGCCATTTGGCCAGGACGCCGCTCGCCCCCTGAAGGGTTTTTTCGGCATCGGTCGAGGAGAGCACGGCCACCAGCGTGGCCGGCCACCACAGCGCTATCCCTTCGCCGTGCAGGCTCAGCGAAACCAGGGGCGCGCCGAAGGCGCCCTGAAAGTCCTTGGTGAGTTCCGCCACTTGTGCCGTTTCCATACCGTTCTCCCTTCAGAAGCCGCGACTGGCTCCTCCTCCTCCGCTCATTCCGCCCCCAAAACCCCCAAAACCACCCCCGAAGCCGCCGCCCCCGAAGCCCCCCATGCCGCCGCCAAAAAACCCTGACCCCCGCGATCCCCTGCGGCGGATGATGAACCAGTTGGCCACCGCGGCAAGGGCGAAGAGGAGGATGAAGATGCCCCGGTCCGCCCGGCGGCGGCGGGGCTGGGGTTCACGTGCCGCCGCCCCCCGGAGCTCGACGTTCGCGTGGCGGGCGACCACTCGGGCGCAGGCCGCCTCGGCCTGGAGCAGGCCCCGGCCATAGTCGCCCTTGTGAAAGGCGGGAATGGCCTCGTCGTCCAGTATCTGGCCCGTCAGGCCATCGGGCAAAATGGGCTCGAGCCCGTAGCCGACCTCGATGCGGGCGCGGCGCTCCGCCAGAGACAAAAGAATGAGCAGGCCCCGGTCTTCGCCTTTTTTGCCGATGCCCCAGGCCTGGTAGAGTTTGTTGGCGTATTCGTCTATGTTCTCGTCGGCCATATCGGGCACGGTGGCCACCACCAGCGAGGCGTGGGTCGCCCCCCAGAGTTCCCTGGAGAGAGACTCCATCCGCTGGCGGTATTTTGGGCTGATGACCCCGGCCAGGTCCGCCACCGGCCCATCGGGGCGCGAGGGCAGGGCGGGGGTGGCTGCCATGGCGGGGCTTGAAAGGCACAAGGCAACCACCAGTGGCGCCAGCAGCGCCAGGGTTGCCCCCGCTGAAAGGATGCGACGAAGAATGGTCATTTATTCCTGACAGGCGCGAGCCGCGCCAGCAATTTCGCCCCGCACAAGCCGGACGGTTCCAACGCCCGTTAGCGGGGCGCCCTGTTGGGCATGAAAACGGCCTTGTTGGGCTGCTATAGCCCCTCGCGCCGCAGCTCTTCCGCCACGCGGCGCTGGCGCTCCGTTACGGAAGTGGGTACTTCCACGAAGATACGCAGATAGGCGTCGCCGCGGCCCTTGCCACCCAGATGGGGCACGCCGTAGCCTTTGAGCCGCATTCGGGTATTGTTCTGGGTGCCTGGCGGGATCTTTACCGCGAGAACCTTGCCGTCTATGGTCGGTACGTCTGTTTCGCCGCCCAGGACCGCGTCGGAGTATTTCACCCCCCGCTCGATGATCAGGTCGTCTCCCTCCCGCTTGAAAACAGGGTGTTCGAGGACCTCCACCTTCACATAGAGGTCTCCCGGCGCGCGTCCCTTCCCCGCCGGCTGGCCCTTGCCGGCCACCTTCAGCCGTTTGCCGCTGGAGATGCCGGGCGGGATGCGGATCTGCACCCTCTCCAGTTGCCCATCGCGGTTGAAGGTGATGAGCTTCTGGGCCCCGAAGACGGCTTCGGGCAGGGTTATCTTCATTTCGTAAACGAGGTCTCCGCCCTTGCGCGGGGAGACGAACGTTTCCTCGCCGAAGTCGTAGTCACCGGGGCTGAACCCCTCTCCGAAGCCGCGGCCCGGCCGCGACTGGAAATGGAAGCCCTGCGCCTCGGGCCGGGGTCGTTCGCCGAACACCTGGCTGAAGAAATCGGTCCCGAAGCCGAATTCCCGAAACAGGTTGCTGAAGTCGAAATTACGAAAGATGTCTTCCTGGGTGAAGCGCTGCCTGAATTCTCCGGCGCCGAACTGATCATATTGCCCGCGCTTTTCGGCGTCCGAGAGTACGGCGTAGGCCTCGTTGATTTCCTTGAACTTCTCCTCGGCCTGCTTGTTGCCCTTGTTGCGGTCGGGATGATACTGCATGGCCAGCTTGCGGTAGGCACGTTTGATGTCGTCCGCGCCGGCGGTCTTGCTTACCCCGAGGATCTCGTAATAGTCCTTCGCCGCCATATGCCCTTCCGCAAGTGCTAAAAATCTTATTCTACGCTAACCACCGGGCGTCCCGGTGTCAACAGGCAGGCTCGCCCCCCGATGGGTTTTGGCGCAGGGTCAGGAAATAGTAAACCACCAGGACGGCCAGACCCAGCAGCTCGTCGCCCACCAGCCAGGGCTGAGAGAAAGCCAGGGAGAAGAGCTGCCGCAGCCATTCGAAAAAGCCGTGCGGCGAGAGGGGGTCTCTGTCGAAGCGCAAGCCCCGGAACGGGAAATAAAGGGTGTACCTGGAGCGCCACATGCCATCGAGTACCAGGTGTATGGGGACCAGCCAGGCATAAGAGGCGATGCGGGGCCACAGGAGCCGGCAGGCAATGAGAACGAGGACGGCGAACAGCAGCGAATGGGAGAAGAGCCTTCGGCTGCCCAGTTCCCACCAAATGATGCCCACGGGCTTGTCGATGATGTCCGGCAGCAGGGCGAAGCAGGCCAACCAGCCCAGATTGATGGTCTCGCGGTAGCCCAAGGCGCGCCTCGCGCCGCCATATAGCGCCAGGCCAAACCCCACGTGTCCGGCAACGAACATCCGCCTACTATAACACCGCGCGCGGGGCGGGGTGCGAAAAAAGCAAGAGGGGACGGCCTACAACCGAGGCCCTGTCGGCAACGGGCACCCGGCGCCTTCTGGGGCATATAAGTAGCCACTATGGGTCGCGGGTGCCGGAGTCTGGCAGGCGGTCCTGCCGCCCTCTGGCTTCAGCTCACGGCGCACACCGCGGTGGGTTTCTTGATCCGCGGGGCCACGGTCTCCATGACCCTGAAGCCGTGGTTCATCTTTTCGGGGCCGAGGTAGCCGGTGACGACATCCAGCCCCACCACCAGGTCCAGTTGGTGCGGGGCCACCGAGACGACCACGCCCTGGCCGTCGGGGATGACCGAGCTCTGGAACACTCCCGCCTGGCAGCGCTCCTTGAGGATCTCTATCTCCAGCCGGGCGGTTCCGGGGTGAACGCTGAACAGGCCGGCGTAAACCTCGGGATTCAAGGCCAGGGCATAAGGCTCGAAGCTCTCGTTCTGAATCAGCCGCGCCATGGCCTGACTGACGGCGCTCAGGGCCTTGCCCGGCGTCTTCAGGTCGCCCCCCTTCACCTCGAGCCGCCCTTTCACGTTCAACAGCCCCGGCAACCCCAGAGGCTCGGAGCCGTTGAAGATGAGGTTGTCTTCCAGCCGGGCGCAGGCAGCCCCCGCAGCATAGGCCGGGCCGTTGACGTCCCCGGCCGCGCACCGCTGCCCGAGGGCCTCGATGTCGCGCCACTCCAGCCGGAAGTCCTTGTAGAGCAGGGGTAGTTGCACCCAGCACCTCGCCGAGAGCGCCGCCACGGGGGCATCTTCGTTTCCGAATATCGATAACCCCGCCCCTCCCGCCTCCGCCAGGCTGTCGAGGGGGACGACCCGCGCGCCTTCTCCCAACGGACCCGTAAAGGGCAGGAAACGGCGGCCGACCAGCATCTGCCTGGCGGCCTGGACCACGGCGCCGTCTATCGCGGACCAGACCTCTTCCCCGAAGGGCGCGTCGGCCCTCATCAGAAACCCAAAACTCACGGAAATCCTCCTCCTGGGCCAGGAACAATCAACCGACCGTCTCGCGCCTTAGGTCGCCCACGGATGGGGGTGGCGCGGTCTGGGGGGCGGCCTCGACCTGCCTCCCGGCGGGCATGCCGGCCTCCACCCGCCGAATCAGTTCCATAACCTCCGCGCGCCCTTCGCGCACCCGCCCGGCCAGCGCCGGGTCGAGGTGTTCGAGCAGGGCCAGGAACTCGCCCGTGTGCTCTATTTCTTCATCCCGCACGTGGGCCAGGACGGTTTTGGCCCGTTCATCGTCCGTGGCGTCTATATGGGCCTGATACAGATGGATGGCCTCCAGCTCCGCGCTGATATCGAGCATGATGGCGCGGGCCAGCTCCGTGGTGGTGAGTTTACGGGGCACAAGGCCCGAAAATGGGTCCACGAACTCCGCCATTGCGAAAAGACTCCTCTGGCTGGGCCGTTGAGAGAAGAAGTCCGACTCGACTGAACTGGGTGGGAGACTGATGGATCCCGCGGCCAGACTTGTAGGCGTGGGCGCGGGCCAACATGAAGTTATGGGGCTTGAGTCCGACAAATATTATGATGAGGCCCGCGGCGGGGGGCTGTCAAGCCGGACACAATCGCCAGGCTGACGCGCCCGCCGGAATTCTCTTGCCCGCCCGCGCGGCCGCGCGGCAATATGTGGCAGTATCATGACCCTGGAAGACTACCGCAAGAAGCGCCACTTCGGCGACAGCCCCGAGCCCGACGGCGACGACGGGTCCGGCGGAGGTGCGCGGCCCATATTCGTGGTCCACGAGCATCACGCCCGCAGAATGCACTATGACCTGCGCCTCGAGGTCGAGGGCGTCCTCTGGAGCTGGGCCGTTCCCAAGGGGCCGTCCCTGGACCCGGCGGACAAGAGGCTGGCGGTTGAAGTGGAAGACCACCCCCTGGAATACGCCGGCTTCGAGGGAACCATTCCGGAAGGCCAGTACGGAGCCGGCACCGTGGCGGTCTGGGACAGCGGAACCTACGAGAATATGCTGGAGGAAAAGGAGGCCCCGCTGTCCATGTCGGAGGCGAAAGGGCGGGGCCGCCTGGAGGTGCGCCTCCATGGGCGGCGGCTCAAGGGCGGCTTTGCCCTTATAAAGATGCGAGGGCGCGCCAAAGACTGGTTGCTCATAAAAATGAAGGACGAGTTTGCCCAGCCGTAGCGGGGCGGCATCGAGGCCGGCCAAAACGAGACCCGGCCGTGACTTGAAGCGAGACCTTATTTTGAAATGTTTTGCGGGCCTGCCCGCCAGAGCATATAATCCGTCGTGCATGGCTGCCCGTGTCTTGCGGAGAAGCTTTTTTTACAGGCAGCCAAGGGATTATGAGAAGAATCCTGGCGGAGGGAATAAGCGCTTGCCCTGGGAGAGTACGCGGCAGAGCCGCGGTGATTCTGCCCGGCTCCCGCAGTGACTTCCAGCGGGGCGACGTCCTGGTTATGCCGTCCATGCTGTTTGGAGACTGGCTTGTATACATCCAGCAGGCGGCGGCGGTAGTCACCGACCGGGGCGGCAGGCGCTCTCATGCCGCCGTGGCCGCCTGCGAGCTGGGTATCCCCTGCATTGTCGGTACCCGTAACGGCACCGCGGCCATAAGGCCGGGCATGGACGTTCTGGTGGACGCCACCCGCGGTCAGGTCATCTACGAGGAAGAATAGCCGCCTTTGCGTCCTCTTGAGCATGACGGTAGCCGCAGCGGTTGATGGGCGCCGGAGATTGGCTGGCGGCCCTGCCGCCTCAGCCTACCTTCATTGAGAGCAGTGACCGGTTGATGTCCGTAAGGGTCACGATGCCGACGAGCTTCGTCCCCTTCAGCACCGGCAGCTGCTTGACCTTGCGCCTGAGCATCAGGGATCCCGCCTTCACCACCGGGGTGTTGGCCCCGACCGTAATCGGCGGGGTGCCCATCACCTCTTTTACCTGGATCTCCTGCATCTTCCCGATGCGGGCCTCGAAAATGAGGTCCACGTAGTCCACGCACTCGGAGTCCATGAGGTAGGGCTCTTCCTCGTGCAGGTCTATGTAGCTGGGCAGGATGGAGCGGAAAACATCGGCGCGGGTCACTATGCCCACCACGTTGCCGGTTTCGTCCATCACCGGGGCCCCGTTGATGTCGTGCTTTTCGAGTATTTCGCCGGTTTCCCGGAGCGAAGCCTTCTCGTCTATGGTGATTACGGAAACCCTCATGATTTCGCCGACGGTTGAGATGCCCGCCCGCGTCTGTTTGCCGATCATGTGAATGCCCCTCATCTCAAAGTTCTGTTGTACCGTCGAAAGCCCCTTGAAACAAAGCCATTAACTCTAGCTTGCGTGCTAGTCGGCGGCAAGCAAAAAAAGACGGCGGCACCAGCCGACGCGCCTCGATGGAGTGTTCCGGCGCCCCGAGGGCGTTTTTTAGGCCGCCGCCTCCGCGTTGCATTCCTCGATCTCCTGGCGCAGCGCGGCCGCGACCTTTTCCGGCACCTCGATGGTGGAGTAGATGCCGGAGCGCTTCTCGAAGCGGGTCAGAGGGCTATGGGGTACTATCTCAATGTGCCAATGGAAGTCTTCGTCTAAGGTTTTCCATTGGCCCTTCTTGACCTTGCCGGAGCCGGTGTTCGGCCCGGTATGGAGGGTGTAGCTCCATTCCGCGCCGGAGTAAGTCCGCTCATAGGCCCCCAGTAGCTCTTTGAGCAGCTCGGCGAGTTCGTGGGCCAGCGGCGGGGAGAGATGATGCTCGAAGAAGGCGTGGTGTTGTTGGGGCAGTATCCATAGCTCGTTGCAGAACCGTGGCGCGAACGGCACCAGGGCCACGAAGGAGTTGGTCACCTTCACCACCCGCTCTCCCAGCAGCAGCTCCTGGGCGATAATGTCACAGAGCACGCAGCGTTCCTTCCACTGGTAGTGGTGGCGGGCCTCGTTCAGCTCCCGCATCATGCGGGCGGACATGAAAGGAGTGGCCAGTACCTGGGAGTGGGGGTGCCGGCGATGGGGGTCCTGCTGGTCCCGAAAGACGAGCACCTGGCGGATTGCCGGGTCTTCCTTGAGGTTGAGAATCCGGTGACGGTACATCCAGAGGATGTCCTGTATCTGCGGCGTGGGAAGGTCCACGAACCGCTTGCCGTGCTCTGGGGCCTCGATGATAATTTCATCGGCGCCCTTGTCGTTCATGAGGTCGTATATGCCCTCGGCGCTGCGGGTCAGCGGCTTGACCCTGAGGATGGGTTTGGCGTTGGGCACGGTGCGCACCGTCCAGCCGGGGCCGTCCGGGCCGTGGCGGTCACGGAAGGCGAAGATCTCGGGGCCGCTGAGCTGCTCGTTGCCTGGGCAGAAGGGGCAGACGTCGGGAGAGTTGGCGAAGCTGGACGTCGGGGTTCCGCCGATGAGTCTCCATTGCCCGGTGAGAGGGCATTTCCTGAGTTCAGCCATTACGCGCCTCCTCACAGAATAGCCGATTGTACGCCAAGGCCACGGGCTGTCAACCGGGGGTGGCAGGGGTGGCAGGGGCCACCAACCAAACTCCGGCGGGTGGCAGGGGCCACCAACCAAACTCCGGCGGGTGGCAGGGGCCACCAACCAAACTCCGGCGGGTGGCAGGGGCCACCAACCAAACTCCGGCGGGTGGCAGGGCCACCAGCCAATCTCCGGCGGGTGGCAGGGCCACCAGCCAATCTCCGGCACCCGTGGTCCCTCTGTGGCTACCGGAATGCCGCCGAGGGCGCCGGGTGCCTGTCGGCGTTGCCGACAGGGCCATGGCTGTACATCGGGCGCAGCAAGCCCGGCTCGCGCCCGTGTTGCAGGCCGGGGCGGCCGGCAATATAATCAAAAAATTGCCATGACAAAGGGCCAACCCATACCGCGACGCCTTCCGGCCACCTTCCTGGCCCTGCGGCACCGCAACTTCCGCCTGTTTTTCGCCGGGCAGCTCGTCTCACTCATGGGCACCTGGATGCAGTCCGTGGCCCAAGGGTGGTTGGTGCTCCAACTGACCAACTCGGCCTTCATGCTCGGTCTGGTCGGCGCCGCCTCGTCGTTGCCCATCCTGGCCTTTTCTTTCCTGGGCGGCACCCTGGCCGACCGCGTCAGCAAGCGCGGCGTGCTCATCGCCACCCAGAGCGCGGCCATGCTCCTGGCGCTGGCCCTCTGGGGCCTGGTGGCCAGCCATGCCGTGCAGACCTTCCACGTGCTGATCGTGGCCACGCTGCTCGGCGTGGTCATGGCATTCGACATCCCCGCCCGCCAGGCCTTCGTGGTGGAGATGGTCGGCAAGGAGGACTTGATCAATGCCATTGCTCTCAACTCATCGGCTTTCAACACCGCGCGCATAATAGGGCCGGCGGCGGCAGGGGTGCTCATCGCCTCGGCTGGCACCGCTAATTGCTTTCTCATCAATGGCTTGAGTTTTGTGGCGGTGATCGCCGCCCTGGCGGCCATGGACGTCGGGCTGCTCAACGGCCCGGCCACGAGCCAATCTGCCGGCCTGCGCGAGAGCCTCAATGAAGTGAAGCTGTTCCTGATGGGGAGCCGCGTTCATCTCCTGGTGTTGCTGCTGACCGCGGCCTTGAGCGTTTTCGTCTTGCCTTACGCCGTTCTCATGCCGCTGTTCGCTCGAGACGTGCTCCGGGTCGGGGTCCGTGGCCTTGGGGTGCTCATGTCTGCCTCGGGGTTGGGTGCCCTTACCGGTGCCCTCACCGTGGCCACCTTCGGCGGCCGGGGATCCCGCTTCCGGTGGTTGCTGGGCAGCTCGTTGCTCATGGCGGCCGCCCTGCTGGGTTTCTCCTTTTCGCGTACCTATGTCATCTCCCTGGGCCTGCTGTTCTTCGTGGGGCTGGGGGTGGTAATACAGGCGACAACCGCCAATGGTTTCCTGCAGCTCAGCGTCCCCGACGGGATGAGAGGCCGGATGATGGCCCTCTTCGGGATCGTGTTCATGGGGGTCATGCCGCTGGGCAATCTGCTGGCCGGTTTTCTGGCGGAGATCTTTGGCGTGCCTCTGGCCCTGGCCCTGGGGGCGGTCCTTTCGGCGGCGGTCACCGGCGCGTTGTACGTGCTGGTCCCGGCCGCGCTCAGGCCTTGAGGGGGCCATCCGGCCTCGGGCTTGCATCGCCCACGCCGGGGGATATAGTATGGTTATCAGATCAGAAGCCACGCGGTTTCAGCGAGGTGCGCTATTGAGCAATTCCTGCGAAGGAGACGACGGAGGCCGGATCATGGCGGGAAACATTCCCGACCAGAAAGAGCTGGAGAGGGAGCTCAGCGAGTATCTCTCGAAGAAGTACGGGAACCGCATAAAGATCGTTTCGCCGATCCTGTTTCCTACGCCTTCCTCCGAGGAGAGTGACGAAACGGAGCCCTCCAGCCCCAGCGGGGTCGAACGCATCCACTTCGACATGAAGCCGGAGGAACTGGAGGCCTACCTTGACCAGTTTGTCATCAGGCAGGAGCAGGCCAAGGCCGTTTTGGCGACCAAGATCTGCACCCACTTCAACCGCATAAAGCGCAGCCGCGTTCGCGCGGGGCGCGAGGGCGCGGCCCACATCGTGGGCCAGATCAAGAACAACATCATCATGATAGGCCCCACGGGAGTGGGTAAGACCTATATCATCAAACTCATTGCCGCCAAGCTGGGCGTGCCCTTCGTCAAGGGCGATGCCACTAAGTTTTCCGAGACCGGCTATGTCGGGGGGGACGTCGAGGATCTGGTGCGGGATCTGGTCCATCACGCCGATGACGACATCGAGCTGGCCCAGTACGGCATTATTTACATCGACGAGGTGGACAAGATTGCCTCCAGCCGCGGCTCCATGGGGCCCGACGTGTCGCGCACGGGCGTCCAGCGCGCCCTGCTCAAGCCCATGGAGGAGACCGAGGTAGACCTCAAGGTGGCCCACGACCCCATCAGCCAGTTGCAGGCCATCGAGCGCTACCGCAAGACTGGCAAGCGCGAGCGGCGCACCATAAACACCCGCAATATCCTGTTCATCGTCAACGGGGCCTTCGGGGGGCTCGACGAGATCGTCAAAGAGCGCGTGGCGCGGCAGGGCATGGGCTTTGGGGCCTCGCTCAGATCCAAGGCCGGGGAGGGCGATTACCTCAAGCAGGTCAAGAGCGAGGATCTGATCAACTTCGGCTTTGAATCCGAATTCGTCGGTCGCCTGCCCGTGGTGGTCATCTTCGAGGAGCTAGGCGCGGAAGACCTCTATGCCATTCTCCGCAACCCCAACAACCCCATCATCAACGGCAAGAAGCGCGACTTTCGGGCCTACGGCATAGACATCCGCTTCGAGGACGAGGCACTGCGCATGCTGGCCCATCAGGCCTACGAGGAGCACACCGGGGCGCGCGGTTTGGTGAGCGCCGCGGAAAGAGTCCTTCTGCCTTTTGAAAAGAAGCTGCCCTCCACGGACATCGCTGAGTTTCTGGCCTCGCCCGAGGTGGTGGAGGACGCGGCCGGCTCCCTGGCCAAACTGCTGGCCGGAGTGGACGACGAGGCGAGGCGCCGCTTCGAGGCCGCGCTGGAGGAAGAGAAGCAGGTCTTCAGGCAGCTCATAGAGAAACGGCGCAAGGACCTGGCCAAGCGCTACGAGTACCTCATGACCCCTGGAAGGATCGACCTCGTCCTGGAGCTCTTCTTCAAGGGCGACACTGACCTGGAGGGGGCCTTTGACGAGCTGCTCTACATGTACAATCAGGTCCGGGCCTACGAGGTCGTCTTCCTCGACCGGCTGGGCCTCAGCCTGGAGTTCGAGGAGGAGGCCATGGACGAGATCATGGCCCGCTCCATCGCCACGGGGCGCAACGCCAGCCAGGTGTGCAAGTTCCTGTCGCAAGATCTGGAATTCGGCCTGAAGCTCGTCCGCGACAAGACCGGCCGCCAGTCCTTCGCCATCACCCTGGAGGCCATCAAGGACCCCGAGGCCTATATCAACCGGCTGATAAAGGATTCCTACAGCTACTTCAGGTGAGGTGAGTTGTAATTTCGTTGATCGATGGCCGCCGATGGGCGGCGCGATTTCCGCGTCCTCGCTCCTCGCCGACCGCTCAACGTAGCGCTGCTAGGCCTCGGGTCGGCTCGTCGCTGCGGGTGCGGTCTCGCTTGCCCCTCGACGCCCAATCAGGGCCAACGCTGCCATTGCTTAACTGTGGCCACGAAAGAGCTGCACCGCCAGAGATTATGCAGGGTTCTAATAGCCACAGAAACGGCGCGCGGTGCGGCCTGTCTCATGCGCCCACGGAGCGGCCTGCCACCACGGACCTGGCGCCCTCTCAGGCTTACCAGTGGCCACGGCCATTGCCTGGCGCCGGAGTTTGGCTGGTTGGCCCCGCCACCCGCTGCCACCCTATCTTTTGTCGATGTAGACCAACTGCCGGGACAGCTCCTCGAGTTTTCGGTTGATCTCGTCGAGGCGCCGCTGGTTGTGTTCGTCGAGGGCCTCGGCGTCTTCCTTGGTGCTGAGCACCCAGTCCTTTATGCGCTTGAGCTGCTTTTCCATCCGCAGGAGGGTGTGCAGCAGGCCCCGGCCGCTTTCGGCGGCCTCGGGCAGGGGCGCGTGGGTGGCGACGGCCTCCATCTCCGGCTCTCCGTCCACGCTCAGTTGATACAGCTCCATGAAGCGGGGTACCCGCACCGAGAGGTGGAGCTTCTCCCGGAGGAGTCGGGCGAAGGCCAGGCTGGCCTTCTCCTCGCCGTGGACCACGAACACCTGAAGTTTGGGGTTGCCGAAGTTGCTCACCCACTGCAGCAGCTCGTGCTGGTCGGCGTGGGCGGAAAAGCCGCCTATGGTGAAAATATTGGCCTTTACCACCACGCTCTCTCCGAGCAGCTTCACCTTCTTGGCCCCTTCTATGATCTGCCGCCCAGGCGTGCCATCGGCCTGGTAGCCCACGAATACGATGCTCGCCCCCGGTCTCCAGAGGTTGTGCTTGAGATGATGCTTGATCCGGCCGGCGTTACACATCCCGCTGCCGGCGATGATAATGGCGGGCTGTTGGGAGCGGTTGATGGCCGTGGACTCTTCCATGGACTCGGCGAACGTCAGCCGGGGCAGGTCGAGGGGATCGAGGCCGGACGCGATCAGCTGCCTCATTTCTTCATCGAAGCAGTCCCGGTGGGCGCGGAATATCTTGGTTACCGCTATGGCCAGGGGGCTGTCGAGATAGATGGGGATGTCGGGCAGCAGGCCCCGGCGCTGCAGCTTGAACAGGGTGTATATGAGCTCTTGCGTTCGCTCCACCGCGAAGGCGGGAATGATGACCTTCTCTCCCTCACGCACCGCCGAGGAAATGGCGTCGAGCAGCTCGATTTCGCTGTCCGCCGTGGACTTGTGGCTCCGGTCCCCGTAGGTGGATTCCACGAAAAGAAAATCCGCCTCCCGCATGATCTCCGGATCGCGGACCAGCATCTGGCCGCGACGGCCCAGATCGCCGCTGAAGACCATCTTGAGCGCCCGCCCGCCCTCGCGCACCCATAGCTCGACAATTGAAGAGCCCAGGATGTGGCCGGCATTCTGGAGGCGGACCTCCATGTCGTCGGTCAGCCTGACCCGCTCACCGTCGGGCATTGCCTGGAAGTACTTGAGGCTGTTCCTGGTGTCGCTGACGGTGTAGAGCGGCTCGACCACCCTGCGGCCCTGGCGCCGGTTCTGCCTGTTCTGCCAGAGGGCGTCCATCTCCTGAATGTGGGCGCTGTCGGTCAGCATGACCTCACACAGCTCCAGGGTCTGGCGCGAGGCCGTGATGCGGCCCCTGAAGCCGTCCTTGACCAGCTTGGGGATCAGTCCGCTGTGGTCTATATGGGCATGGGTGAGGACAAGATGGTCTATTTCGTGCGGCCGGTAGACGCGGGTCTGGCGATTGCGGCTTTCGAGCTGGCTACCGCCCTGGAACAGGCCGCAATCCACCAGAAGGCTCGTCTCCCCCGCCTTGACCAGGAAAGAGGAGCCGGTAACGGTACGGGTTCCGCCCAAGAACTCGACGGTCAGCATGCGCGTCCCCTCCGGAGGGTGTCTTTTTGGGGAACGAGACTTGCAATTTCCAGTCCCGACGGGGAGGACGTGGCGGTGGCAACCCGTTCAGAACCTTCAAGCCGGGTGCCTCCGGTGCCGATGACTGCTGGCAGACAGTCTGGGGCGGGCGATCTCCAACGGCCCGGTGAGCCACATGGTTGCTGTTTCTCTTTGACAAAGGCTGCGCCAAGGGCTAGGATAAAGAATTACGGTCCGTCTCTGGTGGAGGGTGCGCTCTCTTGCGCAACTCTCGGGGGCGGCCGGTTTTTTTGTTCAGATCCGCTTTAGTAGAGAGGGGGGTGATTCCCATGAATTGCACGACCATAAAGCCGGGTGTCAACTGCGCCTTCATGAGCAAGAAGGGCTGCGGCTTCAACGGTGGCAAGTGCTATCCCATTGTTGAGAGCTGCGAGGGTTGCGGGCGCATGCTTGAAAACGAGTTCGGCAAATTCTGTGCCTCCTACCCAGACCCCGGTCTGAAGTGGAAGGGTGGCCGGTGCAACTTCGCCACCCACATTAAGGACGAGGTGAAGGCCAAGGTCTTTGTCAACCCACTGAAGGCCTCCAAGAGGGGTGCAAAGTGAGAGACGGGTCGACTAGCGGCATCGGTGGGCCATGGAAGCGCCTCACGCGTGCCCACCGGTGCTGAGTCCGGGCCGCGACGGGAGCCGATGGGGTAAATGAGCATTCCTAAACGGTTGACCGCTCTGCGCGACCGACTTGGCGCCCTCGAAGTAGACTGCCTGCTTGTCCGCCAGCCCGAGAACCGCCGCTATATCTCCGGCTTCAAGCCGCTGGACACCCAGCTTGGGGAGTCTTCCGGCGCCCTTATCATCAGCGCCCAAGAGGCCATATTGGCCACCGATGCCCGCTATGGTCTTCAGGCACGGGTTCAGGCCAAGGGCTTCGAGGTCTTCCTCTACCCCCGGGGGCTGGTAAAATCCTTCCGGGAGCTTATCGAGCGGACCCAGTGCCGCCGGGTGGGGGTTGAATCCGAGGCGGTGTCCCACCGGCTATACGAGAAACTGGCCGCGGAGCTGCCAGATGGCGTGGAGATGGTCGCGGTCGCCGATGCCGTGGAGCCTTTGCGCGCCGTCAAGGACGAGGAGGAGATCGCGGCCATTCGCGATTCCCTGCGGCTTACGGAGCGAGTGCTGGCGCTGGTGCGCGGCAGGCTGCGCCTGGGCCGGCGGGAGCAGGAAATCGCCTGGGACATCGAGCGGTCCATCCGGGAGGGGGGGGCTGAGGCGGTTGCCTTCGCGCCTATTGCCGCCTCGGGGGAGCATTCGGCGGAACCTCATGCCGAGCCCACCAACCGCGCTCTGGATAAAGCCGACTCCCTGATACTCGACCTGGGGGCGAGGCTGGCCGGTTACTGCTCCGACATGACCCGCACCTTGTGCATGGGGCGCCCCGACGTCCGCTTCAAGGAGGTCTACCAGATGGTCCGTCAGGCGCAGCAGGCGGCTCAAAAGGCCGTTCGTCCCGGCATGGCCTGCGCCGAGCTGGACGCTATTGCCCGCGACCTCTTTGCCCAGAGCGGCGTGGCCGAGCACTTCGCCCACTCTCTTGGCCACGGCGTGGGCCTGGCCACTCATGAAAAACCCTCCCTGAGCCCTCATTCCCAAGACGTCCTCGAACCCGGCATGGTCATTACCATCGAACCCGGTCTGTACTTTCCGGGCTGGGGTGGAGTCCGGCTGGAGAACATGGTCGTGGTGCGCCCTGACGGCCGCGAGCTGTTAAGCCGGGAAGACGACTTCTACGAGATCTGAGGCGGGGCGCGAGCCGCGCCGGGCAAGTTCCGGCACCCGTGGTTTCTTTATGGCTATTGGAATGCCAATGAGGGTGCCGGCTGCCCGCCGCCGTTGGCAGCGGAACCCCCGTGGTTGCAGGCCGCCCTCTCTCTTCTACTGAAACTTGCCGCCGAGGTGCCCGAGGGCGGAATTTGCCTGGCGCGGCTCGCGCCCGCGCCTTGCCTTGGCCCGCGACGGGCTGCTATGCTGCGAACCAATGGAAACCGTGCTGGTGGTAGACGACGAAAAGAATTATCTGGTCGTCCTCAGTGAGTTGCTCGGCGAGGAGGGCTACGAGGTAATCTGTGCCGAAAACGGTCCCGCTGCCTTGAGCTTCCTTGAGGAAAGCGATGTGGACCTGGTCATTACGGACATGAAGATGCCCAAGATGAGTGGCATCAGGTTGCTGGAGGAGGTTAAGCGGCGCGACCCCTCCCTTCCGGTCATAATGATGACCGCCTACGGCACGGTCGAGAACGCCGTCGAGGCCATGAAAAAGGGC
The DNA here is from genome assembly GCA_043799175.1 of Pseudomonadota bacterium. Classification (GTDB taxonomy): domain Bacteria; phylum Desulfobacterota; class JAZDOA01; order JAZDOA01; family JAZDOA01; genus JAZDOA01. Next base: position 18,637 of record JAZDOA010000071.1, on the reverse strand, counting down.
GCGCTGGACTACATTACTAAGCCGTTTCAGAACGAAGAACTCAAAATGACCGTGCGAAAGGCGGTCGATCATCACCTGCTGGTGCGCCGCCATCGCATGTTGGCGGGGGAGCTGGCGGAGCGGCTGGGCCCGCACAACATAATCGGCAAGTCCGCCCCGCTCCAGCGGATCTTCGCGCTGATCGCCAAGGTGGCCCAGACCAAGGCCACCGTGCTCATCACCGGAGAGTCGGGAACGGGCAAGGAGCTGGTGGCCAAGGCGATGCACTTCGGCAGCCCCCGGCGTGATGCCCCGTTCGTCTCGGTCAATTGCAGCGCTCTGGCCGAAACCCTGCTCGAAAGCGAGCTCTTCGGCCACGAGCGTGGCTCGTTCACGGGGGCCGTGGCCTCGCGCAAAGGTCGCTTCGAGCTGGCTGATGGGGGCACTCTGTTCCTCGATGAAGTCGGCGAGATGAGCGCGGCCCTCCAGGTTAAGCTGCTTCGGGTACTACAGGAGAGGGAGTTTGAACGCGTTGGAGGAACACGGACCCTGAAAATGGACGTTCGGGTGGTGGCGGCCTCCAACCGCGACCTGAAGCGCTCCGTGGCGGAGGGCCTTTTCCGTGAAGACCTGTTTTACCGGCTCAATGTCGTGCGCCTGCAGCTTCCGCCATTGCGAGAGCGCTCCGAGGACATCCCGCTACTGGCGGCTCATTTTGCAGCTAACTGCGGCAAAGAACTGGGCAAACCCAGGCTAACCATCAGCCCCGAGGCCATGGAGCTGCTGGTGGGTTACTCTTGGCCGGGCAACGTCCGGGAGCTGGAGAATGCCGTCGAGCGGGCGGCCATCCTGTGCCAGGCTGATCTCATTCGCGCCTCAGACCTGCCGGAAGAGCTCCGGGGCGGCCAGCGGCCCCAAAACATGCTCGCGGACCTGTATGACCTGCCTCTGCCGGAGGCGCTGGAGCGACTGGAGGCCGGGATGATAAAGCGTGCCTTGCGGAGCTATGGCTACGTGCAGGCTCAGGCGGCGAAGGCCTTGGGAATAACCAAGAGCCTGTTGCAGTACAAGATCAAAAAGTATGACCTCCACGAGTGGCGCGCCGAGCGGGATCAAGATTTTTGACCAGGAGGTACAAATTTTTGTATTCGCTTCTCCCCTGTCTTTTCAGTAAGCTGGCGATGTTCACCCCCCGCCTTTCTCCTTTTCGGTTCAATATTTTGTACCACCGGCAAGGGGGTCTCGTCGGTGGCGGTTAGATAAACATTGTAATTTCAGTTCGTTAGCTGTGTGGCCCTGCGTGGCAGACCTCTTGCATAACCCATAGCTGTGGGGGGAGATGCACTTTCCCTCCCGAATGGCTCATCACTCTTTTCTCCTTTTCTGAACAGGCCAACCGGAGTGGGCTACCGGTTGGCCTGTTCGGCGTTTGGGTCACCCAAACCAGCCCGCCTAAAAGCTCTCGATCCGCCATCCTCTGGCGTTGGCCACCTTCTCCAGGCCGCGGCGGGGGTTGACCGCCACCGGGTGCCCTACCGCCTCCAGCATGGGCAGATCATAAAAGTCATCGCCATAGGCGTAGGATCCAGCCAGGCTGATACCCTCTTGCGCCGCCAGGCGGTTCATCAGGACTTTCTTGTTTTCCCCTCGGGGGTAGAGGCCGTTCAGTCTCCCGGTAAGCCGGCCGTCTTCACTGGCCAGCGTCGTGGCCATGACGACGTCCACGGGCAGGGAGCGGCTCAGCGGTTCGGTGACGACATCCAGGGCACCGGTGATGAGACAGATCAGCCGGCCGGCCCTCTGGTGTTCCTCCATGCACCGCCGGCCCCGGGGGCTGACCAATGCCTCGGCCTCGGCGGCGGCCTCCGCGGCCAGCGTTTGGATCCGGGTCAGGGGTTTGCCGGCCAGGTAATGCTTGTTGCAGCGGAAGAAGCCTCCGGCGATGGTGGGCTCGCGGAGGAAATGGGCCAGCCAGCGCAGGATCTCCCGCGTTCCCACCTCCCCCCCGCGGCGCAGGTGGCGCAGGAATATGCGCTCCGTGCTGTCGCCGATGACCAGGGTATGATCCAGATCGAAGAATGCGGCTTCCCTCAAGACCCTGCCTCTGAGCGAGCGAATGCGGGCGGGGCACCACCCGTGGCGACCCACAACCCTACATTATAACGATAGTCTAGCCCAAGCTTGTGGAATAGACAAATCTTTCGGGTATCAGTAGACGAACGTCAGCGCCCCCGGCCCCAGCCGGAGATTGCAGCCGGCGGCCAGCGCGGCCAGCCAACCTTGCCGGGCCGCTTCATTGCGCTGCCGCGCGCGGGAGACGGCGCTGCCGATGCCGCCGACATAGACCGTGGCGGCCGCGAATGAGGCCAGGGTTCCCGCGCCAGAATATCCGTTGGCCCAACTGGCCCAGGCGCCCCACGCCGTGAGACCGCAGATCAGCAGCGAGGAGAGGGCCTGGCGGGGCTTGCCGCAGTAGAGTTGGCCCGCGCCGGGCACGGCGGCGGAAAACAGCCCGGCGGCAAGCGGTGAGCAAGCCGGCGGGGCCGGTGCCCCAGCCGCCTCGAGGAGTTTTTCGGCACAAGGCATTCTGGCCGCCAGTGGCCTGAGCAAGGCCGCGGCCTCGCCGTAGTGGCCCGCGGCGATTTTGGAGTGGCCGGCCGACAGCAGCGCCTCCCGGGCCTTGGGGTTGTGAGGGTAGCGGTCGTGGAAGCGTCTGAAGGTCGCGGCAGCCTCTTCGTACTCCCCTGCGAGGAAGTAGACCAGCGCCAGATCGAAGAGTGCCGGTTCGGCCTCGGGGGTTTTCTGCTCCGCGAGCGGCCTGAGCAGGCCGGCGGCCTCGCCATAGTCGCCCGCGCGCCCGTGGCAGGCGGCCATGTGCAGTTGTATGAGGGAGCGACCGGAGGGCGTGGTTTCCAGGAAGAGCGCCCGCTTATACTCGCTGATCGCGCGATGGTAATCGCCCGCGGCGCACAGCGAGTCGGCAAAGGCCAGACAGCCCTCCAGGGGCTCTTCGGCCCGCAGATGAGCCGGGGCGAGCAGGGCGGCCGCAATCAGGAACCAGGCCGCCGCCTGCCTCATGAGCCTCCCCGGTGTTTCTGGGAGAATTGGGCCGTTGCCGGCACGAAGGCCCCGTTCTCGACCCGCATGATGCGCACGGGGCGCTGATTTCCACCCCAGGCGTCGAAGAAGATCAGGCCGGTCACTCCCTGATAGCCGCGGGTGGCAAGGCCCATGGCCCCCAGTTCGTGCCGGATCGCGGTCCGGCTGCCGCCGGTCTTGGCCAGCGCCTCCGCGGCCAGGCCGACGGCATCGTAGGCCGTGGCGGCCAACCAGGTGGGCCGGCGGCGATAGGCGTCCTGAAACTTTTCCAGGAACTCTTTCGCCTCGGGCTCCTCGGGCTGAAACACGCCCGGTTCGGCGAGGGTGAACCCTTCGACGTCCGTGCCCCCCAGATCAAGCAGCAGCCGCTCAGCCATCAGGGAGGTAGCCAGGAACCGCAGGCCCAGACCGAGCCTGGCGGCCGTCTTGGCCATCACCACTCCCATTTCGGTATCGCCCGCCAGCAGTACTGCCTCTGGCCCGGAGGCGGCCACCTCCCGCAGAGTGTTTTCGATCTCGGGGCCGCTCCCGGGGTAGGGCCGCTCGGCCACGATACGCAGGCCGTTCCTTTTGGCCTGTTGGCTGAAGGCCGTGCGGACGGCCCGTCCGAACCCCGAGTCTTCGTATATGAGGGCCGCCCGTCTGATGCCCATTTCCCTGGAGGTGTACAAGGCCAGTAGCCTGGCCTGGCGGCCGTCCGAAGGCGCCATGCGGAACATGACTGGGCTGGAGTGGGCCAGATATTCCGCCGAGGCGGCCGGGAGCAGTGCCGGCAGGCCGCTGGCGGCCAGGATGGGTTCAATGGCCCGCGCCTCGCCGCTGCACAAGGGGCCGAGGATCAGGGCGACATTTTCATCGGCCACCAGACGCTCCAGGGCTAGTTTCATGGTCCGTGGCCGGCCACCGGTGTCCACGAAGAGCAGTTCCAGCCGGGTGCCGTTTATGCCCCCGGCGGCGTTGACCTGGTCCGCCCGCAGCCTGGCCCCCAGGCGGAGCATCTCGCTCGCCTTGGCCAGCGGCTCCCGAGAGGTGGTGAGCACGGCTACCTTGAAAACTTTGGGGGCCGGCGTCCGGCCGCAGCCCGGCAAGACGGAGGCCGCGGCCAGCAGCAGGACGACCGCTGCCCACGGCACCGCTTTCAGGCTGCCTTTCACGTTCGGGAATTCCGGACCCGGGGCCTGATGATGAGCTGTACCGGCACGGCCTCGAGGTCGAGGCGCTCTCTCAGGCGGTTGGTCAGGTAACGCCTATAGGGTTGGGTGATGGCCTTGGGATAGTTGGCAAAGACCAGGAACCTGGGTGGCCTGTTTCCCACCTGAGTCATGTAGTAGAACTTCACTCGCTTGCCGCGGAAGGTGGGCGGCTCGTGGCTCGCGACGGCCGCCTCCAGGGCGCGGTTCAACAGGCCGGTGGAGATTTTGGCATCCAGCCGCCGCTTGATTTCGGCGGTGGCCTGGAGCGCCTCGTTCAGTCCTGTTCCCTCGGTGGCCGAAGTGGGCACCAGCGGCACCTTTCCCAGGAATTGCAGCGCCTCTCCAGTTTGCTCCCGCCGCCTTGCACCCTCCAGAGGTCCTCCCGGTATCAGATCCCACTTATTGAGGGCCACCACCAGACCCCGGCCCATTTCCGCGGCCTGGGCGGCGATCTTCATGTCCTGGTCCGTGAGGCCCTCGGCGGTGTCTATGAGCAGCAGGCAGACGTCGGCCCTCTCCATGGCCTTGAGGGCACGCAGGGTTCCATAGTGCTCTATGCGGCCGGAGAGCTTGCCCTTGCGCCTGATGCCGGCGGTGTCCACCAGAATATATGGCTTGCCCTGCCACTCCAGTCTGGTGTCAACGGCGTCCCGGGTGGTGCCGGGCTGTTCACTGACCACCACCCGCTCATAGCCCAGGATGCGGTTGATGAGGGAGCTCTTACCCACGTTGGGTCGTCCTACTACCGCCACCCGTACTTCCTCCGGGCTTCCCTCCGCGGCGGCGGGGGCCTCCGGCAGCGCGGAGGCCACGGCTTCGGCCAGCTCCCACATCCCCAGCCCGTGGGCGGCGGAGACGGCGTAGAGCCTGTCGGTTCCGAGGGCATGAAAATCGTGGAGCAACTCCTCGGTGCCGGCGCTGTCTATTTTGTTCACGGCCACGAACACGGGTTTTTGTGCCCCACGCAGGCGGCGCATGAGGTCTTCATCAAGGGGCGTAAGACCGCTGCGGGCGTCGCAGACGAAGATCACGGCCTCGGCCTCGGCTATGGCGACCTCGACCTGGCGGCGCACCTGCACGGCTATGGTCTCCCGATCCTCATCCTCGAATCCTCCGGTGTCCACCAGGGTAAAGGAACTCAGGCCCCACTCCACCTCTCCGTAGTGGCGGTCGCGGGTCACGCCGGGAATGTTGTCGACAATAGCCTCGCGCCGGCCCACCAGCCGGTTGAACAGGGTCGATTTACCCACGTTGGGCCGACCAACTATGGCCACGATGGCCATTCAGACCTCCTCGCGGCCGGAGCTTGGCAGCATGACTGCTCCTTTTAAGACGCCAAGACCACCCCCGGTGAGGGTGGTCCGACACCTACTTCTTTCTATTTCAAGATTAATCAGATACTTAGGACCACCAACCACTTGCGGCCGCAAGAAAGCTGTCTCCCGCGGGCCGTTCAGAAAAAACAACCCCGATGCCGATGTCAGGCGTAAGGGTTGGGCCCCAACGCCCTGAGGGTCTCGGCCATCTCGGCCAGCGCGGAATCGAGCTGCCCGGCGAAGTCGGTCAGGACCTCGAAGCGGAAGCGTTCAGTCTCCAGGCCAAAATCTTCCAACAGCAGCGATATGGCCTCCGCACGGGAGCGGGCCTTGGCGTCGCCCTCGGGATAATGACAGCCCGCGTGGGCACAGGCCGCGAGCAGCACGCCGTCGGCCCCGGTGTTCAGGACCTCGACCACGGTGTTGGGATGTACGTTGCCCGCGCACAGGACCGGGATTCTCTTGACATTAGGAGAACCGGTGCCGGCGTCCGGCGCAGGCTGCGCGGTTGCCCAACGACAGGACAGAACGACTATGAGTGGTTCGTAATCGCTCATCTTTACCTCTGAGACAGGCCCATGCCTCGGGCCACGAGGCTGGCCAGATCAACCACTTCCATCCGCGCGTCGAGGCCGCGCTCAGCCGGCCGGCAGCTAAGTGTGCATCTGAAGTGTATCCGGCATTTAGGGCAGGCCGTCACCAGGGTACGGGCTCCGGTGGCTGCTGCCTCCTGAAGCCTGCGCACCCGTATGGCCTCCGAGAAATAATCACAGTTTTGCCAACTTGCCGTGCCGCAGCACAGGGAGCGTGCTCCGCTGTCTTCAGCCTCGATCAGTTCCAGGCCCCGCAGGCCAGAGAGCACCCTGCGCGGCGCGGCTACGATATTCAGGTGGCGGCTCAGGCGGCAAGGGTCGTGGAAGACGACCTTTCCTTCCGCGCCGGCCTCGATCTTTCCCGCCGCCATCAGCTCGTCGAGCAGCTGGCTCAGGTGGAGGACTTCGAAATTGACCTCGCCGACCGCCGGATAATCAAGTTTCAGGGTGCGGGCACATTCTGGGCAGGCGGTTACCACCCGCTTGGCGCCACTGGCGGCGATGGCAGCCAGGTTGTGCTCGGCGAGCCTCCGGAACAGGTCGGTGTTGCCCGTCCAGAAGGCGTCGTGGCCGCAGCAGGCCTCGTTGGGCAACAGGGCCGTTTTGGTACCGGTGGCCGCCAGCAGACGAAGCGCGTCCCGCAGGGCGTCGGTAGGGCGGAAGGAAAGGGCGCGAAAGACGGCGTCGAAATAGGGTGCGCATCCGGCGAAGAAGAGGACGTCAGCCTCGGAGGATGTCTCCAGCCCCTTTGCCCAGTCCAGCCGCTTGGGGCCGGCCCCCGTGCTCAGCCTGGCTATGGCCGGGAATACCCCTCCGTGGGCGGCCACTCCCGCCCGGCCCGCGAGGCGGGCAATGGCTCGCAGCCTGCGGACAAAACCGGGAAAGTCAACATTGGAGGGGCAAAGGGAACTGCACGTGCCGCAGGCCAGACAGGACCAGAGCTCGGGCTCTCGGAGAACCTCCTCGGGGGCAAGGAGGGAGTGTTGCACCAACAGACGGGGCGAGAAGCGCCGGTTGGCGCGGGCCGTGGGGCAAACACTGGCGCAGACCCCACAATCCAGGCAGTAATAGGCCTGGGTCTCTTCCACCGCCCTCTCGACTTCGTAGAGCTGCAGGGGAACCTCACGCAGGGCGATCATGGCATGCCTCCAGGCTGGAGAGGAAAGCGCTGGTCGCATCGAGCAGCTTATGGGCCTCGGAGCCGGGTGCCTCGAAGATCACGCTCAGCCGGCCGGAGTCGATTCCCAGCAGATCCATCAGCTCGCGGGTTTCAACCTCGTGTCGGGCCAGAATGGGCGCGTTGTTGGCGTGGCTCATTTCCTCCCGCAGGCAACCCACCACCAGCACCCCGGCGTAGCCGCCGGCCAGGCTGTCCAGAACCATGGCGGCATCGAGGCGGCTGGCGCAGACCACCTTGACGGCTGGGCCTTCAGGGGCGATATTCTCGCCGCCCGTGGCCCCGCATGAGTTGCAGGAGTTGGGAGGCTGTAGTTCCTTGCCCAGCGCCTCGGCCGTCTCGGCAAGCGCGGCGCCGTAGCGCAGGTTGCGCTGCTGCAAGGCCCCGGTGGGGCAGGCGGGCACGCACACCCCGCAGCCCTTGCAGGCCACCTGATGGACGGTCATGTGCTTGTTTTCGTGGTCGAACTTGAGCACCGGGCAACTGGACTCGCAGATGATGCAGTCGCTGCAGACGCTCTCCCACACCCCCGTGGGAATGATACGCAACCGGTCGTCAGCGGCCAGGAAAGCCACCTCGTGGCCGACTGAGCGCAACGCCTCGGGCAGTTCGCCGATGTTTTCCATGAACAATTGAAAGCTGGCAGCCATCCCGCAAAACTCTTCTGGAAAGGGTGAAGTAAAACCGGGCCTCTCAACGCAAAATACCGCGCTCCAGGAAAGACCCATGCCAGCGCGGGTAAAAACCCAACATAGACTATCATTGGTATCAGAAACCAAGAGAGAGTCAAGGGGTATCTACCCTTACACCCGTGCCTGGTGCTACGCACAGCGCCCGGAGCTCGAAGGGCCGGCGATGTTCTGCAGCATTTTTATGCGCAGCAGGTTCTCATCTACCCGGCGCTGAATTTCCTCGATGGTCTCCTGGGTCAGGTGCCGGAAGCGCCCCTGGGTCTTCAGGTACTCGGCCACGGGCTTGCGCTTGGCGAGGTCCATGGTGAGCTTCCAGTTGCCATTGACCACCTCATAGAGCGGGAAGACGCCGGTTCGCACGGCCAGCCGGCCGATCTCGATGGACAGCTCTCCGGGGTAGCGCCACCCCCGTGGGGCAGGGCGCAAAGACATGGACATAGGCCGGTCCGGGGGTGATGGCCGCCCGCTTGACCTTGTTCATCAGGTCCAGGTAGTAGGTGGGGCAGGCCGTGGCCACGTAGGGAATGTGGTGCGCGGCGGCGATGCCGGGCATATCCTTCTTCCAGGTCATCTGCCCGATGCTGTTCTTGCCCGCGGGCGAGGTGGTGGTCGCCGCCCCGTATGGGGTGGCGGAGGAGCGCTGAATGCCCGTGTTCATGTAGGCTTCGTTGTCGGTGCAGACATAGAGGAAGTCGTGGCCGCGCTCCAACGCGCCGGAGAGTGCCTGCAGGCCGATGTCGGCGGTGGCGCCGTCTCCGCCTATGGCCAGAATGACCGTCTTGCGGTCGGGCAGCTTGCCCTTGCGCCGCAGGGCCTTCAGGCCCGCCTCGATGCCGGAGGCAACGGCGGCCGCGTTCTCGAAGGCCACGTGGATCCATGGCACCTCCCAGGCCGTCTGGGGAAAGGTCGAGGAGATGATCTCCATGCAGCCCGTGGCACTGGCCACGATGACATCCGGCCCGATGGCCTTGGCGGCCAGCCGCAGGGCCAGTATCTCCCCACAGCCCACACAAGCGCGGTGACCGGGGGATATGAGCTCTTCCCGAGGAAGCTCGCTGGCCTTGAATCCCTTGAAGGGCGCTGTATCCGTCATATCTCTCTTACTCCGATCATTTCGTATTCGTGGCGTGGCGCCTCGCTCGCGGCGGTCTCGGCCTTGTCGATAATCTCGGTGAAGGTCTCTATCGTCACGTCACGCCCCCCGAGACCCGCGATGTAGCCGAAAACGTGCGGTCTCGGTGTCTTGATCTCGTACAGGGCCGAGCGTATTTCGCCGCACACCGGCCCGCCCTGGCCCCCCAGGGACATGGCGCGGTCGACCACGGCCACCACGCGGGCCGGCGACAGGGCCGCGCGGATCTCCTCGAAGGGGAAGGGCCTCCATAGCCGGATGCGGACCAGGCCCACCTTGCGGCCTTCCTCGCGTAGCCTGTCGATGGTGGTCATGGCCGTCTCCGAGATGGCACCCATGGTGACCAAAATGGTCTCGGCCCCCTCGGTGCGGTAGGTCTCCACCGGTTTGTAGCCGCGGCCGAAGATATCGGAAAACTCCCGCCATGCCTTGAGCACGATGGTTTTGGACTGTTGCAGGGTTTCGTCCATTGCCTTGCGGGCCTCGGTGTAGACCTCGGGGATGCCCACCGGCCCCATGGTCACCGGATGTTCGGGATCCAGGCGGATCAGCGGTTCGTAGTCCGGCAGGAACCTGGCCACCTGTCCTGGCTCCGGAATCTCCACGGGCTCGGTGACATGGGAGAGGGTGAAGCCGTCTATGTTGACGATGAAAGGCAGCAGGACCTTGTGGTCCTCGGCCACGCGGAAGGCGTGCAGGGTGAGATCAATCGCCTCCTGGCCGTTTTCGGCGAAGGTCTGTATCCAGCCGCAATCGCGTTCGGCCATGATGTCGGAGTGGTCGTTCCAGATGCTGATCGGTCCCGACAGGGCGCGGTTGGCGACCACCATGACAATGGGCAGGCGCAGCGCGGGCGCGATGAAGACTATTTCATGCATCAGCGCCAACCCCTGGGAGCTGGTCGCGGTGAAGGTGCGCGCCCCGGCCGCCGAGGAGCCTATGCAGGAGCTGAGGGCGGAGTGTTCGGATTCCACCGGGATATACTCGGCTTCCAGCTCGCCGTTGGCTACCAGTTCCGCCAGATGCTCGACGATGTGCGTCTGCGGGGTGATGGGATAGGCGGCAATTACGTCCACGTTGGCCAGTCTGACTGAGTGGCTGATGGCAATGGAGACCTCCATGCCGACGGGTTTGCCCATTATTCCACCACCTCCTCCACCATTTGAATGGCCTTCTTCGGGCACTCGTGAGCGCAGATGCCGCAGCCCTTGCAGTAGTCGAGGTTTACCTCGAAGAAGCCGTCGTCACGGGGCAGGAGCGACATATCGGGGCAATAAATGTAGCAGAGTCCGCACTTGATGCACAAGGCGTGGTCCATGACCGGTTTTTGCGAGCGCCAGTCTCCCGTCTTGAAGTTCTTGGCACTGCCCGGTTCGGTAATGGCGCAACCCAAGGCAAGGTCTCGCCAGGGGCGAAGCGCCTCTTCTTTTATCTTTCTGGCCATAGTGGTCAACTTTCCTCCAGGCGGGTTTCATCGTAGGCCCGGTCCAGCGCCTTGATGTTGCGGGCCGCCAGGCGGCCGAAGCGATGCTCCAGTGCCCGGTATAGGGACTCTCGCGAGACGATGCCCGTGGCCCTGATGAGCGAGCCGAGCATGGTGGTGTTGGTCACGGGAATTCCCAAGGTCTCCTTGGCGATGGTCGTGGCGTCCACGATGCCCAGCCTGGCCTTGATGTCGTAGCGCTGGCGGATCTCCTCGGGGGCCTTGTTGCTGTTGATCAGCACGATGCCGCCCTGTCTCAGGCCAGCAGCCACATTGACAATGGGCAGGATGGTTGGATCCAGCACCAGGGAGATGTCCGGCTCATAGACTTTCTCGCGCAGCCTGATCTGACTGTCGCTCACCCGCACGAAGGCTGCCACGGGCGCGCCGCGCCGCTCAGGCCCAAAGCTGGGAAAGCCTTGGGCGAATTTGCCGTCATCTATCGCCGCCGTGGCGAGCAGTTCAGCGGATGTAACCGCACCTTGCCCGCCGCGGCCATGGAAACGGATTTCTATCATCGGGATCTCCCAAAACGATGGTTATTTTATCCAGACCGCACAGGGTACTGTAACACTTCGTTGCTACTTGATAGCCCAATACTTCGATACCTTATCAGTGAGTCACACCATCGGCAAGCGGCATGCGACACAAGCCTGCCACCCGGGCGGCAGGGCCGCCTGCCGCTCAAGGTAGCAGGCCGCGTTCGTGCAACAGGCGCCTCGGGTCCACGAAGTGATCGGCGAGCCAGGGCTCGAACGGCAATCCCAGGCCCATGCCCAACAATTCCGTGAAATAAAACACCGGCAGGTAAAGGCCCGAAGCTGCCACCTGCTGTTGCCGCATGTCCAGATTGGCGTGGCACAGCGGGCAGGCCACGGCCAGGCATTCGGCCCCCGCCTCCACGGCCATGCGATAAAGGCGCGTGACCAGATTGCGGACGATGTCGGGTCTGCTGGCGGCGAAGCTGCCACCGCAGCACTCGGTCTTGAAGCCCCACCGTACCGGCTCGGCGCCAAGGGCCATAACCATGCTCTCCATGGCCTGGGGGTTTTCGGGCTCGTGGCCGGTGATCTTGGGGGGCCTGGTGATGAGACAGCCGTAGTAGCAGGCCACCTTCAGCCCCGAGAGTGGCCGGTGCCGGCGTTCGGCCACGCGATCCAGCATGGCGGCCTCGGCCAGGAAGTGCAGCAGGTCGTGAACGACCACCCTTCCCTGGAACCTGTCGAAGGGGCCGTGCCACTGGCCCGAGGCCAAAACCCGTTCGGCTGCCTTCATGCGATTGAAGCACGCCGCGCAGGGGATGATCAGATCGCGTCCGGCCTGCTCGGCCAAGGTGAGGTTGCGGGCGGGAAGGGAGATGGCCAACCTCTGATTCAGGGCATGGGCGGAGGTGGCCCCACAGCAGTTCCAGTCGGGCAGGTCGAGAAGGTCCACCCCCAACGCCCGGCACACCGCGCGGGCCGATACGTCAAACTCACGGGCCGTCCCGGTGAGCGAACAGCCGGGATAATAAGAAACCTTAAGATTTTCTGTCGCGCCTGGCATCGGCGAATATCCCCTTGAGGGCCTTCAGGCCCCGGATCTTCCGCGGCAACACCCGCAGTTTGCCCTGGCGCAGCATCCGCAGCCCCAGGCGCATGTCGGCATAGGCGGCCGATCCGCTCAGGGCCTCGCCCAGCTTGAGCTTGCCTTGCCGCCAGTCATTCAGGCTACGCCGGGCTTCTTCCAACAGCTTCCCATTCATGATCTTGTAGCGGCCCAACATGGAGAGTTCATGCACCCGGCCGAAGGACTGCAAGGAATCCAAGAAGCAACGGTGAAAATCGGCCACCTCGGGCTCGGCCACCGAGACCGCGCTTCCCAAAGCCAGTTGGCGCAGGCAGTCCATGAGGTGGGCCACGTCTACTCCGTTGGGGCAGCGGGTGGTGCAGGTCTGGCAAGAGGCGCACACCCAGATGGTGGAGCAGGACAGAACGGCGTTTTGCATCCCGTACTGGACCATGCGCACGATCTGGTGCGGGTTCCAGTCCATGGCGAAACTAACCGGGCACCCCGAGCTGCACTTGCCGCATTGGAAGCAGAGGTTGAACGCCTCGCCGGCCAGGCCGGCCACCTTCGTCGCAAAGGTACTCTCGGGCTTTATGGTCTCGGCCAGGGCCATGGGCGCTTATGAAATCTCCGTGATAGTGAATGAAGGGTCGGGATGCCCGCACATCCGGTATCCCGTGCATTTGCTGAAGTCGATCTTGATGCGTTCCATGCGTCGTGTCCCTGTCAGCCTGCCAGGCCCAAGGCGGCAAGTTTCTCGGCCGCCGGCGAGCCATCCTCGGCCCAGCCACGCAGCCGGTAGTACTCTGGCAGGGTTTCATCCAGCCGGCAAGCCATTCCGGCCGCCGGCCCTTCGGCCAGCGGCTCGCGGAGCCGGACCGGCAGGGCGTCCTCGGCCCCGGTCAGGCCCGCCGCCGTGTTGAAGGCGCGCTCCAGGTTAATGGAACGCTCCCCGGCCAGGAGCATCTCCTCAAGGGAGAACTCCTGCCCCGTGGCTGCCTCGAGCAGCGGCAGCAGTTGATTGCGGTCGAGGGCCGCGAAGGCTATCTGGCACACCCCCAGGGAACTGGCCACCGCGCGCCAATCCTGGGCCTCTCGCACCAGTTGTGCCTTGCCCTCCGCTCTGTGGGCTGCCTCCATGCCCCCCGTCAGCTCCTCGGCCAGTGGGCCGCTCAGATGATAGGCGCCGCAGTTGGATGTGGCGGCATGAAGCGCCATGCCCGGTACCGCCCGAACCTCGACCGGCGGCATCTCCCGGCCCTTGACCCCCACGAACCGTTCCGGCCGCTCGCAGTAGGCGGCCAGATGATAGGCGCCGTTGCCCAACACGCAACCCATGTCCTGACCGCGCCCGATGAGCCGGCAGAGCCTGAGGACCGCTTCGCCGTTTCCAAAGTCCAGGTCTCCGGCCATCTCTTCCCGCCCGACCAGACCCTCTCTTGCAAATTCCATGGCCAGAGCGATGGTTCCTCCGGTGGAAATCGGGTCCAGCCCCATATTTTGGCAGGTGTAACCAGCCGCGGTAATGGCCGCCAGGTTGTCCACGCCGCAGTTGGTGCCCAGCATGACCAGGCTGTCGTAGCCCGGACCCTCGCCGGTCTGGCGCAACCCGTTGGACTTTATGCTGGTGGCCCGCACGCAGGCCACGGGGCAGGCGAAGCAGCCCCGATGACCGGAGAGCTGGTGGGCCAAAGCAGCATGTCCCAGCGCCTGATTGGCCAGCGCCGCGCCGCTGAAGTTGTTGACTGGCACCGCCCCCAGGGTCTGGGCGGCCGCCAGCAGGAAGCTGGTGCCCGATTCGCCGAGGCGATGGGCCAGGGTATCGGGGCCACCCTGCCGCAGCGCGGCCACCACCGCGGCCACGATGCCGAAGAAGCGCTTGCCGTCGGCCACGCTGACAGCGCGGCTGCCGCGCACCGCTATGGCCTTCAGCCCCTTGGAGCCCATTACCGCGCCCAGCCCCGAGCCGCCCTGGGTCAGCATGCCCCGGGTGGCCAGGCTGGCCACGTTGGCCATGCGTTCTCCGGCGGGCCCGATGCTCAGAACGTGGAACTCCCGGGCCTTCCAGGGGTCTTCGAACTCCTCGCGGATGAGGGCGTCGCAGCGATCGGTGGATTCTCCCCACAGGTGGTCGGCGGGCAGCAGCGCGGCCCGCCCGTCGATGATCGATAAATAGCTGGGGCTGGCGGCGCGACCCGTGACGATCAGGGCATCGTAGCCCGCGAACTTCAGCTCGGCCCCGAAGTCTCCGGGGATGTCGGCATGGGTGATGCCCCCCGTCAGCGGGGACTTGGACACTGCCGTGGCCATGGCCGCGCTGGGGGCACCGGTCGCCGTGAGGGCGCCGGCGCAGATGATGAGTTGGTTGGCGGCCGAGAAGCTGTCTACCGTGGGATCCACCTCGCGGGTGAAGAGACGAACCCCAAGCGCCCTGCCGCCCAGGAAGAGCCGCAGGTCCTGGCCGGCCAGATCTTCGGTGGCGCAGTGGCCGCTTCTAAGGTCGACACGCAGAATCTTTCCCGTCCAGCCGTCCACTGGAAAACCTCCGTCAGCGAGCGTCCGCAACAGCCACAAGAATGGGTGGCCGGCCCCCGAGGCCGCCTAATCAAGCGCTATGTCAGGGATTTTCGCTCAGCAAGCCCAAAGCGGCGAGTGGAAACAGGCGGACGCGGCAATCTTGCGGGTAAACGGCCGCACAGGAGTGGTAAGTGGTGCCGCCGGTTTCCGGCGCGGGCCTCAAGACGGCGGGGTGGCAGGGTAACTACAGGTGGTTTCAACGAGATAATATTGGGAACGGCCCGTTGGCGCGCACAACGGGGCCGTTTTCAGTCCATCGCCCGGCGGGCCTCCATCGCCCTCTTCAGGGTGAGATCGTCGCAGTACTTGACGTCACCCCCGAAGGGGATGCCGTAGGCGATGCGGCTTACCTGGCACCTGCCGGCCAGGGCCTTGGCAATGTAGGCGGCCGTGGCCTCGCCTTCGACGCTGGGGTTGGTGGCCAGGACGACTTCCTTGACCGCTCCTCGCTCCACCCGGGAAAGCAGGGCGGTCAGTCTGAGTTCCTCTGGTCCGATGCCGTCCATGGGAGCCAGCACCCCGTGCAGCACGTGATATGCCCCCCCGAAGCCGCCCGCCCGCTCTATGGCCATGAGATCGGCCGGTCCCTCCACCACGCAGATGCTGTTCCCGGAGCGGTCGGGGTTGGAGCAGATAGGGCAGGGGTCGCGTTCCGTCAGGTTGAAGCAGGACGAGCACATGCCCACCTTGTCCTTGACCTCGATGATGCCGCGGGCTAGGAGGCGGGCCTCTTCGTCCTTCATGCGCACGATGTGCAGCGCCAGCCTAGTGGCGGTCTTCTCGCCTATGCCGGGAAGAGAGGCCAAGCCCTTGATAAGACCCTCCAGAGAGGCAAGTCGGTAGCCCACGGCTAGAGCAGCCCCGGAATCTTGAAGCCGCCGGTAAGCTTCGACATCTCCTCCGAGTTCATCTCCCGGGCCTTGGCCAGGGCGTCGTTGGCCGCTGAGATGATCAGATCCTGGAGCATCTCGACGTCGTCCGGGTTGACCACCTCGCGCTCAATGGTAATAGAGACGATCTCCTGCTTGCCATTGGCCACGACCTTGATCATGCCGCCGCCTGCCGAGCTTTCCACCGTGCGGCTCGCCAGCTCCTCCTGGAGCTTGGCCATCCGTTGCTGGATCTGTTGGGCCTGGCGAAGCATGTTTCCCATTCCCTTAGGGGGCATCTTCGACACTCCTCATTATGATTGGCTTTACTTGCCGTCGGCGATGTAGTCGCCGAAAATCTTCAGTACATCCTGATGCGTGGCCGGCCGTGGGCCGCCCTTGCCCGGCGGATCCGCTGCCTTCGCCTCCCCCGTGACGCGCACCTCGACGTCGAGGCCCAGCTCGTCGAGGCATGCCTCAAGGAGCCTTTTCAGGTCTTCGGGCTTGAAGGTGCCTGGCGGCGTGCATAGTACCCGGCCCTCCAGCGTGGCTTTGCCGTGCACAAGCCCAAGCAGTTGGCCCTTGCCATGCTCCTCCGCCCAGCGGCACACCCGGGCTATTATGTCGGCGGCGGGCGCGTCTTCTCCGGCAGCGTGCGCCTTCTCGGGGGAGGAGGGGGCCTCAGCCTCGGCGACCGCCGCCTTCTCGACAGAGGGGGGTGCCTGGGCCTCGGCGTCGGCTGTCCT
Organism: Pseudomonadota bacterium; assembly: GCA_043799175.1. Lineage (GTDB taxonomy): Bacteria > Desulfobacterota > JAZDOA01 > JAZDOA01 > JAZDOA01 > JAZDOA01. Next base: position 2,233 of record JAZDOA010000071.1, on the reverse strand, counting down.
CTCGGGAGAGGGGGATGTTTGCGCCTTGGTGTCCACGCCGGCGGCATGCCTCTTCTCCGGCGGCGCGGCGGTGGCCTTCGGGGCCGCGCCCGCGCCGCCCAACCCGGCGAGGCGCTCCTCAAAGCGGGCCAGCCGGCGCAGGATGTCGTCGAGGGGCACCGCGGGCTCCAGGGTGGCCAGCTTCAGTAGGGTCATTTCCAGGGCCAGCCGGGGATTGGCCGAACGTTTTACCCGGACCACGCCCTCCATCAGGACATCGAAGTACAACTGGAGCGTTTCCGTGTTCACCTGGGTCGCCTGCCGTTTCATTTCGGCCAGATCCTCATCCGTGGCGCACACCAGCCGGGAGAGTGCCTGGGGCTGTTGCCCCAGAATCTTGGCGGTGAGGGCATCGCGGACGTATTGCAGGAGCAGTTGGCAAAAATCCTGGGCATCCCGCCCGTAGGTGTGGATGTCGGCGACGATGTCCAGCAGGCGGGCGCACTCCCCGGCCACCAAGGCGCCAAAGGCGTCGGCTATCAGCTTGCGGTCTATGAGCCCCAGGGCCTCGGCCGCGCGCGCCGCGCTCAATGGCTCGGCGGCGGGGCAGCTGGCCATTACCTGTTCGAGAAGGCTCAAGGAGTCCCGCGCGCTGCCTTCGGCCTCGCGGGCCAGCAAGGCGGCGGCCTCGGGTTCACAGACGCGGCCTTCCTGGAGGCAGACGGCCGTCAGATGCCGGGCTATGGCCTCGGCGCTCAGCCGCTTGAAGTCGTAGCGCTGGCAGCGGGAGAGAATGGTGGCCGGAAGTTTTTGGGGCGCGGTGGTGGCGAAGATGAACACCACGTGGGGCGGCGGCTCCTCCAGCGTCTTGAGCAGGGCGTTGAAGGCATGCTCGGTCAGCATGTGGACTTCATCTATGAGGTAGACCTTGTAGCGCCCGTGCGCGGGCAGGTAGCGCACGTTTTCCCTCAGCTCGCGGATGTCCTGTATCTGGCGGTTGGAGGCCCCGTCTATCTCCAGAAAATCCACCGACTGGCCGGTGCCTATCTCCCGGCAGGCCGCGCATTCCCCGCAAGGCTCGGCGGCGGGGTAGGCGTGGCAGTTAATGGCGCGGGCCAGGATGCGGGCCACGGTGGTTTTCCCCACCCCGCGGGCGCCGCAGAACAGGTAGGCGTGGGCCAGCCGCCCCGTGGTGAGCGCGCTCTGGAGGCTGCGGGTCACGTGTTCTTGGCCCAACACAGCCGCGAAGCGCTGCGGGCGCAGCCTTCGGGCCAGGACGAGGTATGATCCTGGCTGGGAGCCGTTGTCGGTCATTTCTTCCAAAGGAACTACCGCTGGCGTACTGCCGGCCTTTGCGGGTTCACTGCTTCGGCGGCTCGCTCTTCAGTTGCTCGGGGTCGTGTCGCACGCGGGACATGCCCCTTGAGGATCGGCGGAGAAGTGATCGGCCACCACCTGCCACCGCCCGGCCTCGTGGACGAGGACGACCATATCGCGCCCCTTGGCCTCGACAGTCTGGCCGCCGATCTCGAAGCGACTGTCGTAGTAGTAGCTGACCACCGCGCACCTGCCGTCCGCCATGAGATGGATCCGCGGATCGGTCTCGTGCCAGTAGTCCACCGTCGCCGCCTCCGCGAACGCCTTCCAGGAGGCCACGCAGGCCTCGCGCCCCTCGATGCGCCGCCGGTCCATGGCAGTGATGGCTACCATGTCCTCATGGAAGTATTCTTCCAGCCCGTCGGACCTGCCCGACGTGAAGAGACGGTTGATTGTCTGGACGGTCTCCCATACCTCGCGCCGCGTTTTTTGATCGGACAACTGCTCGCTCCTTAAGCGTGTATTCTTTCTGGCGGAGAGAGTGGGATTCGAACCCACGGTACGCCTTTTGAACGTACACACGATTTCCAGTCGTGCTCCTTAAACCAGCTCGGACATCTCTCCGCTTCGCCTACACACCGCGCGCAACCCCATGCCGCCCGCTTCCGGGCTGTGGGGTCAGGCGCTTGAAATACTACCAAGTTCTGCCTAATTCCACCAAGATAGTTCCGATACTCTTTACCGTCAGCCACTGGCTCCCTTTGTGACTGGCGGAGAGGGTGGGATTCGAACCCACGTGCCCCCTTTTGAGGGACAAGCCGATTTCGAGTCGGCCCCGTTACGACCACTTCGGTACCTCTCCGCGCGCGCGCCACTGCTAAGGAAGGTCTGAATAAGTCATATAGCTATCCCCGTTCGTGCTGATGTATAGAAGCAC
>JAZDOA010000028.1:0-3505 GCA_043799175.1 Pseudomonadota bacterium | reverse complement strand
CGGAGCAGGGCCTGGGTGATCGTCAGGTAGACTTGGGTCTTCTCGATGCTCACGTGCCCCAGGTAGGTGGACAGTAGCGGAAGCTTGTTCAGAATATCATGGCCCTCCTGATACCACTTGTAGAGCCGATGAACGGCCATGGCATGTCTCAAGTCGTGCAGGCGCGGGGCGCCGCGTCCTTTGGGCTTGGCTAAGCCGCAACGCACCAGCAGACGCCGGAAGCATGTCTGGATGAGGGTCATGTTGTACTTCCCTCCGGCATGGCAGAAGAACGGAGCCTCTGGGCCGGCAGGAGGATAGAACTTGTTCCGGCGCGCCAAGTAGGACCGCAGTCTTCGCTTGACCGCGGGCGAGAATGGCACCAAGCGCTCCTTGTGGAACTTGGTCTTCCATAGCGCGAGCGTTCCTTCTTCAAAGTCCACGTCTTGGATCCTCAGATTGAGCGCCTCGCCCAGCCTAAGCCCGCAGGCATATAACAGGAAGACCAGGGTTTCCATCGTCCATCCTTTCAGACAGTGGGGGTAGCGCCGCTGATTCTTTCGCGCCTCCTCCAAAATCTGTTGGAGCTCCTTGAGCGTGTAGATGTAGGGGGTGTAGGTTCTCTGTTTGAGGTAGGGGATGCGGCGGGCCGGGTTGTCCTGGACCAGCCCCACACGCACGAGGTAGTTGAGGAACCCCCTGGCGAAGCACAGTTTGACGTTCTTGGTAGCGGCGGCCTGCCTCGGTAGGGAATGCATCCAGTTGGCGACAAGGCACTCGTCAAGTTCTTTGACCGAGGCCACGCTGCGGAAGGTCAAATAGTGATCGAGTTCCCTGGCGGCGTGCGGGTTTGCAAAGCTGGAATAGCCCAACCCCTGTCTGAAGTCGAGGTAGGCGTGAAGCTGCGGTGCCAGGCGGCTGTTGAAGTGGGGGCGGCTCATAGCAGTCCGGCGTAGTTGTCGCCGACTTCGCGCATATCCTCGGTAGCGATGCGAGTATAAATCAGGGTGCTCCGCAGGCTTTTGTGGCCAAGCAGCGAGCCGATCTGGTGCAATTGCGCGCCGCGGTCCAACAAAGCCTTGGCAAAGGAATGGCGCAAGAGATAGGCCCCTCCCCGCTGCGGCAGGCGGCCGAAGCGATGGTGCAAATGTCTACCCGCCACGGCGGCGAGCGCCGCGCCCAGCGGTCGAATGGGTGCCCAGGCGGTGAGGAAGACTTCCGGGTACGATTGCGCCGGCCGCACGGATAGATAGTCCCGCAGCGCCTGCTCTGTTTGCTGTGACATGGGGATCCGCTCGGCAGCCCCATCCTTTCTCGCCCGGAGCAAAAAGGCATGCTGGTCCCAATCAAGGTCATCGATCCTCAACCCCGCCGCTTCCCGCGCACGCAAACCATTGCCGGCCAACAGAGTCAGGATTGCGTAATCCCGCCGGCCGACATGGCTGCTCCGGTCGATGCCCGCCAGGAGTTGCTGCACCTTCTTCCAGGGAATGTACTTGGGCCGCAGGTCGGCGCGAAAGCGGCTGGGGGAGAGCACGTTCCCTGCCAAGTCGGTGGCGATTGCACCTTTCAGATGAAGATACCGGAAGAAGGATCGGAGCGCGGTGGCGATCACCCCTAACGCGCGGGCCCCCATGTGCTTGGCCTGTTGAAGAAGAAAGGCGTCCAAGTCAGTTAAGCACACCGCTTCGATTCTGTGAGTGCGCCTGCGATCGAGGAACCGTCCCAACCGTAAGAGTATCCGCCCGTAGTCCCTCCGGGTGATTGGCCTGAGCCCGCCATGAACGCGACAAAAATCCAGATAGCCTTGTAGGAGACGGTGGGGAAGAACACGACTGCTGCGCCGCGTCGGGGGCGGGTGGAATTGGCGGTGGCACCGTTCAAAGGCATAGGCCAGAAAACCTTCGACGCTGCTCCGGAAGAACCCCACGGATGCCACCCTCATAGGGTGGCCGTGCTCTTTTCGGAAGCGAAGTCGTTGCCGGCGAAGGAACGCGTTAACGTGGAGGGGCCTGACTTGCATGAGTCCCCGTACCTGTTTCGCGACCAAGTAGCCATGAAAGTAGTAGGTGTGCACCAGCAACTGCTGAAGACGCCTCCGGGAATACCCCTGATCCAGCAAGCGTTGCAGATACTCCTCCCAGAAGGGAGCGAACAAGGGTAGGCGGTGCTTCAAGATCGCATCGGGGTCGCGCACAATCCTGCGCAGGGGTCCCTGGTAGGCAGGCAACCCGCCGGGCACGTCCAGCCACAGGCAAGACACGCCCTGCAACGGATCGCCGCCCACCAACCCCTCCGCTCGGGCATAGCGCAGAAAACTGCGCAGGCCCGACAGGGCGCAGACCAGGGTCGCATGTTTGTGCCCGAGGGACTTGCGAAAGCAGAGATGTTCATTCATGAGCCGTGGCGTCAACTGCGCCAGCGATAGCTTCCGCCGGCCGAGCCAAGTCAGAAGATGCCGCAGATGCCTGGTGTAGTGTCGTAGCGACCGGACGCCGCCCGCCCTCAGGTAAGCTTCATAGCCTCGAACAAGGGCATCTTGGTCCATGGACAGTATCATCGCATGTCCAGGGCTGCCGGTGAATAAAGAGGATTGTGGTGGCCGGCGTGAGGCGGGGCCATCGTCCCTGCCCGGGAAGGTTTGATCAGCGACAGGTGACGGATACCGGCGCAGTTCCCTGCATCATCCTGCCTGCCGAAGATGGATTGGGCGGTCCAGCAAGACGACGCAACAAGCGAGTGGGTTGAAAGGGGCCGGCCGGCAAACTGCTCGATCTCAAGCGAACCGTCGGTGCCAGAGGTGCAGCGTGAGAATTGCCAACGGGTGCTCAGCCTGTCCCATGAACATCCCGGCGACTGTCTCGTATGTGTGGGAGCCCAGCATGCGGACCGCATGCAAAATGACGGGCTTGGCGTAGCGATGAAACTTCAAAACGAAGTCCGGCAGCACGGCGAAGGCTTGCCCGCAGAAGGTGCAGAAGAGCCGCTTGATGGGCAAGGCATACGTCCGGGCCAGCGTGATCAGCGAGCGCTCATAGCTTCCATGCCACCGAAGGGCTCCGGCATGGCCACAGCACTGGCAATGCCCCGGCTTTGGAATGTGGTTGCCCGCCACACGAGCAAGGTAGCGCAGCACCAGTCGGGCGATCGTTTGTTCGATGCTGATCTGTTTGATACCATACATTAGGGCGTAACCTCCTGCGGCCAGCTCTAACTGGCCGGTTGTTTCTGAGCAACTAGAGGTTACGCCTTTTGCTGTCCCGGCATCAATGGTGCAGGGGCGGCCGTCAGCAACAGCTCTACGGCAACAGCACGGCAGCCAACAGCGTCTCCGTCCCCGGTTGATTCTTCAAACCCTATCCCCAAACGGCAACAGCAAGAACATCTGGGGCACCATACTCGTCACATAACGGAACACGCCACATAAAAGCGCAAGTAGAGCAGGCTGGCCACGACCCAGACCGACTTGTCCCCCAGCTTCACCCAATAGGGGCTGGTATCGTGCTGGAACTCGGCGCCCGGCTCG
>JAZDOA010000025.1:0-2369 GCA_043799175.1 Pseudomonadota bacterium | reverse complement strand
CCTGACTGGCTGATGAAGATACAGGCTGAATCCAAAACGCCGACACACGAACTGCCGCGCATAGAGGTACCTTTCGAGGAATCGCCAGACTGGTTGGCGAAACTTCAGACGAGCGCCTTCGCGGAAGAGGAGAAACCGCCTGCGCCGGGCGCTGCCTTTGGGGTGGCTGCTTCCGAGGAGAAACCAACGCCAGAGCCTGCGCCTACGGCAGAAACACCCGATTGGCTTGCGGAGTTTGAGGAGGGCGCTGCCCCGGCGACAACGAATGCTTCGCTTGAAGTTCCCTCACCCGCCGCCCCGCAAGAGGCGGCACTGCCAACAAGCGAGGGCGAGGCGGAACTCCCAATGGAGATACCGGATTGGCTATACATTCTGAAGCCAGAGCAGGGCGAGGAAAAGGTCCCTGCCGGGGCGGCCGAGAAGCCAGAGATCGCGCCGGCAGAACTGCCCTCCTGGGTGCAAGCCATGCGCCCGGTCGAGGCGGTGATGGCTGAGAGCAAGGCCGCGCAAGAGGAAGAGAAAGAGGAGGCCGCCGTCGGGGGACCGCTGGCCGGCCTGAGCGGCGTGCTCCCTCTCAGCCCCGGGTTGGGGGCGCTGCGCAAGCCGCAGACCTACTCCGCCAAGCTCCAGATGACGGAGGGCCAGCAGCGTCACGCAGCCAGCCTGGAGCGCCTGGTCGCCGCAGAAAGCGAACCCCGGCCTTTGTCGGGACAGACGCGCCTGCGCTCTGCCAGTCTCCTGCGCTGGATCATTGCCCTGGTGTTGATCCTGGCCGCCGGCCTGCCGCTCGCGACCGGTATCCAGACCGTCCCTGAGGCTGTCTATCCTTCTGAGTTGAGCACGACCAGGGACCTGATCAACGGCTTGAGGGCCAATCCGCCGGTTCTCTTGGTCTTCGATTACGAACCGGCGCTCTCCGGCGAGCTGGAGGCTGCGGCCGCGCCGGTGATCGAACACCTGCTCTTCAAAGGGCCTCGCCTGGCAATACTCTCCACCTCGCCGACCGGCCCGATCCTGGCTGACTCTTTCATGAAGAGGATCCCGGCCCCGCCGGAATATGTAAACCTGGGCTATCTGGCCGGAGGCCCGGCCGGCGTGCTCGGTTTTGCCGAGAACCCGCCTGCGGCTGCAACTTACACCCTCGCGGGCGCCCCCGCCTGGCAGACGCCGACGCTCCAGGGTGTCCAGAATCTAAGCGATTTTGCCGCCGTTCTCGTTTTGACCGATAACGCCGACACCGGCCGCACCTGGATCGAACAGGCCGGGTATTACCTAAACACTGCGCCGATGATCATGGTCATCTCTGCACAGGCGGAACCCATGATCCGGCCTTATTATGATTCGGGGCAGGTCAAGGGCCTAGTGACCGGCCTGGCGGGTGGAAAGGCTTACGAGCAGGCCAATGAACAGGCCTTCCAGGGCGTGGGACTGGCGCGGCGCTACTGGGACGCCTTCAGCGCCGGACTGTTCCTGGCCGAGATGATGATCCTGGTTGGCGGCTTGTGGAGCGCAATCGCTGCCTGGCGCGCCCGCCGGAGCACCGTTCGTGCCGCCCTGGCCTGGCCGCCAGGACAGGCGAGCAACGGCAGCACGCCGCGGTGCGAGACGGCAAGACAGAGGAAGGGGCGTAGCGATGCCTGACGGGATAAATCTGGATTTCGTCACGGCCATTATGAGTTTCATCTTCACGCTGCTGATAATGAGCTACCTGGTGGGAGATAACCCACTTTTCCGGCTGGCAATCTATATCTTCATCGGCGTTTCGGCCGGATACGCGGCTGCGGTGGCCTGGCACCAGGTGCTGTGGCCTAAGCTCTTCATGCCCTTGATCTACGGGGATACACTTGAGCGCGCCCTGGCCATCGTTCCACTCCTTTTAGGGATGCTAATGCTCATGAAACTCTCGCCGCGCACGGCCCGCCTAGGCAACCCGGCCATGGCCTTCATGGTCGGCGCAGGCGCGGCGGTAGCGGTGGGCGGCGCGGTGTTGGGCACGCTCTTCCCGCAGACCCAGGCCTCGATCAACCTCTTCGACCTCAAAACGGGAGGCAGCGTTTCCGAACGCATCTCTGAGGCCAGCATCATCCTGGTCGGCACGCTGACCACACTGGTCTATTTCCACTTCAGCGCCAAAGCCACCCCAAGCGGTCCACAGGGCAGCCGCCTGGTAGATATCTTGGGCGGGATCGGCCAGGTCTTCATCGCGATCACTTTTGGCGTCCTGTTCGCGGGGGTCTACGCCGCCGCCATGACCGCCCTGGTCGAACGCCTGAGTTTCTTGTTGAGTTTCATCGCATCTTTTTTCTAGACGGTTATGTCTACCTCGCTGGTTGACGCAGACTCCCTCATGGCTGTAGACGTTGGTGCTA
>JAZDOA010000003.1:0-6530 GCA_043799175.1 Pseudomonadota bacterium | reverse complement strand
TTTCAGGCATCCGGGTGGGTGCCCGCCCCAAGAAAGACAGGTTTCCCCACGAAATGCCCCCAGCCGGGGACGCCTGGGTTCAGCGCGAAGGCACGTAGTAGGGTATGTTCCCTCAGCCGGGAGAGCCTTGTCAACTCCCTTTCCCGCGGTTACGTTTCCGTGTCCCGGTTTCCTTGGGTAGTTGACAGCATCACTGGGGCATAGTACAGCTTAAAAATATCTTGCCTCCGATGAAAGGGAAAACGGTTGAAGGAGGGTTTGGTCGGCTTCGCCGTCACAGCCTTTACCTCGATTTTCATTATCGTTGACCCGCCGGGCAACATCGCCACCTTCATCAGTCTTACCGAAGGCTACAATGACGAGCGGCGCAGGCACGCGGCCCGAGTGGCCTGCCTGACCTGTTTTGCGCTGCTGAGTGTCTTCGCGCTGGCCGGCCCGGCTATCATGAGTTTTTTCAGCATCAGCCTTCCGGCCCTACGGATCGCCGGAGGCATAATTCTGTTCGTAATCGGCATGGAGATGCTGAATCCGCAGCGGCCGCGGGCCAAGGCCACCCCGGAGGAGGAGCGGGAATGGAGCGAGCGGGGTGATGTCGGCCTGGTGCCGTTGGGTGTTCCTCTGCTGGCCGGTCCCGGAGCCATCTCGACGGTCATCGTGCTGGCGCAGACCGGGCCTGAGCTACTCTCCATACCCACAGTCATAGGTTGCATCGCGGTTACCTCCGCTCTGACCTACGTCACCATGGTGCGGTCCGAGCATCTGGCCAGACTCTTCGGCCGTGCCGGCATAAATATCACGGTGCGGCTCATGGGCCTCATCCTTACGGCCATCGGGGTGCAGCTCGCCCTGGACGGAATGGCCGGCGTATTTCCAGGTGTGTTCAAGAGGGTTCTGACCTGAGCGCGTTAGGCAGCATCATAGATTTTATCGAGAAGGGCAGGGTGTTTTCCGCCGTGGTGGTGGGGCACAAGGGGCAATATGCCCAAATAGTCACGGAAAATTCCCGGGAGCTGACCCTCAATCAGAAGAGGATCCTCAACCCCACCTCCGGCGGGCTCGACCCGCGCGGCCCGCGCCACGAGCTCCTCCGGGAGGTCAAGGAGCGCAGCCGGAGCCGCGAGGAGCAGAAGGGACGCATTGACGCCCGCGAGCTCTGGGATCTGCTGCAGGGTGAGGGCGAGTCCTTTGACGCGGCCTATATGTCCGAGCTGGTCTTCGGCGATCGCGACCCGGACCACGTCTCGGCCACCTTCCGGGCACTCTTCGAGGAAAAGGTCCATTTTCGGCTCAATCAAGACCGCTTTGCCATCAATACCGCCGAGCAGGTCGGGCGCATAATCGAGGCCCGCGAGCGTGAAGCCCTCAAGGAGCGGCTGCTGGCCGAAGGGGCGGCCTGGCTGAAGTCCGTGGCGGCGGGGCAGCCCACGCCTCCGCCGGCTGATGCCGGGCGGGTGATCGAGCTCCTCAAGGGCGAGGCCGTCTGGGGGCGGGATTTCCCCGATCATCACGACGCCGGGGAACTGCTCTCCCATGCCGGGCTGAACAAGCCCGAGGCCACCTTCGAGCTCCTGGTGGCCCTGGGCGTCTGGTCTGTGGACGAGAACCTTGACCTTAGCCGGCTGGACGTCCCGGTGGAGTTTTCTGCCGCCGTCCTGGAGGAGTCACGGCATCTTTCCACCGCCGGCCCTAGGTGCGACCTTAACGGCCGCACGGACTTGCGCGGCACCTGGACGGCCACCATAGACGGGCCGAGCACCCGCGACTACGACGATGCCCTCACGGCCGAGCGGACCGAGCGCGGTCTGCTGGTCGGGGTACACATAACCGACGTGAGCGCCTACATCAATCCGGACAGCCGGCTGGAGCGGGCGGCGCTGGAGCGGGCGGCCACCATATATCTTCCCGAAGACCGGATTCCCATGCTGCCCCCCGAGCTTTCCGAAGACCTCTTCAGCCTCATGCTCGGGGCCGACCGGCCCGCCATGTCCGTCCTGGCCGAGATCAGCCCGCAGGGCGACGTCCTCGGCTTCGAGATCAAACGCAGCCTCATCCGCGTCGATCACCAGCTTACCTACGAAGAGGCCGAGGCGGGCGGCAATGACCGGCTGGACTGGATGCTGCGGGTCGCCACCGCCCTGCGGAGGAGAAGGATCGAGGCGGGGGCCATTCTGCTGCCCATCCCGGAGGTTCAGATCCGGCTCCACGGCGACGAGGTGGCCATATCCCGCCTGGACGCCGACTCTCCGGCCCGCCTGCTGGTCTCCGAGATGATGATCATGGCCAACTCTCTGGCCGCCAAGGCGCTGGCGGGGGCGGGTCTGCCGGCGATATTCCGGGGGCAGGCCGAGCCTCGGGAGCGGCTCCTGCGCGAGGGCGAAAACGACCTCTTCAGCCTTCTGCGCCAGTGCCGCCAACTGAGCCGCGCCGAATGGTCCACCGGACCCCAGTCTCACAGCAGCCTGGGGACGGCGGCCTATGCCAGCGTGACTTCCCCCATACGGCGGGCGGTGGACCTGCTCGTCCAGCGGCAGATGGCCGCCATGCTGGGGGTAGGGGAGCCCACGAATGAGGAGCGACTTGCGGCGGCCCTCTCCCGCATAGAAGAGGCCCAGCGGCGCAACAACCTTCTGGAGCAGCGCCGGACACGCTACTGGCTGCTCCGCTACCTGGAGGCCCACTCCGCCGAACGCTTCGAGGCCCTGGTGGTCAGCCAGTACGGCCGCAAGCTGCAGGTGGTCTTAATTGACCTGCAGATGGAGGCGGACTTGCCGCCCACGGGGACACTTTCGCCCGGAGAGCGGATAGAGGTTAAGATTGTCCGGGTGGACGCGAGGAGGGATGTGTTGGAGGTGGGGCTGTAGGTTGGTGGCGGGCGCCGATGAGCGTCGCCATACGTCGTTCTCGGCCATCGCCACTGCTCGACGTACCCAAAAGTACGCCTGCGCGTGGCGCTGGCCTGCGGCCTAGTATGGCTCGCTCCTCGACGCCCGCGTGGCGGCGAGCCTGGCGTCTGGGCGTTTTTGAACGGGTTGCACAAAGAGACTTTCTAATGGGCTACCAGGGGCAGCAGGTGAGTAAACTGGTAATACCCAGAGAAGATAACTCCGCCAAAATACACAAGAAGAGTCAGAAGCTTGAAGTCTCCATCCTCCAGGAGCATTTCCACGACTTCCTTCAGGTTCTTGTTCAATTCGTCAAGGGTCTCTCCCTGGGAGTGCGCCCCAGGGAAACCTGGAATAAAGCCGACGTAGAGGTTGGTATCCGGGCACCTTTCAATAACCGCGGTAAAACTTCTCATCGGATATCCTCTCTGAGCTATCTTGTTCCCGCAATGCTTATACAGCCTCAATAGTTGGCGATGCGTTCGCCCTCCGATGCTTCGGGGCGAATAGGCTTTCTACAACATAATGCCGGTTATCTCTTTCTGTCAACGCAGGACTGCCCCGGCTCGGTGTGCCTTGCCACCCGCGCCAGGCTGTTTCTCCGCGTCGTCCGAACGCAAGCGCCGCCTGACGGCCTGCCTTGTCAGGCCGCCTTGACGCCCGCCAGCCTCGCGGCCTTCAGCATCTCGTTGGCTATGGCATAGGCGCCCATCACGGCCTGGCTGGATGCCCCGCCCTTGAGGAGCGGCACCAGCTTGTTGATGTTGCGCTCTATCTCGGTGTCGTAGCTAATCTCTCCCATAAGGCTGAGTTCAAGCCCCAGGAAGTTCGAGGCCACGTGACGGAGGACCTTCACGGTCTCGTTGCGTTGCTTGGAGCGGACCATGTTCGCCACCAGCCGCACCTGCCAGGAGGCCAGCTCCGCGCGAAGCTTCTCGTGGGCCTTGGGGGCGACCTTCTTGAGCTTGATCTGCAGGGCGGGCACGGAGTCCGTGCGCAACCGGGGGTCGCAATTGTCAGGCTCGATCAGGCCCTTGACCAGCTCGGCCGCCTCCGGGTCACGCCCGAGAAGTTGGCCTATCCGGCGGAAGAGGCTGCTCTTTATGTAGCCGTAGGCGTTCTGTACCGAGGTGGCCTGAGGGGCGAAGACCGCCACGCGATTGCCGGAGTACATGAAGAAGTCCAGGGCGTTGAACCCTGTTCCCGCGCCGAGGTCGAGCATGATGAAGTCCGCATCGAGGTCGTCTATGTGGCGCAGCAGGCGCATCTTCTGGGCCCACTTGGGGTTGGCCAGCCCCAGAATGTCGTCGGCGCCGGAGATGAGGCGCACGTTGGGAAGCTCCGTGTCCAGCACTACCCGCTCCAGGTTCTCCACTCGGCGGCTGATGAAGTCGTCGAGCGTGGCCTGCGGGTAGCGAATGCCCAGCAGGGTATGAAGGTTGGCCCCGCCGAGGTCGGCGTCCAGGAGTATCACCCTGGCCCCGAGTTTTCCGAGCCAGGCCGAGAGCATGAGGGCTATGAGGCTCTTGCCCACGCCGCCCTTGCCGCCGCCGAAAGCCCACATCTTCTGTCTGAGGTCAGGCGCCATGATATTCTTCAGCCTTCCTGCCGTAGGTCGTCCCACAGCTGCCAGAGCATGTGCTGGTCCTTGCGCGAGGTGGCGAGCACGGCCTGTATCTCCTCCACGTCTTCCAGGTGGACGGTCTCGAAGCGCAGGCGCACGAGGGCCTGGCCGTCCGCCCGGCGCTGATACTTGACCACGGCGCTGAGGAGCCTCACGACTCTGCCCGTGGAGCCGGTGAACTCCAGGGTGAGGCGGCCTGGGGCGAGCAACTCCGCCAGGTTGGGCAGGTGTCTGGCCTCGAACCGGACCGTGGCCCCGGCGTGATAGATGTCTTTCAGAACGGCGGGCAGATTCAGGCTGCTACCCCCCGTTCGGGGGATCAACACCCGGCCGGGGTAGGTCAACAGGAGCCTGTCCTCTTGGAGCAAGGCGGGATCGCGGTCGTCCATGCGTGCCTCCGCTTCTAACGAAGCCTATCGGCGAGAATGGGCGACAGCTTGAGGGGAACGGCCGATAAGCGGCAGTCGGTCCGGTCAGCGATAGCGGGTGATGACCTCGCTCTTCAGGTCTTTGGCCAGCCGGTCAACGTCTTCCCGCGTGGCCAGGGCGGTACCGGCGGCCATGGCGGTGGCGGTGCCGGCGGCGGTGGCCCGCGCGGTGCATTCGGCCAGCGAGCCTCCCCGCGAATAGCAGAGGATGAAGGCGGCCAGGGCCGAGTCTCCGGCACCGACGGTATTCTGGACCTCTATAGGAGGCGGCGCACAGCGGTAGGCGTCGTCGTGGGTGACGGTGAGTATGCCCTTGGCGCCCCGCGAGACCATGGCGATGCTGGTGCCGAGGTTGAAGAGGGGATCGCAGGCAGCCATTATCTCTTCTTCGGTTTCCACCTCGCGGCCGACCAGCCTGGCCAGCTCCCGGACATTGGGTTTGATGATGTCCGGCGCGGCGCGCACGCCCTCCTTCATGGCCTCGCCGTCGGCGTCGAGGGCCACCGTGGCCCCCTTGTCGCGCGCCGCAACCACGAACTGGCTGTAGACGGTGGGTTTCAGGCCTGGGGGGATGCTGCCGGAGATGATCAGGTAGCTGAGGTCCGACAGGGAGATGATCTGTTGATAGAGCTGGCTGAGCTCGTGGGCGCTGATGTGAGGCCCTGGGGCGCTGATGACGTATTGGGCGGAAGAGGCCCGCTCCTTGAGGATGATGTTGGTTCGGGTGTTGCCGCTGATGCGCACGAAGCTGCTGAGCACTCCGTCGTTTATGAGCCGGCCTTCAAGCTCCAGGCCGTCGTAGCCGCCCACGAAGCCCAGGGCGATGCTGCGGCCGCCAAGTTCCTTGATGACCCTGGAGACGTCTATGCCTTTGCCGGCGGCGTAGCGCTCCTCGGATAAGACGCGGATGGTCTCGTCGGGTATGAGCTTTTCGACGGTAAGGGTGCGGTCCAGGGCGGGGTTGAGGGTCAGGGTGTAGATCATGGATCTTCGCTCCTTGACGCCAAGGTCAGGCATGAGTACCAAACAGAAGCATAAAACGCAAGGTTCATTGAAGAGTTCCGCTCCGGGCCGGGGGGCGGCCGGGCCGCGCCAAATTCCCTTGCAGGCCGCCGCCGCCTGTTGTATTCATGGCCCCATGTAAGGACATTTTGACGCTCGCGTCCCGTTCTTGAGGAAGGCCGTTTTGCTCGCCCCAATCGCTGCCGTTGCCGCCTCCGTGTCCGTCATGAGCTACGCCATGATGTCTCCTCGCACCCAGCTCTTCGGGCGGCAGATCTGGAGGTTAAATGGTAGCAAGGTTTGTGCCCTCACCTTCGATGACGGCCCCCAGGAGCCTTATACCTCGCTGCTGCTCGATGTCCTTTCCACCGAAGGGGTGCCGGCCGCCTTCTTCGTCCTGGGGCGGCAGGTGGAGCGCCATCCCGGCCTCATCGAGCGCATGCGCCGCGAAGGTCATGAAGTCGGGGTCCACGGTTATTCTCACGCCGCCTTTCCCTTTCTGCGCGGCAAGAGGCTCGCGGCCGAGATCGACCGCAGCCTTGCCCTACTCGGCGGTGCCCGGCTGCTGCGCCCCCCTTACGGCTGGAAAGACCC
>JAZDOA010000218.1:0-35993 GCA_043799175.1 Pseudomonadota bacterium | reverse complement strand
CCCTTTCACCCATTGGGTGAAATCGTGAAGTGACCATTATGCCAGTAACTTCGCTGCCGGAAAGCACAAATTCCCCTTCACGGAAATCTTAGCCGGAGATTAGGGGGGGGGCAGGGGGGTAGGAATGAGATAGAATCGGCTGAGGAGAAAAGCGGACTGATCCGCGGGAGAGGTGACTTTTGTTATGAACAAGGCTGGTTACACTTCGGTAGTGATCCTGGCCCTGGTGGCCGGGCTGATTGGCGGCCTCGTGGCCTCGCGGCTGGCCTTCGTCCCGGCTGCCTGGGCGCAGAATCGAACGCCCAAGACCATCGAGGCGGAGGACTTTCGCCTGGTTGACGCCGAGCGTAATCTCCGGGCGCTGCTGCGGGTGGAAAAGGGCGGGCAGCCCGAATTGACCCTCTGGGACACCTCGGGCATGGCCCGGGCCGCGCTGCGGCTCAACCATGAGCAGGAGCCCGTCTTCGACATGTGGAGCAAAGGGGGTGTGCACGCGGCCTTGACCATGGTCGGCGATGTACCGGGGATGGCCGTCTACGTAAACGGACAGCGCCGAACCTGGCTGGCCGTGGTCAACGGGGTGCCCAGGATGCAGCTCTGGGATGAGGTGGGCAGGCAGTTGCCATCGGGGTTGTAGGCGGCTAAGCCGGGGGAAACCTGTCGGCGATGCCGAGACGACCATGGGTATAGCCGCCCTCTCTTCTGTGTGGAATGAGGGCCAAGGGTCCCGAGGGCGGGAGTCTGCATGGCGCGGCTCGCGCCCGTTGACATTCCCGCCTGGCCCGCTAGAATCAGCCTTCGTAATCAGGGGCGGGGAGGGCAAATGTTGGCACCAAGGCATGACAGGGTCAAGGCAATCGTGCTCGCCGGCAACGGTACCAACTGCGAGCTGGAAATGGCCCATGCCTGTAGGACGGCAGGCTGCGACGAGGTCGATATCGTCCACCTCAGCGAGCTTCTCTATGGCGACAAGCGGCTGGATGACTACCATTTTCTCAACCTTCCCGGAGGCTTCCTCGATGGTGACGACCTGGGTGCCGCCAAGGCCCAGGCCAACCGCTTCCGCCATGCCCGCCTCGAGGGGGGCGGGGAGAAGCTCTCGGAGCAGCTCCTGCGTTTCATTGAGGCGGGCAAGCTGGTGCTGGGGGTGTGCAACGGCTTTCAGTTGATGGTCAAGCTGGGCCTGCTGCCCAACTTTGCCGGAAAACTCACCCAGGAGACAACCCTCATGAGCAACGACTCCGGCCGCTTCGAGGACCGCTGGGTGGCGCTGAGGGTAAACGATGGTCCCTGTGTCTTCACCCGTGGTCTGAGCACGCTATATTTGCCCGTGCGCCACGGCGAGGGGAAGTTCGTGCCCGGAGACGGCGTGCTGCCGCGAATGGAGGCGGAGCGCCTGATAGTCTTGCGGTACACCCGCCGGGGGGAGACCCAACCCACCCAGGAATACCCGGCCAACCCCAATGGCTCGGTGGCGGCCGTAGCCGGGGTGTGTGACCGCAGTGGCCGCCTCTTTGGCCTCATGCCGCATCCCGAGGCCTTCCTGCACTATACCAACCACCCCCGCTGGACCCGCGAAAAAAACCTGCCCGAGGAGGGCGACGGGTTGGCCATTTTCCGCAACGCCGCGGCGTTTATTAGGGAGACGCTGCTGTAACCACAGAGAGAGGGCGGCATTCAACTCCCGCCCTACCGCCCCGGCACCTTCTCAGGCGGTCCTGTTGTCACCGAGGCTTATGGGTGCCGGAGTTTGGCTGGTGGCCCTGCCACCCTGTCATCCACAGCCGGTCTCCATCCGTGGTGGCGGTAACCATGCCCTGGAGGTCGGTGCGCCATAGGTTTGCGCCGGTGTCGCGGAAGCGCTGCAGGACCTCGCGGCTGGGCCAGATGTGGGTGCCGGGTCCACGGCTGAGCACGATGGCCCTGGGGGCGACCGCCGTCAGGAAGTCGGGGCAGTTGGAATCCCGGCTGGCGTGGTGGGCTGCCAGCAGTACGTCGCCCTGGAGTTCTTCCCCGCGGCGGCTCGCGAGCAGGGCCGTCTCGGAGGTTTTGCCGATGTCGGCCGGGAACAGGAAGCTCCGCTTGCCCAGGGTGAGCTGGAGTACGGTGGAGTGCTCGTTCTCGCTGTCCCAGGTAAGCCCTTCCGGGGTCGCTCCAGCTTGAGGCGGGGGCCAGAGGATTTCGATTCGCGCCGGGCCAAGGTTGCGGCCGTGGCCCGCGAAGGTGCGGACTACCCGGCAACCCACCGCCGCCGCGCAGCGCTCCAGTTTGGGGTCCGGCGTGGCCAGCCATAGTTCCCGCGGTCTGAAGCGGGCCAGGACAAAGGGCAGCCCCAGGGCGTGATCGGGGTGGGAATGGGTGCAGACCACCAGATCGAGCCGACTCAGGCGCAGCGCCCACAGGGCGCGGGCCACCACCCAGCGGCCCAGATCATAGTCGCTGTCCTTTACGCCCGCCGCGTCGATCAACATGCTTTGGCCGTCTGGGGCTACGACGAGCGCCGAGTTGCCTCGGCCGACGTCCAGGTAGCGCACGGTGAGCAGACCGGGCGGGTTGGCCTGGATCGCCGCCCACCAGCCGTAAAGGGGCCAGGCCGAGAGCAGGAGCAGGGCGGTCAGGATCCGCCGCTTGCCTGGCAGGAAGGCCGCCGAGGCCAGAAGGCCGTAGAGCAGGGCTACCTCGACCCAGTCCGGGGTGGGCACCCATACCGCCGCCCAGGGCAGGTTTCCCAGCCAGGAGACCAGCCACAGGCTGAGGCGGGCCAGCGGCGCGGCCACGGCCAGAATCAGGGCCGAGGCCGCCGGGCAGAGCGGCAGCGAGAGGGCGGCGGCCACGCAGAGCGGGGTGAGCACCGTGCCGATGAGCGGCACCATAATGACGTTGGCCAGGCAGCCTACCAGGCTTAGCTGGTTGAAATGGTGGGCCACCAGTGGCCCCGTGGCCAGGGTTGCCGCCAGGGATGTGGCCAGCAGGCCCAGGAGCCAGGCCAGCGGCCGGGGCAGGGTGCCGAGCCGCCCTTTTTTCAGCCAGAGGCCGGCCAGTATGACCCCGGCCAGGGCGGCAAAGGTAAGTTGGAAGGAGGCCTCGAAGAGCGAGGCCGGGCTGAGGGTCAATATGGCGAAGGCTGCCAGGGCCAGGGCCGAGAGGACGTCGGTCTCGCGACCGGCCAGCAGGACGACCAGGGCGGCAGTGGCCATTATGGCGGCCCTCACCGCGGGGGCCTGCCAGCCTACCAGCAGGGCGTAGGGCAGGACGACCCCGAAGGCCACCACGGCGGCCGCGTGCTGGGCCGGCAGGCGCAGCAGCAGCCACTCCCAGCGCCCGATGGCCCTTCGGGCCAGCCAGAAGACCAGCACTCCCACCAGGGTCAGGTTCATGCCCGAGACGGCCAGCAGGTGGGTGGTGCCACTGGCGGCGAATGCCTGTTGGACCTCGCCGGGCAGGCCGGATCTGGCCCCCACGGCCAGTGCCGTGCACAGGCCGCTCGCCGGGCCGCCGATTCGCTCGTTGAAGAACCGGATGATTTTCAGGCGCAACCCGGCCAGGTACAGGCCGGGAGACTCCCGCCGCCCGAGGTGCTCGATGCGGCTTGCCCGCACGCTGGCCTTATGGAAGACATCCTCCCGGATGCATCTGCCCTCCACGTCCTGGCCGCCGGGGTTCGCGCAGCCCCTGATGGCCTGGGGGGAGGCCTGGAATCTGATGACCTCCCCCGGCTCCGGGATTTTTTGGGGACCATCGTTCTTGACCCAGACCCGGAGATACCGGAGAGGGCAGGGCCGCTCCCGCGTTTTTTCGGGCTCAGCGCCTTCCACCCCGACCAGCAGGCGGTGGACCCCGCCGGCTGCCTCCTCGGCGGCCAGGACGCAGCCCTCTACGGTGTACGTTTCGGGGAGATATTGGCTGGCGATGTCCACCGCCGGAGGGCGGGGTGGCCACGAGGCCTGGGTGGCGGCTACGCCCACCAGGAAGAGCAGGATCAGGGGCGAGAGAGAGGCCGGTCGGCCGCGCCGGGCATGGAGCGCCAGCCCCAGGGCCACCGCGGCCGCGGCGAGGAAGGGCCACCAGCCGAGGGGCAGCCCGTGGCCCATGGCCAGCCCCAGGGCGAAGGCCAGCAGCAGCGGGGGCAGGGGGCGCCGAAGCGGTTGGCTGAATCGTCGGGGGTGAGGTTCTTCGGGGCAGAGGCTTTTTCCGGCGCCGGAGGCCTCCAAGGGATCAGGCTTCCTTCACCCGCTCGATCCGGGCCCCGAGCCGCGCCAGCTTCTGGGCCATGGCCTCGTAGCCCCGGTCGAGATGGTAGACACGGGAGATTTCCGTGGTGTTTTGCGCCGCCAGGCCCGCCAGCACCAGGGAGGCCGAGGCGCGCAGATCGGTGGCCATTACCGGCGCCCCGAGCAGCCTGCCGGAGCCGCGCACTATGGCCGTGTTGCCCTCTATGCGGATGTCCGCCCCCATGCGGCGCAGCTCCCCCACATGCATGAAGCGATTTTCGAATATCCGCTCGGTGACCACGGAAAGACCGTCGGTCATGCACATCAGGACCATCATCTGGGCCTGCATGTCCGTGGCGAAACCCGGATAGGGCATCGTTACCACGTCGGTGCCCCGGAAGGCGTCGGTGGCGGTCACCCGAACACCGTTTGGAACAGGCGCGACCTCCACTCTGGCCTCGCGCAGCCTGCTGACCAGGGCCTCCATGTGGTCGAGGCGACAGTTGCGGATGGTCACGTCGCCACGGGTAACGGCCGCGGCTATCATGTAGGTTCCGGTCTCGATGCGGTCGGGGATAACGGTGTGGTCGGCGGGATGGAGCTGGTCCACGCCCTCGATGGTCAGGACGTCGGTGCCCGCTCCCTCTATATGTGCCCCCATGCCGTTGAGGCAGTCGGCCAGGTCCACCACCTCGGGTTCCCTGGCGGCGTTCTTGATCTCGGTGGTTCCACGCGCCAGCACGGCGGCCATCATCAGATTTTCGGTGCCGGTTACGGTGGGCACATCCAGGTACAGAGAACAGCCCTTCAGCCTGCCTGCCGTGGCCTCGACATAGCCGTGCGAGAGGTTGATTTCGGCGCCCAGGCGAGCCAGTCCCTTGAGATGGATGTCCACCGGCCGGGCGCCAATGGCGCAGCCGCCGGGAAGGGAGACCCTGGCGCGGCCCAGCCTGGCCACCAGCGGCCCCAGCACCAGGACGGAGGCCCTCATGGTCTTGACCAGCTCGTAGGGTGCCTCGACGCCCAGAGTCTCGGGGACCTCGACCGCCAGTTCGCCGCCGGGGTTGTCGCTGAAGACGGCGCCCAAACGGGTCAACAGCTTTCTGGTGGTCCGGACGTCGGCCAGACCGGGGACGTTGCGCAGGGTGTGCAGGCCGGGGGCCAGAAGGGTGGCGGCAAGGATAGGGAGCGCGGCGTTCTTGGCTCCCGAGACCTCGACCTCGCCGGCCAGGCGATGGCCGCCGTGAATGATCATCTTGTCCATGATGTTCCTTTACTTCGAGCCGATCCCGAGGTGGGCGCGAGCCGCGCCACGCAAACTCCGCCCTCGGGTAGCTCGAAGGTTGTTTCCGCCGCAGAGAGAGGGCGGCTTGCCACTTAGGGAACCTCTGGATAAGTCCCCGCGTTGACAACCGTTCGCCCTGAGGTATCGAAGGGCGAACATAAAACGGCTTCAAAGCATTCACTATTTCCGTTCATGCTTCGATACCTCAGCACGAACGGAAGCGGTTCAACGGGCTTATTCAGAGGTTCCTTAGGCCCTGTCGGCAACGCCGACAGGTGCCAGGCGCCTTCGGAAGCATATCAAAAGCCATAATGAGTTGCGGGCGCCGGAGGTTGGTCGGTGGCCACGCCACCCTGCCGCCCCTTTACCAGGCGCTCCATGCCCGCCAGATCGGGCACCCTGGTCACGGCCTCGAACCCGGCCGCCTCGAGCAGCCCGGCCACTTCGGCCGCCTGTCCGGAGCCGACCTCCAGGAGCAGCCAACCGCCGGGAGTCAGAACCCTGGGGGCCTGTTGAACCAGGCGCCGAATGACTTCCAGGCCGTCCGGCCCGCCGTCGAGGGCGGACCGTGGCTCGAAAGACAACTCCGGGGGGGCGGTGGCCAACCCGGCGCTGGACACGTAGGGCGGGTTGGAGAAGACGACCTCGAAGGCCGCCTCGCCGAAGGATTCATCGAGCAGATCGGCTTCGATGAACTTTACCGCCGCCTCGTGCCTTTGGGCGTTGCGCCGGGCCACCGCCAGGGCCACGGCCGAGTTGTCCGAGGCCAGCACCGACCGGCCCAGTTCCTTGGCGACGCTTATGGCCACGGCGCCGGAGCCGGTACCTACCTCAAGCAGGCGGAGAGGCTGCCCGGAAAAACCTCGGGCCGCCTTCAGCGTCTCTTCCACCAGCAGTTCGGTTTCCGGCCGGGGAATGAGCACCGCGGGCGAAGAAACCTCGAACTCCAGGGACCAGAACTCCTTGAAGCCCCTGATGTAGGCTACCGGCTCCCGCTTCGCGCGGCGCCGCGCCAGCTCGCGGAAGCGCGCCAGTTCCGGGGGTTGCAGGGGCCGGTCGTAGTTGAGATACAGTCCGACCCGGTCCATGTTCAGGGCGTGAGCCAGCAGCACCTCGGCATCCAGCCGGGCAGTGGTAATACCCTTGCCTTGAAGGTAGCCCGTGGTCCAGCCAAGGACGGTCAGGATAGTCCAGGACTCAGTGTCATTCAATGTTCTTGAGGGCGCGCGTCTGGCTGTCGGCTATGAGGGAGTCGATAAACTCTTGAACGTCGCCGGCCAGGACCTGCTCCAGCTTGTAGAGGGTGAGCCCGATGCGATGATCGGTGACCCGTCCCTGGGGGAAGTTGTAGGTGCGGATACGCTCGGAGCGCTCTCCGGTGCCTACCTGGCTCTTGCGCTCCTCGGCGATCTTGTTGTGTCGTTCCTGCTGCACGCGGTCGAGAAGACGGGCGCGCAAGACCTTCAGGGCCTTGGCTTTGTTCTTGTGCTGACTTTTTTCGTCCTGGCAGGTGACCACGAGCCCGGTGGGCAGGTGGGTCACGCGGACGGCGGAGTCAGTGGTATTGACCGATTGGCCTCCGGGCCCCGAGGAACGGAAGACGTCTATTCTCAGGTCACCCTCGGCGATCTGGACGTCTACCTCTTCGGCCTCGGGCATCACGGCCACGGTGACCGTGGAGGTATGGATGCGCCCCTGGTTCTCCGTGGCGGGCACCCGCTGCACCCGCTGCACCCCGCTCTCGTACTTGAGCTGGCTGTAGGCGCCCTGGCCCTGGATGAGGGCGATTATCTCCTTGAAGCCGCCGACGCCCGTGGGGTGATGGCTCAGCACCTCGACCTTCCAGCGGCGCGTCTCGGCGTAGCGGGAATACATGCCAAAGAGTTCGGCCGCGAAGAGACCGGCCTCGTCGCCGCCGGTGCCGGCGCGGACTTCGAGCAGGATGTTCTTGGCGTCGTTGGGGTCTTTCGGAATCAGCAGGAGCCTGATCTCGCCTTCTATCTCGGCCTGGCGCTGCTTGAGTTCGGCCATTTCCTCGCGGGCAAGCCTTCTCATCTCCTCGTCGGGGTCGGAGAGCAGTTCCTTGTTCTCCTCCAGACCCTGAGAGACGCCCTTGTAGGCCCGCCAGGTCTGCACCAGGCGGGACAGCTCGGAGTGTTCTCGGGCGAGCTTCTGGAACCGCTCCTGGTCTCGGATAGTCTCGGGATTGGAGAGCGCCTGCTCCAGGACGTGGTAACGTTCCTCAAATGCCTGTAGTCGGTCGAACATATGTCCTTTACGGCACCTTTACGGCGCTGGGTTCGGTTGCCGTCCTTGCCGCCTGCTCCATGGCCAGGGCCGAGGTAAGGGCGGCCAGTGCCGTCTCGATCTGGTCATCGGACGGCTCCCGGGTGGTGAGCCGCTGCAGCCACAGACCTGGGGCGGTGATAACCCTGGTGAGGGGCCTTTCCATGTGCCGGGAGCAGTAGCGGATAATTTCATAGGCTACCCCCGCCACCGGCAGCATAAGGACAATCTTCAGGCCCATGAGCGGCAGGCTTTGCCAGGAGCCCGTTGACGCCGCAGCGGGCAGCAGGGTAAAGACCAGGGAAAACAGAACGATGCTGATCAGCATGACCAGCAGGATGAAAGCTGTCCCGCAGCGCGGATGCAGGCGAGGATATTTTCTGGCATTTTCGACCGTCAGCTCGGCGCCGGCCTCGTAGGCGAAGATGCTCTTGTGCTCCGCCCCATGGTATTCGAAGAGGCGGCGCACGTCCTCAAAGAACGATATGGCCCAGACATAGCTCAGGAAGAAGAGAAGCTTGATGGCACCGTCAACGGCATGGAAGGTCAGTGAAGACAGGCCGTATCCAGAACCGAGCCGCGCCAGCAGCCAGCCGCTCAGGATATGAGGAAGGAGCACGAACAAGACAATGGCCATTCCCACGCCGAGGATCATGGTGCAGGCAATAGCCAGCGGACCGGCCTGCTCTTCGTCGGATCCATCCGCCTGGGATCCACTGGCTTGGCTGGCGGAAAAGCTCAAGGCCTGAAGGCCGTTGATCAAGGCCTCGGCGAAGACCACGCTGCCCCGCAGCAGGGGACGCCTGAAGACTGGCCACCGCTCGGTTATGGAGCGCCAGCGGTCCTGTTTTATGACGATCTCGCCGTTTCGCTTGCGCACCGCCACCGCCAGGGAGCGGGGCGCGCGCATCATGACGCCTTCAATGACGGCCTGGCCGCCGACGTCTACGCGGGCGCGGAGTCTGTTTGCATCAGGACTCAAGGCTGATTGGAGCATGGACGTGGGTTGCCGCCTGCGCCGGGCCTACTTGCCCTTGCCCCCGGTCTTGTTGATGACGCCCTCATACTTGCGGCGGAACCTTTCCACGCGGCCGGCGGTATCGACCAGTTTCTGGGTGCCGGTGAAAAAGGGGTGGCAGGCGGAGCAGATCTCGACCTTGATGTCTTTCTTTACCGAGCCTGTTTCTACAATGTTGCCGCAGTGGCACTTTATCTCGACCGGTATGTAGTTGGGATGAACGCCTTTCTTCATGGGACCAAGCCTCCTGACACAAGCGAGTAATATAGCATATTCCCTGCTGAAATTTCAACAAGGATGAATGGGCTGGCAGCCAGGAGAACGGCCTGCTAGCGGTTCATGGCGGACAGAAAGTCCAGGTTCGAGGCCGTCCCCTGCATCTTGTCCAGCAGAAACTCCATGGCGTCCACCGTGTTGAGGGGCGAGAGCAGCTTGCGCAGTATCCAGACCCGGTTGAGGTCTGCCTCCGACAGGAGGAGTTCTTCCTTTCTGGTGCCGGACTTGTTGATGTCTATGGCCGGGAAGATTCGCTTGTCGGAGAGCTTCCTGTCGAGGTGAATCTCCATGTTGCCGGTGCCCTTGAACTCCTCGAAGATGACTTCGTCCATCCGGGAGCCGGTGTCCACCAGTGCCGTGGCCATGATGGTCAGGGAGCCGCCCTCTTCGATGTTGCGGGCCGCGCCAAAGAAGCGCTTGGGCCGGTGCAGGGCGTTGGAGTCCACGCCGCCGGAGAGTATCTTGCCGCTGGGCGGGACGACCGTGTTGTAGGCCCGGGCCAGCCGGGTGATGGAGTCGAGCAGGACGACCACGTCTTTCTTGTGCTCGACCAGGCGCTTGGCCTTTTCGATTACCATCTCGGCCACCTGAACGTGGCGCTGAGCGGGTTCGTCAAAGGTGGAACTCACCACCTCGGCCTTGACCGAACGCTGCATGTCGGTCACTTCCTCGGGGCGTTCGTCTATCAGCAGGACTATGAGGACGATTTCTTTGTGGTTGATGGTGATGCTGTTAGCGATGTTCTGCAGGATGACCGTCTTGCCCGCCCGTGGAGGCGAGACCACCAGCCCGCGCTGGCCTTTTCCGATGGGGGTCATGAGGTCCATGATCCGCATGGACAGGGTTTTGGGGTCGGTCTCCAGCTTGATGCGTTCGTCGGGATAGAGGGGGGTCAGGTTATCGAAGAGGATCTTCTCTCTGGCGTACTCGGGATCCTCGAAGTTGACCGCCTCGACCTTGAGGAGGGCGAAGTAGCGTTCGCCGTCTTTGGGGGGCCTGATCTGGCCGGAGACGGTATCTCCCGTGCGCAGCATGAACCGGCGTATCTGGGAGGGGGATACGTATATGTCATCGGGGCCGGGCAGGTAGTTGTAGTCGGGCGCCCGGAGGAAACCAAAGCCGTCCGGCAATGTCTCCAGGACGCCTTCGCCATAAATCAACCCGTTTTTCTCGGTCTGGGCCTGCAGCAGGGCGAATATCAGCTCCTGTTTGCGCATGCCCGAAGCGCCTTCGATATGGAACTCCCGAGCCAGGTTGGTCAGTTCGTTGATTCTCTTTTCCTTCAGTTCAACCAGATTCATTTCCAATCCTCGCATAGCTCACACACTTATGTCGGCTACTGTTGAATTGAACGCTCTGTCATATAAATTTTGCTATCTCGGCGGGTCTCTCTACCCTGACGCTATCGGGATCCAACAAGAGGACAAATCTATCTGTGTTTTCTTGCGGTGACCCCGGGCCACCGCCGGCACGAACTATAGCGAGTGCAATAGGAATTGCTTCAAAAAAAGGGTCGATCTATAGAAGGTTCTCGGCCACTCCCCAAGGTAGGCAGACAGAGAGTTTGAATTCAATATACCCTACTTCCACCGGGTGTCAAGGGCCTATCGGCCTACCTTTTCCTCGCCGGATTTTTTTGCCTTTGCCGAGGTTGAGAGTACCACTTGCAAAATACGTTCCACCGAAAGCGCCACCGCGGAGGAAGAGGCGGTGGTATCTATGACGTAGTTGGCCCGCGCCACTTTTTCTTCCATGGGGAGCTGGGTTGCCACCAATGCCTCGGCCTCCCGCCGGCTCAACCCGCCGCGCGCCATGAGGCGGCCGAGGGCCGTCTCTCTGGGGCAGGCGGCCACTACGACGACATCAAAAAGTGGCCGGTAGCCCGCCTCGTAGAGCAGGGGCACTTCCACCGCGGCCAGGTCGTGGCCCGCGGCTTCCACCTCTCGCAGCCGAGCCTCCATGAGGTCCATGACCGGGGGATGAACAATGGCCTCAAGCCGCTTTCTGGCATCGGCATCCGTGGTGATGAGCTGGCGCATCCTGGCCCGGTCGAGGAACGCGGCCCCTGGGGCGAACTCCTCTCCGAAGGAGATGCGTATCCGCTCCAGTATCGACCCGCCCGGTTGCAGGACCTGGCGGCAGAGCTGGTCGAGGTCTATGACCGGCACCCCCCGGGCAGCCAGGGCGGCGAGCACCGAGCTCTTGCCGGTGGCCACTCCACCGGTGACGGCCAGCCTAAGCATGTTTTTTCGCGACCTCCTGGCGCAGGAGGTCCAGCACGGCGGAGAAGTCCGGGGGCGGAGCCGCTTCGAAATCAAGCCGCGGGCCGCCGCGCGGATGAACAAAGCTCAAGCGCCAGGAGTGAAGAAGCTGGCGAGGGCTGAGGGCGAGTGCCTGGCGAAGCTCCAGAGACCCCCGCAGGGAGCCGAAGCGTCTCCCCCCGTAGGTAGCGTCTCCGGCCACGGGGTGGCCCATATAGGCGCTGTGGACCCTTATCTGGTGGGTGCGCCCCGTGTGCAGTCGAAACTCCAGAAGGGCGCAGCAGCCCCCGAAGCGCTCCAGCACCCGCCACTGGGTGAGGGCCGCCCGCCCGCCCTGGCGTACCGCCATGCGTTGCCGCTCCGTGGGGTGGCGGCCGATGGGGGCCTCGATGCGGCCCTGTTCCTTAGCCGGTTCTCCCAGTACCACCGCCAGATACAGCTTGCTTACCTCTCCCCCCTGAAACTGCCGGGCCAGCTCCAGGTGGGCGTCGTCGCTCTTGGCGACCATCATCAGACCCGAGGTGTCTTTATCCAGCCGATGCACGATACCGGGCCTGTCCCCCCCGCCGACGGTAGACAGGCTGGACGCATGGTAGAGCAGGGCATGTACCAGGGTGGAGCGTTGGTGCCCGGCCCCAGGATGCACCACCATGCCCTGGGGCTTGTTCAAGACTATGACATCGGCGTCCTCGAACAGGATATCGAGGGCCATGGCCTCCGGGCGAGGGTTTTTCTGGTCCGCCTCGGGGGGGGGCGTCAGGTGCGGTTCCAGCGCCACGACGTCACCCAAGCGCAGGCGATAACTTGCCTTCAGGGCGGGGTGGCCGTTTATTAACACGCCGCCGGATTCGATCAAGCGCTGCATCTTTGCCCTGGAGCCGCCGTGGACCCGGACGAGCGCCGTGTCCAGCCGCTCGCCCTCCTGGCTGTCGATAGTCAGGGTTTTCATAGGTGGCGCGGCCCCGGTCCGGTGCCCGGTCGCTCAGGCCGCCGCCTCCTTCGGGGTGGCAAAGATCATGCGCCCCGCGCTCGTTTGCAAGACACTGGTGACGGAAACCTCCAGGCTCTTGCCCACCAGGCGGGCGGCGTTTTCCACCACCACCATGGTGCCGTCGTCCAGATAAGACACCCCTTGGCCGGGCTCCTTGCCCTCCCGCACGATCTGGACGCGCAGCGTCTCGCCCGGCAATACCACCGGGCGCAACGCCGCTGCCAGGTCGTTTATGTTGAGTATATCTAGTCCTTGCAGCTTGGCTACTTTATTCAAATTATAGTCGTTGGTGACAATTTTGGCCTGCATCCTGACCGCCAGGGCGATCAGCTTGCTGTCCACTTCATGAATCTGAGGGAAGTCCTCATCAACCACCTTCACCTCAACCGCGCTTTTCTGGATGCGGCTCAGCGCATCCAGTCCGCGGCGGGCCCGGGACCGCCGCAGGGCATCGGAGGAATCGGCAATGTGCCGAAGCTCCTGGAGGATGAACTGGGGTATTAACAGAGGGCCCTCCAGAAAGCCCGTGTCGCACAGGTCAGCCAAACGGCCGTCTATTATGGCGCTGGTATCTACCACCTTGGCCGAGTCCTTCTTGCCGTGGCCGCGGCTGATTCGCCCGGCAAGCCTGGCCGGATTGGGAAACTTCAGGTCCGCGATCTGCTTGCTGCTGCCCATGACCAGCCCGACATAGCCGAACGCCGAGGCTATGAGAATGAAAATGAGCGTCTGGGCCATGGAGTTGTCGGAAAGCCTGGTTATGGGCGAGCTGATGAGGCTGGCGATACCCAGCCCGACAAGCATGCCGATCGTGGCGCCGACCGTCGTCTTGAGCGGGGTCTTTCTAATGATTTCTTCAAGTAATAAAGCCAGTAAAGCGAAGAGAAAACCGCCTGCCAGCCCCAGCCAGCGGGGTATGGAGGCCTCCCGGATGTAGCCGGGTATCAGGTAGCCTATGGCCGAACAGAGGATGATCAGCGTGGCGCGAAGAATCAGCTTGCCCAAATATTTTCTCACCTCCTTTCCGTGGGAATCTGAGTCCGGGTCTCTCGGGCCATGCCGAGAATGCAATAAAGGGCTCAATTGGCCTGAAGACCGACTGAGCCCTCGATAACCGAGATACGCCAGTGGCGGAAAGGTCAGGAATCAAAGATGCCGCGGATGTCCTGCTCGATTTTCTCCTCCGCCATTTGGCCAGCCAACGCCAGTTCTTTCACCAGGAGGGCGCGGGCGGTATCGAGCATCTTGCGTTCTCCGAAGGAGAGGGTCTTGTCTGTCTTGAGCAGGCACAGATCACGGAGCACGGCCGCCACCTCGAACACGGACCCCGTCTTGATTTTTTCCATGTATTCCCGGTAGCGGCGATTCCAGGTCTGGCTCTCGACCTCGACGTTGCGGGATCTGAGAACATCGTAGACTTTGGAGACGTCCTCGAAGTCGATCAGCGAGCGCAGCCCGACGGCTCGCTCGTTTTCCGTGGGAATCATTATGATCATCCCGTTTTCGAGGATGCGCATGATATAGAAGTCTTTGGTGCCGTTTGGTGCTTCCTTGCTTTCAACGGCCTCTATTCTGCCTACCCCATGGGCGGGATAGACTGCCAAGTCTCCCTCCTTGAACATACCTCCCGAACCCCCAATTCTGCCCCGCAACACTATCAGGGTGCAATGCCCCCGTCAATTCCTAAAGATAGACGGGAGACCGTCGCGCTGGAGGGCAGAGGAGGCGACAAGCACGATTGTTGAATCAGGCTTGGGAGAGCTTCCCTTCATCCAGTTCAGCGAAAAAAGCAAGAAGTGTTTCCCAGAGAGGCGGATTGGGGGGGGGGCAGAGTGGTGCGGGTAGGAAAAAGGGGTAGGGGGGAGGCGGACTCCTCAGGAGCGGCCCGACCCACAGCCAGCCGCGTTGAACTGGGTCATGGCCTGGGAGTCTCCGAGGGTGAGCAGCACCTCCACCGCGGCGGCGGCGTGCCCCACGGTCTCTTCCATGGCGGCCCGCTCGTCGGGGTAGACGGGCATCAGGACAAACTGCTCTATGTTTTCGTTGAAGCGCGGCCGGCCCACCCCGACCTTGACCCGCCTGAAGTCGGAGCCGCCCAGGCTTGCCGCAAGGGAGAGCACGCCCTTGTGGCCGCCCGCCCCGCCCCGGAGGACTATTTTGATGCGGCCGAGATCCTGGTCTATATCGTCGTGGACGACGATAATATCTTCCGGGGTGAGCCGGAAGTAGCCCAGCAGCGGGGCCACCGCCTCCCCTGAGCGGTTCATGAAGGTCTGGGGGCGGGCAATCAGCAACCGCACCCCACCAAGGCTGGCCGTGGCGATCTCGCAACGGGCCTGTCCGGGGCAGCGCCCGAACCGGGCGGAGGGCCTGGCCGCCAGCTCGGCCGCCACCGCGAAGCCCAGGTTGTGGCGGGTGTCTTCATAGCGCGGCCCTGGGTTTCCCAGGCCTACCACCAGCCTGACGGACAAGTTATGTTGCCCCGCGCCTGCCTAGGCTGCCGTGCCCTCGGAGCCGGGGCCTTCACCCTGTTCGCCGGGGCCCGCTTCCTTGGTTACGGTCGGGTGTACGCAGGTGACGACCGTCTGCTCGGGATCGGCCTTGGCCTTGAGGGTGCCGGGGAGCTGAAGGTCTCTCACGTGCAGGGAATGGCCGATGTCCAGTCCGCGGACGTCCACCTCGATGGCCTCGGGTATGTCTTCAGGCAGGCATTCCACCGGAAGCGCCCGCATTACCTGCTGCAGGATGCCGCCCTTCTCGCTTCCCAGGGCGATGCCGGTCACGTGGATGGCGACCTCGACCTCTATCTTTTTCCCCTTGGTCAGCTCCCACAGGTCCACGTGCAGAGGCACGCGGGTAACGGGGTCTATCTGAATCTCCTTCAGCATGACCGTCGTCTGCCTGCCGTCGTCCATGGAGATCTCGAAAGGTACGTTCTCGGCCCCGCCGGCGCGCAGCACGACGCGCATCTGCTTGGGGTCGATCTGGACCATGTTGCTGGTGTTGTTCGCGCCATAGATGACACCGGGAATGAGTCCTCGGCGGCGCAGAGCGCGGGCGGCGTTCTTGCCCTGGGTCTGCCTGGCCTCAATCCGTAAGACTAACTTTTCCATGTTACCTCGTTACCTCCTAAAACAAAGAGCCTGCTGGCAGCCCGTTGAAAAACGGCCTGCTAGACAAAGAGCGAACTCACCGAGTCCTCGGTGTGTATCCGCCGTATGGCCTCGCTCAGTAGCGAAGATACGGAGAGCTGGGTTATCTTACCGCACTGCCGGGCCGCCTGTGACAGGGGAATGGTATTGACCACGATGAGCTGATCTATCGGGGAGTTGACGATGCGCTCTATGGCCGGCCCGGACAGCACCGGATGGGTGGCACAGGCATAGACCTTCCTGGCCCCCGCTTCGGCCAGACCCATGGCCGCCTGGGTCAGGGTGCCGGCGGTGTCGACCATGTCATCGAGGATGATGGCGTTGCGGCCGGCGACGTCACCGATGATGTGCATCACCCGCGCCTCGTTGGGGCCCTCGCGCCGCTTGTCTATGATGGCCAGGTCGGCGTCGAGCCGCCGGGCATAGGCCCTGGCACGTTCCACTCCTCCGGCATCCGGGCTGACCATCACCACGTTATCCTGGAAGTGTTCGCGGATGTAGCTCAGCAGTACCGGGGCGGCGAAGAGATGGTCCACCGGGATGTTGAAAAAGCCCTGTATCTGGCCGGCGTGCAGATCCATGGCCAGCACCCGCTTGGCTCCGGCGGCGGTGATGAGGTCGGCGGTCAGCTTGGCGCTTATGGGTACCCGTGGGGCCACCTTGCGGTCTTGCCGCGCGTAGCCGTAGTAGGGGACGACGGCGGTGATCCGTTGGGCCGAGGCGCGCCGCAGCGCGTCCATCATTATGAGAAGCTCCATGAGGTTGTGGTTGACCGGAGGGCAGGTCGGCTGGACGACGAAGACGTCCTTGCCGCGCACGTTCTCTCCGATCTCGACCATTACCTCCCCGTCGCTGAAGGTCTTTACCACGGCCTTGCCCAGCCCCACGTTCATGCACTGGCAGATTTCCTCCGCCAGAGGCAGGTTGGCACGGCCAGTGAACAGACTCAGTCTGTCAAGCGATTTTTGCGACACCGTTTAGACACTCCTCTAAAGCTGGCCCGCGGGCACTTGCGCGCAAGTGCGGCCGGGAGCCGGATGATTCATCGTTTCGGTTCCGACATCCATGTGCGGTTCCGCCTTGCGCGAGGCCCCAGCCGGAATTTAAAGACTGACTCCCAAAAAATCGGCCACCGTCGTGTTTCCTCTGACGGCAGCCCCAGGTACCCAGCTACCCTCGATACCTGGCTGGGGTGGGAGGATTCGAACCTCCGAATGCGGGATCCAAAGACCCGTGTCTTACCGCTTGACGACACCCCAGCATGTTGTTGCCCGCCACCCGCGGACGGGCGTCCTTCAACGGCCCGGCCAAGGGCCGCTCTGAACGCTGACCGCCCAGTCTTCATGCCTTCGCAGTCGCTCGGCGGCGGCGTATGCCGCATCAGAGGTCTTGAAGAGCCCGAAGACGGTGGACCCGCTGCCACTCATCAGCGACCCCTCGGCCCCTTCGGCACGGAGGGCTTGCTTGATTTGAATCAGCCCGGGATGAAGTCTGAAGGTGCTGGTCTCCAGGTCGTTATGGAGGATAGCGGCCGGATCAGCGGCCGCACCCATAAGCCATTTTACCATACTTTCCTCGTCGGCCGGTGTCAACGGCAAAGCCAGATTACTGTAAACGGTCTTGGTCCTTACCGGGAAGCCTGGGTTCACCAGCACGCACCAGAATGGCGGGACGGAGACGGGGCGGAGCCTCTCGCCGATGCCGTGGGCGATGGCCGGAACCCCGCCTATGAAGAAGGGCACGTCCGCCCCCAGGCGCCTGGCCATGACCTGCAGCTCGGTATTGCTGAAGGGGCTGTCGCAGAGGTCGTTGAGGGTGAGGAGCACGCAGGCGGCGTCCGAGCTTCCGCCTCCCAGCCCGGCGCCCACGGGGATGTGCTTCTCCAGGTATATGCGCGCCCCGGCCTGGATGCCGCGTTCCCCTGCCTCCAGGAGGAAGAGCGTGGCCGCCTGGAAGGCCAGGTTCTGGCTGTCTTCCGGCAGGCCGCAGGCGCAGCGCAACCGCACCGAGCTCTTGCCGAGCTCGATCTCCAGGCGGTCCTCAAGGTCTATGGGCGCCATGAGACTGACCAGATCGTGGTAGCCATCGGGGCGGCGCCGCAAGACCTTGAGGTAGAGGTTAAGCTTCGCTGGGGCAGACCGTTCCATTACCTACCGGCCGGGGATGGTTATGGCCCTGAAGGAGGCAGTGCCGCCGCGCTGTATGAGAAAGAGCGCGGTATCGCCCGGGCCGAGCTTCGAGACCAGCTTTTCGTATTCCCCGGTGGAGTCCACGGGCTTGCGGTTGACCTGCCTGATGACGTCTCCGGGCTGAATGCCCGCCTCGGCGGCCAGACCTCCGCCGTCAACGTCAGTCACCACCACGCCCTTTTCGTAGGGGGGCAGATCCAGGCGGCGGGCCAGTTGCGGCGTGAGGTCACGGACGTTCATGCCCAGATCGCCCGTGGTTTCCCGCTCGCCCAGAGGCGCGGTCTTGTCCTTCAGTTCCCCGACCTCGACGTTGAAGCTCTTCTCCGTTCCGTTGCGCAGGACGGTCACGGCCACCTTCTTGCCGATCGGCGTCATCGCCACCGCCCGAGGCAGCTCGCTCATGTCTTTGATGGGGGTGTCGTTGAACCGCGCGATGATGTCTCCGGGCTCTATGCCGGCCTTGGCGGCGGGGCCGTTGGGGGTGACCTCAGCCACCAGCGCGCCGTGAGGCTCTTTCAACTCGAAGGACCTGGCCAGCTCGGGGGTCACTTCCTGAACCGCCACGCCCATCCAGCCGCGGGTCACGAAGCCTTTCTCCTTGAGCTGCGGCAGAACGTCCTTGGCCATATCGACCGGAATGGCGAAGC
This sequence comes from Pseudomonadota bacterium, assembly GCA_043799175.1. GTDB lineage: Bacteria > Desulfobacterota > JAZDOA01 > JAZDOA01 > JAZDOA01 > JAZDOA01. Next base: position 17,677 of record JAZDOA010000218.1, on the reverse strand, counting down.
CGATGCCCTGGCCTCCCGCCACGATGGCGGTGTTGATGCCGATGACCTCGCCCGCCATGTTAACCAGTGGCCCGCCGGAGTTGCCGGGGTTGATGGAGGCGTCGGTCTGGAGGAAGTTGTCGTAGGGGCCGGCCCCGATGACTCGTCCCGTGGCGCTGATGATGCCCTGGGTGACCGTGCCGCCCAGGCCGAAGGGGTTGCCTATGGCCAGCACCCAGGATCCTACCTCGGCATTCGCGGACTCACCCAGCTTCAGGACGGGCAAGGGCTTCTCGGGCTTGATCTTGATCAGGGCCAGGTCCATTTTGGGATCCTTGCCCACTACCTTGGCCTCGTAGGTGGCGCCGCTGGGCAGCTTGACCTCTATCGCCTCGGCCTTCTCCACCACGTGGTTGTTGGTCAGGATGTAGCCCTGCTGGTCAATCACGAAGCCGGACCCCAGACTGTGCTGCCGCAGTTCCTGCTGGGGTTGTTGCTCCCCGAAGAACCTGCCAAAGAAATCCTGGAAGGGGTCTTCCTCGCCGAAGGGGCTGGAGAAATGACGGAAGGCCGGACCGCTCTTGACGACCTTCGAGGCCGAGATGTTGACCACGGCGGGGCTGACTTTCTCCGCCAACTGGCTGAAGGATGCCGGCGTGTGGAAGTCAGCGTGCTCGACGGTCGCCGAAGGGGTTCCCGTCGGAGACGCCCCTTCGCACTTGAAGGAGGAACTCGCGGCGAAGGCCGCCAGAACGCCGGCGGCGGCAATACCCGCCAGCCACCGGCGGCGGTCCCGCTTGCGGCCTGGGGATTCGGGCGTTTTGGGGGATGTGTCCATCAAGGATTTTCCTTTCTGCGTGTAAGATGTGGCTGGCTAGCCCCTGAGCTTTATGTAGCGCATGCGCAGATCGAAGAGGATGGCGTCCAGCAGGTGTTCTTCTTCCGGGGTGAGATTGCCGCGGGTCTTCTCTTTGAGCATGCCGAGCAGATCAACCGTCTGCCTGGCGAGGTCGAGGTCGTGTTCCAGGTCGCCCGTGGCCGGGTCGGGCCGCTCCCCGAGGTGAATGAGAGCCGAGGAGTTGAGCGAGAATATGAAGGTCGCAAAGGTGATGGGCGGCAGGGCCCCGCTGGGGCGCTTTCCTTGAGTCCCGCGCGGCTCGGCCTTTTCCTCCGTGCCCGCGCCCGCCAGCGCGTCTCCGCCCGCCGGCGCCGACTGAGCGGCGCCCTCCTGGGTTGTGTCCTCCTGCCTCTCCTCGCTGAATGCGAACCGCCGGTCATCTACCCGGTAGCCCTTGTTCTCCTCGTCTGTCATACGCGTTCTCCAGGAATCTGGCGCCGCCCCGGACCGACGAAAGCTTCGCCGAGGCGGGGCACAGGGAACTTTTTCCTGAAAATAGCAGATGATCGCCCGACCGTAAAGCCGGCCTGCTATAGCTCCAGCCGCAGCGCCGACACCACCGAAGTTAAGCCCCGCAGCTCCTCGAAGGCCGCGTCGGAGACCGGCGTGTCGGTGTTGAGCAAGACGATGTTGCGCCCCTTGTCGGGCGCCTGGCCGACGTGCATCCGGCTGATGTTGAGGTTGTGCCTGCCCAGGGTGGTGCCGATGCCCCCGATGACTCCGGGGTTGTCGTCGTTCTGGATGAGAAGCAGGTGGCCCTCCGGGGCGGCCTCCAGCCCAAAAGAATTGATGCGCACGACTCTGGGCTCGCCCCGACCGAAGATGGTTCCGGCCAGGACGTTTTCCTCGGAGCTGGTGACGGCCCTCACCACCAGCAGGCTGGTGTAGTCCGTGGCCGTGGCGCTCTTGGCCTCGATGACCTTGATGCCCCGGTCCTTGGCCAGGAAGGGGGCGTTCACGAAGTTGACGGCATCTCTGAGTACCGGGGTCAGCAGCCCCTTGAGGACGGCCGTGGTGAGCGGGGTACAGTCTATCTCGGAGACCTCGCCCAGATACTCTATGGATACCTGCTTCAGGGCGCCCTTGGCCATCTGGGAATGGAAGCTGCCCATCTTCTCTGCCAGGGTGAGCAGGGGCTGCATGCGCGAGAGCACGTCGGCGGAGAGCGAGGGTACGTTCACCGCGTTGCACACCGTGCCCTCGGTGAGATAGGCCGCGACCTGCTCGGCCACCCCGCGCGAGACGTTGTCCTGGGCCTCGTTGGTGGAGGCCCCAAGGTGGGGGGTGCAGATGAGGCCGTCAATTTCCAGCAGGGGATTGCCGTCCGGGGGTTCCTTGGCGAAGACGTCTATCGCCGCCCCGGCCACCTTGCCCGACCTGAGGGCCGCAAGCAGCGCCTCTTCGTCTATGATACCGCCGCGGGCGCAGTTGATGACCATTACCCCCGGCTTCATCTTGGCGAAGGCGGCGGCGTTGAGCAGATTGGTGGTATCGGGGGTCTTGGGCACGTGCAGGGATATGTAGTCACTGCGCGCCAGCATCTCATCAAAGCTGACCATCTCCACGTCGCCGACCCTCTCCACGGACTCCGGGGAGATGTAGGGGTCGTAGGATATGACCCGCATCTTCAGCCCCAGGGCGCGGTCGGCCACGATCTTGCCTATGCGGCCTATGCCCACGATGCCCAAGGTCTTGTTGAAGATCTCCCGGCCCTTGAACCTGCTCTTTTCCCACCTGCCGGCCTTCAGAGAGGCCGTGGCCTGAGGAATGTTGCGCGACAGCGCCAGCAGCATGGATATGGCGTGCTCGGCGGTGGTGACCACGTTCCCCTCGGGGACATTCATCACCACGATGCCGCGCTTGCTGGCGGCGGAGACATCAACATTGTCTAGCCCGATGCCGGCCCGGCCGATTACCCGCAGCCTGGGGGCCGCCTCGATGATATCCGCGGTGACCCTGGTGGCGGAGCGGATCACCAGGCCCTCCGCGTCGGCCACGGCCACTTTCAGCTCATCGGGGCTCAGCCCCTTCTTGACAACGCATTCGATGCCCGGAGTCCGCTGGAGGACGTCTATTCCGCACTGAGCCAGGTTGTCGGCAACCAAAACCTTCATTTCCGCCACCTTGTCATATTTACCGAGAGCAGCACCGGCAGGTCACAGGGTTCACTACTGGGGTTGCTGTCCGGCCGTAGAATACCTCTTGGGCCGCCCGCACCCCGCTGCCGAACTCCACGGCGTGGCCGAGGTCGCGCAACACCGCCTCCAGGGCGGCGACGGTGAGCAGGATGTCGGACTCCGAGATGTAGCCCATGTGGGACACCCGGAATATCCTGCCCTTAGCCTGGGCCTGGCCGCCGGCGACGTAGATGCCGTGCTCGTCACGCATCCTGGCGACGATCTTCTGGCCGTCTATCTTCGCGGGGGCCTCCACGGCGGTGAGGCAGTCGGACGGGTTGTCCTTGGAGTAGAGTCCGAGGCCAAGGGCCCGCATGGCGGCCTTGGTGCCGGCCGACAGCCTCCGGTGCCGGGCGAATATCCCCTCCAGGCCCTCGGCGCGCAGTATGCGCAGGACCGCTTGCAGCCCGTACATCAGGCTCACGGCCGAGGTGAAGGCCCCCTGGTCTTTCTCGGCGGCGGCCAGGGTCTTGGCGAAGCTGAAGTAGTAGGCCGAGGGGGCGGTTGCCCGGACGACTTTCCAGGCCTTCTCGCTCACCGAGGCGAAGGCCAGCCCCGGAGGCAGCATAAGGGCCTTTTGGGAGCCGGAGACGACGATGTCCAGCCCCCAGCGGTCGGTCGGGATGTCCATGGCCCCCAGGGCGCTCACGGCGTCGACCACCAGAATGGCGGAGTGGTCGCGGCAGATGCGGCCCAGCTCTTCCAGCGGGGCGCAGACCCCGGTGGAGGTCTCGTTGGCCTGGCAGAAGACGGCCTTGATGTCCGGGGCCTTCTTCAGGGCCTCGGCGACGTCTTTGGCGGGGCACATATGCCCCCAGGCGGGCTGGATCTTCTCCACCACGGCCCCATGGGCCTGACACAGCTCGCCCCAACGCTCCCCGAACTTGCCAGCCTCGATGACCAGGATCCGGTCACCCGGCTTGAGAGTGTTGGCCACCGCGGCCTCCATGGCCCCCGTGCCCGAGGAGACGAAGGTGAGGACCTCCTGGTCGGTCTGAAAAAGGAACCTGAGTCCTTCGCGAATTTCTTTGGTAATGGCCCTGAACTCCGGCGAGCGATGGTGCATCACGGGTTGCGCCATCGCCAGGAGCACCTCGGGGGGCACCGGCGTGGGGCCTGGGGTAAGCAAGTAGGTCTTTTTCACGGGATGGTTTCCTTAACAAAAAAGTAAGAGCGCTATTGCAACGATATTTCACCGAATGGAATCGCATATTCTATCAAGACATGTGCTTGTGTCAAGAGAAAATGTTCACAAGGATCAGTCTGCCCTTCGCGGATGGGTTTTCAGCAGACTGCCAGGGCCTCCAGGAGGTATTCCAGCGTTTTGGTCGTGGCCCCGGCGTTGCGTTCCAGGACCGTTAGGGCGCGCTGGCCCATTTGGCGTGTCTGGTCGGGGTGCTGGAGCATGTCCGTCCATATCCGCGCCAGGCGGCGGGCCGCGGCCCATGGCTCCTCGTCCTTTATTTGTATCACGGCACCCGCGGTCTTGAAGTCGGCCAGTACCTCGCGGAAGTTCTCCATATGCGGACCCACCACCGCCGCCCGGCCGTGAGCGGCGGGCTCGAGGATGCTCTGGCCGCCGCGGCGGGCGAAACTACCCCCGACGAAGACGGCGTCGGCGAAGGCGTAGGCGCCGGCCAGCTCCCCGATGGTGTCGAGCAGAAAGACGTCATGGGGGCCGGAGCCGCCCTGGGAGCGCCGCCTGAAGCGCAGGCCGGAGGACTCCAGCATGGCGGCCACGCGCTCGAAGCGTTCGGGGTGGCGGGGGGCGATGAGCAGCCGCGTTCCCTCAAGGCCCGGGTGGCGGCGTACCAGGCCGAAGGTCTCGAGAACGATCTGCTCCTCGGGCTCGGTGGTGCTTCCGGCCACCAAAAGGGGAGATTCCTCGGCAGCGCCCGCCAATGCCCGGCCGAGGGAATCGGCGTCCTGGCCGTCTGTCGGTTGGGGTGCGGCGGCGGGGCGGCGGTCATACTTGAGATTGCCACCTACCACCACCTGCCCGGCATCGGCGCCCATAGTCCGGATGCGGCGGGCGTCTTCCTCGGTGCGCATAATGAACAGCCTGGCTTGGCGCAGCAGCGGCGAAAGCAGCCGCGAGGCCAATTGGTAGCGCCGGAAGGCCCTGTCGGAGACCCGGCCGTTGACCCAGACGACCGGGATCCGCCGCTTGTAGCACTCGCCGAGGAAGTTGGGCCATATTTCGGTCTCGACGATGACCACGGCCGCCGGGCGGGTCTTGTCGAGGGCGCGCCGGACACTTCCGGGCAGGTCGAAAGGGAAGTAAAACAGGTCGTCAATCACCCCCACCAGTCTGGACACGGCGACCTCGTAGCCGGTGCGGGTCACGGTGGACAGCAGGATGCCGCGTCGCGGCATCTTCTGGCGCAGGGCGCGAAGGAGCGGCGCGGCCGCCAGAACTTCGCCCAGGGAGCAGGCATGCACCCAGACGGGGGCCTCGCCGTTCCCGTCTTTCAAGCGGATCTGGGGGCCAAAACAGCCTTCGCGCAACCGTCGTGGCAGGTCGTGCTTGCCGCGTGCCAGCCCCTCGAAGAGGAAGGCGGGCATTCGCCCCGCGAGGTAGAGGCTAAGGCCCAGGGTGTACAGCCGGCTCAGCAAGGGCGGCTATCTGCCCTGTTGACGGGCCAGGAGGATGCGCTCAGCCAGGTGCAGGTCCGCCTCGGTGTCCACTCCCACGGTGTTGAAATCCGTCTCCACCACATGGATGGGCACGCCGTGTTCGAGCAGGCGCAACTGTTCGAGTTTTTCGCGCTTTTCGAGCGGAGTTGGTTCAAGGTGGCGGAGCAGATCGAGGACGCTGGGGACGAAGGCGTAGAAGCCCAAATGTTTGAGGATCTTCCCCCCTGGTGAGTCCTCGCGGTCGTGCGGAATGACGGAGCGGGAGAAGTAGAGCGCCCGGCCGTCGAGTGCCGTCACTACTTTTACACGGTTGGACTCTTGGGCCAGGCTGGGGGACATGGCAACGGCCAGGGTGGTAACCCGCACCCCGGGATCCTGGAATGGGACCAGAAGCGCCTCTATGTGCTCTCGGCGCACCAGAGGTTCGTCACCCTGGATGTTTACGTAAATGTCCGCCGGAACCTGTTGGGCTACCTGGCATACCCGGTCGGTCCCCGAAGGGTGATGGGGCGAGGTCATCATGGCGGTGTAGCCCTTGGCCTCACAAAAGCGCATTACGTCAGCCGAATCGGTGGCGACGATGAGCGTGGAGATGAGATCGGGATGGTTGCTTCCCTCGATCACCCACTCCAGCATCGGCTTGCCCGCCAGCTCGCGCAAGACTTTCCCCAGGAGCCTGGTCGAGCCCATTCTGGCGGGTATCACGACACAGACCTTCCGTGGTTGTAGGCCTTGTTGTGGGGCTTCCATGGCAGAGCCTCCCTGGCGGGCCATTGAAGAGTGTCCACCCTTGGCGGACAGTACCCCCTCACCCGGCGTTGAGACGACCTGGAGACAGCCAGGGGTGAGGGCAAGAAGATGCGTGCTTCTTCAACGCGGTTATCGAGGCTGCTACGTAAGAACCCCTAAGTAATATACCTGGTGCCGGCAGCCAGGAAGATATGGTTAACACGCCCCCCCGGAGACAGTCAAGACATAGGCGAAGATTTGTGCAGGGGCGCGGGAGAGCCGGACAGTATTGGCGGTTTGCCTCATTTGAGCCCCAGCAGAACATAGGTGCCGCCCCTCACGGCCCCGCGGAGAGGCCGGATGAAGTTTCGGCAGATGCGCCTGAACGGCTTCCAGCCCATGGCGGCGGCGTACTGCACGCCCAAGGGCATGCTGACCGCTTCGAGGCCCGCGCGCTCGGCCAGGCGCAGAAGGGAGCCGCGATGGAAACAGTTGATGTGCTCGAGCGGGCTGACGGCGTTCAGGGAATGGGGGCTGCCCTTGGGGGCGGACCAGTCGGCCCGCCGCAACTTCCGTTTGATGCCCGCGCCGTCGGGCACGCTGATCTTGAGCAGACCCTCGGGGTTCAGCGCCTGTTTCAGATGGAGCAGAAGGGCCAGGGGGTCGGCCACGTGTTCGAGGACCTGTTCCGTGTTGATGAAATCGAAGCGATGATGAGGAATGTCGTCCCATTCGATGGTGCGTATGCCTTGGGAGCGGGCATACTCCAGCCTGGTCTCGGAGATGTCGGTGCCGAAGGTTCCGCAGCCGAAGGCCTGGGCCATGCGGCACCATTTGCCCCAGCCCATGCCGAAGTCGAAGAAAGACAGGTCATGAGGTTCGCCACCGAAGTACATTAGCAGCATCAGGATCTCCTCGGCATAGCTAAGGAAACGGGCCAGATCGTTGTGACCGGCGAGGGATTGCCGCGGGTTGATCCATTGCTCGTAGAGCCTTGTCATCAGAACGTCGTTGAGTATTTCGCGCTGATAGACAGTTCCGCAGTCCAGGCATTCGTCCAGGATAAAGGCCCCTCCGCGTAGGTGCTCATATTCGATCCTGCTTGGGGGGGCGTAGAAGGACTCCAGAAAGTCAAAAATGGGCGGGTCGAGAAATCCGCGCTCGTAGATGGTGTCGTGCTGGTTTGACCTGCAGGCCGGGCAGCTGTGGCGCGTCAGGAAGCTGCCCAGCAGACCAGGAGCGGCCGGAGTCGGGCTTGCCAGCGGCGAGGGGCTGATGACGGCCGCGGGAGGTAGTACGGCGGACTTGCTCAGAGGTCGGGATAGCTCGGTCAACGGTTGTTGCTCCCGTGGCTGAGGTGGAGGGTGGCGGAGGCGCCCGAAACAGCTAATTATTTATTCCAGGCGTGGCGGCAGTCAAGGGCTTCAAGTGGGTCGGTCTGGCCAAACTTACGTTTCGCGTGAGGGAGGGCCGGGCGCGAGCCGCGCCAGGCAAACTCCGCCCTCTGGTACCTCGCGAGTCACTTGATTGAGCTACTGAGAGAGGGTGGCCTTGCCACCACGGTCCTGTTGCCAACGGCGACAGGGAGCCGGCGCCCTCCCGGACGTTTCAATAGCCAGGGTGGTTGCTGGGCGACGGAGATTGGCCGGTGGCCCAGCCACCCGCCTCAGTCGTCCCACAGGGTGATTTCTGGCAACAGGTCCTCTCCGGCCGTTTCTTTCACCCTGGCGCGGGCCAGATCCATCAGGGCACGGACATCGGCCGCGGTGGCCCCGCCGAGGTTGACGATGAAATTGGCGTGCCTGGAGGACACCTCGGCGCCGCCGATACGGGTGCCCTTGAGCCCGGCGGCCTCGAGCAGCGCCCCCGCGAAGGTTTTTTTCGGCGGATTGCGAAAGACACTGCCCGCGCTCCGAACCCCCAGCGGCTGGGTGGCGCGGCGCCTGGCCATGATCTCCTCACGGGTTCGCCGCATCGAGGCGACGTCGCCCGGTTCGAGTTCGAGCTCGGCCTCCAGGGCCACCAGCCCTTCGCGGCGGAGCAGAGAGTCCCGGTAGGCGAAGTGTAGTTCCCCGGCGGCGAGGGAGCGGACCCCTGACCCCGCCTGCCAGAAGGTCACCTCCCGCACGCACTCCGAGATGCCGTGGCCGTGGGCGCCGGCGTTCATGGCCAGGGCGCCGCCGAGGGTGCCGGGGATGCCGGTCAAATATTCCAGGCCGCCGAGGCCCAGGCGCGTGGTTTGGTCTATCAGCCGGGCGAGCAGCAGTCCTGCCCCGGCCACGATGCGCCGACCGTCGATCTGGACGTGGCCCAGAGTCCCCTTTACCTTGAAGACCACTCCGGCCACTCCGGCGTCGGAGACGAGCAGGTTGGATCCGTTGCCCATTACCCGCCAGCGTAGCCCCCGCTTCTGGCAGAACTCCATGGCGCGGATCAGATCGGCGGCATCCGCCGGGATAATGAGCAGCTCGGCCGCCCCCCCGATGCCGAAGGTGGTGTGGCGGGCCAGCGGCTCCCGCCAGAGCAGCTTGCCCTTGACCAAACCCGCCAGATCCCGCAGACTGTCCGCCTCGGCCATGATTTTTTCTCGTCGCCTCCCACGCGCGACTGACAGCCTGCCGAAGGGCGGGCCGTAAGTCAAGATCTGGAGATTGGCCCAAATCTCCAATATTGAGGCGGGACGCTGTCTGTTGAGGGAGAGATTTCCATGCAACCATCAGTTGTGGCGGCCGGTACGGATGACGACGTCCGGGTGTACATAACCCGTCTGCGGCCCGAGCTGGACGCCGACATTCCGCTGCCCCGGTACATGAGCGAGCAGGCGGCTGGGATGGACCTTTGCGCGGCAATAGCTGACGATCTGGTGCTGGAGCCGGGCAGGGTGGCCCTGGTGCCCACGGGCCTGGCCATGGCCCTTCCCGCCGGCTTCGAGGCCCAGGTCCGCCCACGCAGCGGGCTGGCCGTCAGGCACGCCGTCGGGATTATCAATGCCCCCGGCACTATAGATGCCGACTACCGCGGGGAGGTTAAGGTGGCCCTGTTCAACTTCGGCACCGAGCCTTACACCATGCGCCGGGGCGAGAGAATCGCCCAGATGGTACTGGCCAGGGTCTGCCGGGCCGCCCTGCGCGAAGTGGCCGAGTTGCCCCGCAGCCTCCGGGGCGAGGGTGGCTTCGGCCACACCGGGCGCTGACCGTGCGTTTCTGCGTGCTGGCCAGCGGCTCGCGCGGCAACTGCATATACGTCGAGTCCCAAAACACCCGCCTGTTGGTGGACTGCGGCCTCAGTCGCAAGGAGACGCGGCGGCGCCTGGCCTTGGCCGGCATCGAGTGCGACCGGCTCGACGGCATCCTGCTTTCCCATGAGCACTCGGACCACGCGGGCGGGGTGGGCATTGCCTCTCGTTCCTTTGCCGCGCCGGTGCATTGCACGAGGCTTGCCTATAGACCCATTGAGTCGCGGCTGGGGCCTCTCAGCGGCCTGGTCGAGTTCCAGGCCGGCAGCCCTTTCGAAATCGGGGGGCTGAGCATAGAGCCCTTTTCGCTGCCCCACGACGCCGCCGATACAGTCGGCTTCGTCATCAGTGACGGCCAAACCCGGCTGGGCATCGCCACGGATCTCGGCCAACGCACGGAGCTGGCTGGCACCCGCCTCGGAGGCTGCCAGGCCCTCGTGCTAGAGTCGAACCACGACCCCCGGATGCTCGAGGACGGCCCCTATCCCTGGCCGCTGAAGCAGCGCATAAGCGGCCGCCTGGGGCATCTTTCCAACGGCGAGAGCGCGGCCTTTCTGGCCTCGTTGCTGCACTCCAGCCTGCGCTACGTGGTCCTGGCCCACCTCAGCGAGACCAACAACCTCCCCGATATCGCCCGGGCCGCGGCCAGGCAGGTTCTCAAGGCCGCCGGGGCCGAAGAGGACGTGGACCTGAGCCTTGGCTGCCAGGGCGAGCCGGGCGCGCTCCATACTCTCTGAAGTGGACCCCGGGAAATCGGACAAGGTGCTAATCGCTGGGCGACTTGGGAAGGATCCCGGAATGGGTGGGATCCACCTCACCGAGTACCTGAATCTCCGGCTACGGGTGCAGGTCATCTGGGCGCCGACAGGCGTCGCGATTTCCGCGTGCTCGCTCCTCGCCGACCGCTCAACGTAGCGCCGCCACGCCTCGGGATCGGCTCGTCGCTGCGGGTGGGGTCTCGCTCGCCTCTCAACAAAACACACTCAAGCAGTTCCACCCTTGGTTTTCTCGCTTCGAATCCGAAGATTGAGAGCCGCCCTCTCTTCAGCAGCCGAAAATACTGTCAGGATACCCGAGGGCGGAGTCTGCCTATCTGTCTAAGGAACCTCTGAATAAGTTCCAAGGTCCTCGAACCGTTCGTCCTGAGGTATCGAAGGACGAGCATTAAGTGACTGGGATCATTGAATCATTCTTTGTTCGTGCTTCTATACATCAGCACGAACGGGGATAGCTACATGACTTATTCAGACCTTCCCTAAGTAAGTCTGGCCAGAGTGTCGACGACCATCTTGGTGGCCACGTCCTTGCTGCTCACCTCGTAGCTTCCACTCTGGACGCGATCCTTCAGCGCCGCCACCTTTTCGACCCGAACATCGGGAGTGGCCTTGGCTATCTCCGCTGCCTTTTGTATGTCCTTGGCCAAACGCGAAAGCTCTACATTGTCTCGCACCGGCGGCGCCGCTTCTGTCTGCCGGCGGCCCTGTTGTTGCTGGGCGGTCTTTTCCGCGGCCCCCGTGTCCTGGACCGTCTGGTTGACTCCCTGCTGCGCTTGGGTGAGGTTGGTAATTTTCATACCTTCTCCTGTGGCCTTGCCATGTTTTGTTCAACAAGGTTGCGGGTCAGCTCGTACAGTTTTCGGCGAAGTGCTTCGGATTCCGCCTTGGGCAGAGCGACAAGTCGCCCGGCCTGTTCGTCTACCGTATAGAACCGCTCCACCCCGTCCTCAATGCTGAAACGCAAGGAACTGCCGTACTCCGACGACAGCTTCTGGAGTGCCTCTTCGTCTTCTCCGCCACGGCCCCTGCCGGCGCCACTCTGCTGCTGAGCGATGCGGCTCACCAGCTCTCTGGTGATGCGGCTGATGACTTCTTGACGCTTTGCTTCGGCGCTGACAGTACCATACTCCTCCCGACCTTCACCCCTCAAGTCCTCGGCCACGCGGGACAGGGTGTCGCGCCTATTCAGCTGTCTGCCGTAGGTGCGCAACACGTTCTGGACCTGATAAGTTGTTATACTCATTGCCCGCAGTTGCCCTTTCAAGCAACTTATCGGCGGGAGAAGCGGCCCACTTTAGCGAAAACTCACTTGCCAGTATTTTGACAATCCGGGTGTGACCAAGTGAAGCTAACCCTCCTTTTTCTGTTGAAAAAGGTTGGATCTTCCGGCACACTGGCCATGTGGTGGTTGTGTGGGGTGGCTTGCGGCCGATGTCTCGGCACCTGGGCCTGTCAAGCCGCAAATTTTCCATCGGTCCAGTATCTCTGCAAGATTCTCGCCAGAATAGCGGCTCCGCTGCGCGCGGCCGCATGGGGGCAACCGAAGTTGCAGGTCTCAGCACTTCACTTGCCGGTCCGCATATCTCGCCAACTTGTCCCTGCCGCCCGTGCTTTCGCCTGCCGTAGGCCTTCCCGCTTCACTGACAGCCAAGATGGCTCACCTCAAGATAGCTGGATTGCCGCCCAACTGACCTGGGTGGGTCCCCCCGCCTCCGCCAGCGGCGGCTCGGCCGCATTCCTTCCAGCCAGTGGCCCTGAAATTCTGGAAGCCGAGCTGGTGCCCGAAGCCGACAGTCGGGCCATGGCGGCCTATCGTAAGGCCGCGGCGCTGACCGGTCCCGCCTTGATTCACATCGTGGATACCCAAGCCTAGCGAAATGCACATGGCCTTTCTGGCGCTTTTCTTCAAACCACCAACCATAGGGAGAGGCAGGTGATTTCCGAGAGCATCATTCAGGAGGAGGCGCGGCTGCCGCTTGAGACGGGAGTGTCCACTATTGACAGGACACCTCTTGCACTCTTCAGGGATTCGGAGCAGGAGCCTCCAGAGATCGGCTTGTGAGCGTGTGGGGCCACTTCACGCGCCGGGATCAGTCTCCCAACAGGGCCAGGGCACGCCTTATCTCGGCCACGCTCCAGGCCTGGGCAATGCAGCCCCCAGGGCGGTGAGGGGCCTCGGCGTCGAACACCTCCGAGATGGTGCCTGCCCCCGCCTCGCGGAGGTGCCGGCCGAAGTTGGCGATCAGGTTCTCCTTGAGATCCTTACAGGCGGCCCGGCCGAGCACCTTGATCCGGGCATCGGTGTAGATACCCAGAAGCCAGGGCCAGACCGTGCCCTGATGATAGGCGCGGTCGCGCTCGTGGCCATTGCCGGCGTAGCGCGGGGCGTAGCCCGGCTCGCCTGGGGCCAGGCTCCTCAGGCCGTAGGGGGTAAGGAGGTCCCGCTCCACCACGGAAAGTACCTGGAGCGCCCGCTCTCCCGCAAGCAGCGGATAGGGCAGCCCCACGGCGAAGAGCTGATTGGGGCGCAGGGCGGCATCCGCGCCCTCCTCGCTGACTACATCGTAGCAGCAGTTGCGGTCAGCGTTCCAGAACCTGGCGTTGAACCCGGCCGAGGCCTCGGCGGCCAGACGTTCGTAGGCGGTCCACCGCTCCCGCTGACCCAGGTACTTGGCCAGCGTGGCCGCGAATCTCAGCCCGTTGTACCAGAGGGCCGCCAGCTCCACTGCCTGGCCGGCCCTTGGTGTGACCGGCCGGCCCTCGATGCGGGCGTCCATCCAGGTCAGGGCCACTCCCGGCGCTCCTTGCTCGGGCAGGCCGCCCGCGCCGAGGTGAATGCCGTGGAGCGTTCCGCGCAGCCCGGCCTCGATGATGGCCTCGACGGTCGGCCACAGCGACCGCAAGGGTTCCAGGCCGCCCGCGGCCTCCGCCACCCGCTGGCAGGCCAGGAGGAAGAGCAGGGGGCTGTCCGCGCTGTTATAGTCGACCTCGCCGGTCTCCAGCAGGCGGTTAGGCAACAGCCCGTCCTTGAGCCAGGTGGCGAACCGCTCCAGCGCCGCCACGGCCTCCGCTACCCGGCCGTCGGCCAGCAACAGGCCCGGCAGCGAAATGAGAGCGTCCCGGCCCCACTCCTCGAACCAATGATACCCGGCGATGATCGCGGGTCCCTTTGGAGTTTCGACCAGGAATTGGTCGGCCGCCAGGCTCAGTTGGGCCGCCAGGCCCCCTCGCCCCCGGATGAGGCCCTCGCGCCTGGCCAGCTCCGCCCCGTAGGCCGCTTCGGCTTCCTCGGGGGTCAGCCTTTCCAGCCCGGCCACCAGCCAGCCTGCCCGCTCCGGCCCCAGGTTGAGGCGCAGCGTGCCGGGGCAGGGCAGGTCCTCCTCGGCGTCGGAAAAACCTCGGGCGGCCTCCTCGGGATAATAGAAGCGGTGGTACCAGCCCGGCTGCGCCAGGAAGCGCCCCGAGGCGCTCAGGAAGACCGGGGGCAGTTCGGGATAGGGCCGCACCACCTGCCACGGCCCCTCGTGTCGGGTGGTGAGATCGGCCTGGCTGTTCCAGTGAGTGAGGCCGTGGAGGTCCCGGCAGGCGAAGAAGGGCCTGAGGCGCAGGCGGCACGGGGCGTTGGTCGTATAGCGCACGGCCACGCAGTTGGTCCCCCTGGGGCAGAAGACCTCTTTGGTGAGCCTCAGCCTGCCCGTCGCGTAATGGGCGGCGCAGGTGAGACCGCGTTCGAAGCGCACCAGGGGGCCGGGCCACAACCCTCCCTGGGCAAAGCGGGCGCACGACATATAGAACCCCCGCTCGGAGGCGTCATCGGCGGGGTCGACGTACCAGTCGGCACTCCAGTCATCGAGCCACTCCTCCACCCACTCTTCCAGCCACGACAGGAAGACGTGGCGACCCAGCCCAGCCACGGGCGCCACCAGCAGGCCGTGATAGCGCCGGGTGTTGGCTCCGGGCAAGGTAGAGGACGCATATGCCCCGGTGCCGCTGGTCTCCAGCCATTCGTGCAGGAGCGCGGCCTCCGAGGCGCAGACGTCCTTCCCGATAGTGAGCAGTCCGTGGTCTGTTTGCATTTCCATGCTCCCCAGCGACCATTCTATAATAAGGTACCCGCCGCGGCCACCGCTCTCGGCATTCGTTTCAATCGCGGCCAGCCCCCTTTGACATTCTCTCAACCGTGCTTAACTTGCCACTGCTGCTTGGCATTGACTAAACCTACCGGGAGGAGGATGTGGCTATGGCTATAATCCGATGGACAAAGCGCCCATTCGGTTCGAACCCTTTCGCTGAGCTCGACCGCCTTCAGAACGAGCTGAACCGCCTTTTCCAGGCGGTATGGGGCCCCGAGGAAGGGCGGCGGCCCGCCGGGGTATTTCCGCCGGTCAACATTTCGGAAGACAGCGACAACGTTTACATCCGGGCCGAGATGCCGGGGGTGACTCCTCGGGACGTCGACCTGGCCGTGGCCTATGAGACCGTGACTCTGAGCGGCAAGCGCGGCACCGAGCAGCCGGAGAAGGTTACCTACCACCGGCGGGAGCGGGAGTCAGGGGCCTTTCAGCGGGTCATCACCCTTCCCACGCGGGTGAAACCCGGAGCCGTGCGGGCGACCGCCACGGACGGCATCCTGCTGGTCACCCTGCCCAAGGCCGAGGAAGTGAAACCCAAGCGAATCGCGGTCGAGGCCGTATAGGGAGGTGTCACGATGGACGAAATCAAGCTGAGCGGGACCGAGCGAGCCATACCCCGGGCGGAAGAGACCTGGACCGGGCCGAGCTTTAGTCCGGCGGCGGATATTTTCGAGACCGACGAGGCCCTTTTCCTGATAGCGGAGATGCCGGGAGCGGCGCGAGAGGACGTCAATATCGACATCGAGGGAGACAACCTGACCATAAGCGGCCGCACCCGTCTCGCGGTCGGGGAGAGCGAATCCGTCATCAGCCAGGAGTTTACCGGGGGCCGCTACATGCGTCGCTTTGTCCTGAGCGAGGTGATCAATCAGGCGGCCATCAAGGCATCATTCCAGGAGGGGGGTGTTCTCCGGCTTACCCTGCCAAAGGTCAAGCAGGCCCAGCCCCGAAAGATCAAGGTCGAGGCGCCGTAAGGGGTGGTCTCGCCATAGCCATCAGCATGGCCCCGAGCCTGGAAGCTGCCCGGGGCCATGCCAGCAGGCCGTTGCCCCCCGTCGCTCGTGCCGCGTGACACAGCGGACGGTTGCTAGATCTCGCGGCTGTCCACCAATACATTAACCACGCTGGGGTCGGCCAGGGTGGTGGTATCGCCCAGCTGCTCCAGTTCGCCCGCGGCTATCTTCCGCAGAATGCGCCTCATTATTTTGCCGCTGCGCGTCTTGGGCAGCTCTTTGGCGAACTGGATCTTGTCCGGCACGGCGATGGGACCTATGAGCTTGCGCACGTGGCGGCAGAGCTGCTGCTTCAGCTCGGGGGTGACTTTCGCCTCGGCCTTGAGGGTCACGTAGGCGTAGATCCCCTCTCCCTTGATGGCATGAGGATAGCCCACCACCGCCGCCTCGGAGACCGTGGGGTGCTCGACCAGGGCGCTCTCGATCTCGGCGGTGCCCAGGCGGTGGCCCGAGACGTTTATGACGTCGTCCACGCGCCCCATGAGCCAGTAGTAGCCGTCTTCATCGCGGCGGGCCCCGTCACCCGTGAAGTAGTAACCCGGCGTCTGGGTAAAGTAGGTCTCGCGAAAACGGGAGGAGGCCCCGTAGACGGTCCGCATCAGCCCCGGCCAGGGCCGTTTCAGCACCAGGTAGCCGCCTTCGTTCGGCTTGCACTCCTCTCCTTGGGTGTTCAGCACCGCAGGCTCTATGCCGAAGAAAGGCAGGGTGGCGGAGCCGGGTTTGGTGGGTATGGCGCCGGGAATGGGGCTGATGATGATGCCGCCCGTCTCGGTCTGCCAGTAGGTATCTATTATTGGGCAGCGCTCGTGGCCGATGTTTTTGTGGTACCACATCCAGGCCTCGGGGTTAATGGGCTCTCCCACGCTGCCGATGAGCCGCAGGCTGGACAGGTCGTTCTTGGCCGGCCATCCGTCGCCTTCACGCATCAGTGCCCTGATGACCGTGGGGGCGGTGTAGAATAGTGAGACCTTGAATTTCTCGCAGATCTGCCAGAAGCGGTCCGGGTTGGGATAGTTGGGCAGCCCCTCGAACATCACCGAGGTGGCGCCCAGGACCAAGGGGCCATAAACCACGTATGTATGGCCGGTAACCCAGCCGCAGTCGGCCGTACACCAATGGGTGTCATCTTCTTTTAAATCGAAGATGTGCTTCATGGTAATGGCGGCATAAACCATGTAGCCGCCCGTGGTGTGAAGCACGCCCTTGGGCTTGCCGGTGCTGCCGGAGGTGTAGAGAATGAAGAGTGGATCCTCGGAGTCCATTTCCTCCGGCGGGCAGGCAGAGGGAACGTCGGAGGCCATCATCTCGCGATGCCACCACTTGTCGCGGCCGGCCCAGAAGTCTATATCGGCATTGGCCCGGCGCACCACGATACAGGTTTGCACCGTGGGGCAGCCCTCCAGCGCCCGGTCGGCATTGGCCTTGAGAGGCACCTCCGCGCCACGGCGGATCCCGGCGTCGGCCGTGACCAGCACCTTGGCCCCGGAGTCATTGATTCGCTCCCGCAACGACTCCGCGCTGAAGCCACCGAAGACGACGTTGTGGATGGCTCCGATGCGGGCGCAGGCCAGCATGGAGATGGCCAGCTCCGGAATCATCGGCAGATAGATGGCCACGCGGTCGCCCTTGCACACCCCCCACTTCTTCAGCACGTTGGCAAAACGACACACCTGGCGCCACAGCCCGGTGTAGGTATAGACCTGCGTCTCGTCACGGCGCTCCCCCTGCCAGATGAGGGCCGCCTTGTTCTTGCGCCAACCTTGCAGGTGGCGGTCCAGGCAGTTATGGGAGGCGTTCAGCTTTCCGCCGACATACCACTTGTGGACCGCGTCTTTGAAGTCACCCTGATAAACGTGGTCCCACTTGCGGAACCAATCCAGATAGGTCAAAGCCTGCTCGGCCCAGAACCCTTCCGGGTCCCTCATCGAGTGCTCGTACATTGCCCGGTACTCTTCCAGGCTCTTCAGGTTCGCCTTGGCCCGAAAATCCTCTGGGGGTGGAAAGAGCCTCTGTTCCTCCAGCATGGAATCAATTGTGTTGGCCTTGGCGTTCATTGAGTCCTTAGCCACTAATCGTGCCCTCCCTTATTAGCTAGTTAGT
>JAZDOA010000121.1:0-28967 GCA_043799175.1 Pseudomonadota bacterium | reverse complement strand
GTACCCCGGCGGGAATCGTCGAAATGCTGGTGCGCTCCGGGGTGGATGTCTCCGGCTCGCGGGTGGTGGTCGTGGGCCGCAGCAACATCGTGGGCAAGCCGGTGGCCAATATGCTGCTCCAGAAAGGGGCCCGCGCCGATGCCACCGTAACCGTCTGCCACACCCGCACCAGGGATCTGGCCCGCCACGCCCGGGAGGCTGATATTCTCATCGCCGCCGTGGGAAGGGCGGAGATGATCCGCGCCGATATGGTCGCGAAAGGGGCGGTGGTGATAGACGTAGGCATGAACCGCGCCGACGGTCGCCTGGTGGGCGACGTCCACTTTCCCTCGGTCAGCCAGGTGGCCTCGGCCATAACGCCCGTGCCCGGTGGGGTGGGGCCCATGACCATCGCCATGCTGCTGCGCAATACCCTGCTGGCCTGCAAGAGGCTGCACGGCCTGAAGAATTGACTCCAGAAGCAATGAACGCCCCCAGCCCGCGTGTCCTCGGCGCGCGGCCGCCTTGGCCCTTGGCCGAACATTCCGGCTGACAGCAAATAGTGGACAATCTCCCCCTTCTCGGATAATCTCTCCCATCCGGGCTATGGGCTACGGGCTGCCCGCGCTGCTCGCCCTCAAATCATGGCATACGACATTATCTTTGAGCCTTCAGGCCTTGCGGCAAGCCTTGAGGAGGGGGAATCCCTTCTGGTGGCGGCGGTGCGGGCGGGGGTCTACCTGCCGGCGTTGTGCGGTGGAGAAGGCTCCTGCGGCAAGTGCCGGGTTGAGGTGGTGGCCGGCAAGACGGCCCCGCTGGACCGAGGCGGCGAGCGGGAAAGGCTGGAGACGGGGGCGGTGGTCTGGGCCTGCCGGACGGTGGCCCGCTCCGATCTTGTCCTCCGGGTGCCCGAGGCGGCCAGACTTGACCGCCGGGCACTGGAACGCACCGGGGCGCGCAGGCAGGCCGCGGAGCTGGTGGAGTTGCCCGCTGGGGGGCGGCCCCTGGTAGAGAAAGCCGACGTCGTCCTTCCCTCCCCCAGTCCGCAAGACAACGTAGCTGACGAAACCCGCCTGGCGCGAGGACTGAAGGCCAAGGGCTACCGGCTGGCGGGGGTGCCAGGGTTGGCGCTTCTCAAGGGCCTGAGCGCGGTCTCGCGCGAGGGCGGCTGGCAGGTCACGGCCAGCCTGGAGCGCCACGGGGCGGGTTACCGGTTGCTCAGGGTGGAGCCTGGAGACACCGCCAAGCGTAACCTGGCGGTGGCCATAGACCTGGGTACCACCACGGTCTGTGGCGAGCTGCTCGACCTGCAACGGCGCCGGGTGCTCTCCCGCCACGCGGAATATAACCCTCAGATGTCGCGGGGCGAGGACGTCATCAGCCGCATCGTCCACTCCCAGAGGCGCGGGGGGCTTGATGATCTGCGGCGGCTGGCGGTGGGCATCATCGAAGACGTGGCGCTGGCCCTGCTGGGCAAGGCCAGACTGGCCGGCCGCTCCGTCAGTTGCCTGGTCGTGGCGGGTAATACCACCATGGCCCACCTGCTCTGCGGGCTTGATCCCAAATATCTGCGAGAGGCACCCTACGTGCCGGCGAGCGCCGAATTTCCCGCCCTGCGGGGGGCGGATCTCGGTTTCGAGAGGCTGGGCGGGCACCTGCTGGTGAGAATGCTGCCGGCGGTGGCCTCCTACGTGGGGGGAGACATCGTCTCGGGGGTACTGGCCACGGGCATGGCCCATGACAGCCGCCTGACGCTATACGTAGACATCGGGACCAACGGCGAGATCGTCGTGGGCAACCAGGACTGGCTGGCCTGCGCTTCCTGCTCCGCCGGCCCGGCCTTCGAAGGCGGCGGCATCCGTTGCGGCATCCGGGCCACGGGCGGGGCCATCGAGGAGGTGCGGATTCACCCCGAGACCTTCGAGCCAATGATCATTACCATTGGACACGGGCGGCCCAAGGGCATCTGCGGCTCGGGGCTGCTGAGCCTGCTGGCCGAGCTCTTCGAGGTGGGCCTGATAGACCAGAGGGGTCGCTTCAAGGATGTGTCCACCCCCCGGGTGCGCCAGGGGGAGGGCGGCGGGGAATACGTCCTGGCCTGGGCGCCTGATTCGGCCACGGGGGCGGACCTGGCCCTGAGCGAAACCGACATAGACAACCTCATTCGGGCCAAGGCGGCCATGTACGCCGGCTGTCTCACCCTGCTGGAGGGCGTCGGCCTGAAGATGTCCGATCTGGAAAGGGTGATCATCAGTGGGGCCTTCGGCAGCTTTATCAATCTGGAGAAGGCCATTACCATCGGCCTGCTGCCGGACTTGAACCCCGAAAAATTCTTCTTTGTGGGCAATGGCTCTCTCTCGGGGGCGGCCAGGGTGGCCCTGTGCGCCGAAGACTATGCCGAGAGCGTGCGGCTGGCCCACTCCATGACCAATTTCGAGCTTTCGGAAAGCCCCAGATTCATGGAAAACTACATGGCGGCGCTCTTCCTGCCCCACACCGAGACGGGCACGATGTTCCCCACGGTGGCCGCCAGGCTGGGGCTGGCCTGAGATGAGCTACCTGATCGCCACCGCGGGCAAGGGCGGCACCGGCAAGACCACGGTGGCGGCCCTGGGCCTGCGCTACCTGCTTGAGACCGGGCGCCGGCCGGTGCTGGCGGTGGATGCCGACGCCGACAGCGGGCTGAACGAACTCCTGGGCATGCCGATGCCCTCCGGGCTGGGCAGGTTGCGGGAGGGCATGCGCGAGGTGCGGGGCATGAGCAAGGAGGCCTATTTTCAGGCCGGGCTTAACCGGGCGCTGGAAGAGGGCCGGGGTTTCGACCTGCTGGCCATGGGCAGGCCCGAGGGACCGGGCTGCTACTGCGCGGCCAATGCCATGCTGTCCCGCCACCTTGATATTCTGGCGGGCAACTACCCCTGGGTGATCATCGACAACGAGGCGGGGCTGGAGCACATCAGCCGTCTGGTGTCCCGGAGGCTCGACCTGATGCTGATTGTCTGCGACCCCAGCCGCAGGGGGCTGCGGGCGGCGGAGAGAATTCTGGCCCTGGCGCGTGAGGTCAATCTTCAGGTAGGCAACTTCCGGCTGGTAATAAACCGCCTGGAGGGGTTTTTGGCCCCGGCGCTGGCGGAGCAGGTCAGAACCCTCGGGCTGGGGGAGGCCCATATCATTCCGGCGGACCCCCTGGTAAGCCAGGCCGAGGCGGAGAGGGTGCCGCTGCTCACGGGGCTATCCGCGGACAGCCCCGCGCTGGGGGCGATGTATCGCCTGTTTTCGGCCGCCCTGCCCGTGGCCTGACGTTATTTCAAAGACTGACTTTCCCGAGGCCGACAGAGGCTATATGAACATTCCGACAGTGAAGTACCGGGGCCGGGTGCGCGAGGTGGCATTGGCGCGCGGCGGCGCGGACAAATCACCGTGGGGGGCGAAGGCTGCTACCCGTTCCACGGCTTCGAGGGGCGGATGCCCCACCCACCCCGCCTCAGTCTGGAGGTCCACGACGTCCCCCCCGAGGAGTGGCCGCCGTGGCTGGCCGAGGCCTGGGCCGGGGTGCTCGACAACCCCGCCGCCTGGGCCAGGAAGGCCGTGGAGGAGTACGGCGCCGATCTGGTCTCTCTGAACCTGATAAGCACCGACCCCAACGGCCTGGACAGGGGGCCGGAGGATGTCCTGCCCACGGTCGAGGCCGTCTTGGGCGCGGTGGCGGTGCCGGTCATCGTCTGGGGCACGACCAGCGAGGACAAAGACCGCGCGGTACTCAAGGCGGTGGCCGAACGCTTCGAGGGGGAGGGGCTCATTCTGGGTCCGGTGGCCGAGGGCAACTACAAGCAACTGGCCGCGGCGGCCCTGGGCTACGGCCACCTGCTGGCGGCAACCTCGCCGATTGACGTCAACCTGGCCAAGCAGCTCAATATCTTGATCGAAAACGTGGGCATGAAGCCGGAGCGGATGCTCATCGACCCCACCACGGGGGCGCTGGGCTACGGGCTGGAGTACACCTACTCCGTGATGGAGCGCATCCGCATGGCCGCGCTTACCCAAGAGGATGAAAAGCTTCAGCTTCCCATAATCTGCAACGTCGGGGGCGAGGTCTGGAAGACCAAGGAGGCCAGTCTGGGACGGGAAGAGGCGCCGCGGTTGGGCGAGCCCGGCCCCCGAGGGGTGCTCATGGAAGCGGTGACGGCGGTCGCGGTGATGCTGGCCGGGGCGGATATCGTTATCCTGAATCATCCCCGCTCCCTGGAGCTGGCCCGCTGGCAGGCCGGGGTTCTTTCTGATGCAGGCCTGACGAGCCGAGAGATAGAGAGCGAGAGACGGAGACCGAAAGACAGCCAATGACCGATGAGCCAAAGCCGGAGAGTTTTTTAAGCGTAGACCCCGCCTCGCAACGCATGATTGCCAAGGCGGCCCGTGACGGCTGTCAGACGGTGTTTGACCGTGCCCGTGCCCTGAAACCCTGCCCCATAGGTGGCGAGGGCAACTGCTGCCGCATATGCGCCATGGGGCCCTGCCGGCTCACCAGGGAAGACGCCCGAGGGGTATGCGGCGCCACCCGGCAGACGGTGGCCGCCCGCAACTTCGCCCGCATGGTGGCCGCCGGCACCTCGGCCCACGCCGACCACGCCCGTGGGGTCTGCGAGCTGTTCATCGCGGCGGCGGAGGGTGAGGCCCAAGGTTTTTTCCACGTCAAGGATGAGGCGAAACTTCGGGCGCTGGCCGAGGGTCTGGAGATAAAGTCCGAAGGCCGGACAATCCCCGAGGTGGCCCGCGAGGTGGGCGAAAGACTCCGGGCGGAGTTCGGCCGCCAGGGAGGCGAGGTTGTTCTGCTGCGCCGCGCCCCCGCCAAGCGGCTTGCCCGCTGGCGCGAGCTGGGAATTGCCCCGCGCGGGATAGACCGCGAGGTGGTGGAGCTGCTCCACCGCACCCACATGGGGGTGGATCAGGACTACCGCAGCCTGCTCCTGGCCGCGGCGCGCTGCTCGCTGGCCGACGGCTGGGGCGGTAGCATGATCTCCACCGACCTGCAGGACGTCCTCTTCGGTACCCCAAAACCTACCCTGGGCAACGTCAATCTGGGCGTGCTGAAGGAGAACGCGGTCAACATCATCGTCCACGGCCACGAGCCCGCCCTGGCGGAGATGCTGGTCGTCGCCGCCCGCGAGCCTCAGGCCCAGGAGGCCGCCCGCGCCGTGGGGGCCGAGGGCGGAGTAAGCCTCTGCGGCATGTGCTGCACCGCCGCCGAGGTGCTTATGCGCCACGGTATACCGCACGCGGGCAACTTCCTCATGCAGGAGCTGGCCCTGGTGACCGGGGCCGTGGAGGCCATGGTGCTCGACATCCAGTGCGAGATGCAGTCCCTGGCCGAGGTGGCCAAGTGCTACCACACCCGGCTCATCACCACCTCGCCCAAGGCGCGCATCGAGGGCGTGGAGCACGTGGAGTTCTCCGAGCGCCGGGGTCTGGAAGTGGCCCGCGACATCGTCCGCCGGGCCATAGAGAATTTCCCCAAGCGCGGCAGGGTCGAAATTCCGCCCGAAAAAAGCCCGGCCGTGGTGGGGTTTTCGGCCGAGGCCATTGCCTACATGCTGGGGGGCAGCTTCCGCGCCTCCTACAAGCCGCTGGCGGAGAATATCATCAACGGGCGCATCCGGGGGCTGGCTGGGGTGGTAGGTTGCAATAACGCCCGCGTCGCCCACGATTCCGTCCACCTGGGCCTGGTGCGCGAGCTGATCAAAAACGACGTCCTGGTGCTCTCCACCGGCTGCGCGGCCATAGCCTTCGGCAAGGCCGGCCTGCTGGCCCCGGAGGCCGCCGCGCTGGCCGGCGAGGGTCTGCGCTCGGTCTGCGAGGCGGTGGGTATTCCGCCGGTGCTGCACATGGGGGCCTGCGTGGACAACAGCCGCATCCTCACCGCCGCCACCATGCTGCTGGCCGAGGGCGGCCTGGGGGAAGACCTGTCCGACCTGCCGGTCGCCGGGGCGGCACCGGAGTGGATGAGCGAGAAGGCGGTGGCCATAGGGCAGTATTTTGTGGCCTCGGGCATTTTTACGGTCTTCGGGGCGAGCTGGCCCACCTCCGGCTCCGAGCACGCCTGCCGCTTCCTGTTCGAGGAGAGCGCCAAGCTCTTCGGCGGCCGCTTTGCCTGGGAGCGTGACGCCCAGAAGATGGCCCGGGCCATGCTGGCTCATATAGACGAGAGGCGCGTGGCCCTGGGGATAGACAAGGCCAGGGAGAGGGTGTTGTTCGATATGGCGAGGCGGAGGGAACTCGGGGCGGCCTGATTACTAACCGGCCGCCGATGAGCATCGCCATACGTCGTTCTCGGCTCTCGGCGGCGCTCGACGTACTTCAAGTACGCCTTCGCTTGCCTCGGGCCTGCGGCCTAGTCTGGCTCGCTCCTCGACGGCCGGAGACGACATGGTTCCTGGCGATGGCTGTTGAGGTAGTGGGATAGTGGCGTATAACACAGTCTTGTTCAAAGAAAGTGACTGTACTAAGAGAACAGACGACATCGAGCGGGAAGTCCGCCGGTTTCTGGCGATAACAGGAGAAGCATACTGGAGAAAGCGGATTCAGGAGATAAGCGCTCGTAAGTGCTATACCCAGTGGCTAGCTCTGAGAAACCCTCTTCTGGAGCCTTTGGAGCAGTATTTTGGCCTAATTAGTAAAGGCGCTAGCGTAAGAGGATACGCGAATCGCCATCCCGAATTTCTGTTGTTCGGATCCTTGGCCTTTGTCATAAATAGAATACATCATGTTTTGAACCCAGTCGCTAAGAACAAGATTAAGAGCAGCCTAATGGAAGATTCGCCGCTACCTTTCCTTTTTGAAATGGGAGTTGCCACATATTACTTGTTCAACGGTTACACTGTTCAGTTTGTGGATCTTGAACGGCAGGATCAGCAGGCGAGAAGTTTTGATCTCTTGGTGCAAAAGGCTGATTTTGTTGCAGAGGTGGAGTGCAAGCGCACTGGATATGATGCAGGCAAGCCAATTCACCGAGATGTATTCTATCGCTTATGTGACGAAATCTCAAAGCGAATAGCTAAGGCTAGTGGCAATTGGTTCGTGAGGCTCCATTTTAGCGACATTTTGCCGACAAATGCTGTGGTGCATAGACAACTGGCTGATGAACTTCGCAAAATGATTGAACAGCATGTGCTGGTCGGGCATATGGATGGAGTTGTGATGAAGATAGAGGAGCTTTCTTCAGACCTGCATTTCAGAACCATGGCAGATTTGGACAAGTTACGCAATGGCGACGAACACATAGCTGCGCTATGGTCCCAGGACAAGACGATTTTGATCGGGGCACGCAGTAGCAAGGAATACAAGATTGTAGAAAACCTTGAGGCTAGATTGAAGGAAGCAGCTGACCAACTATCCAAGAGAATGCCCGGGTGTATATGGTGCTATGTCGAGGGCATTGAAGATTGGGAATGGCAGCCGTTGTCTGCTGGATTCGAAGGCATCGCTATGATAGCGCTCGATCATGAAGATAAAAATCATGTTGCAGTAGTTTCCTACGTGTCCGAAGGGCATATCAGGAGTTTCCGCGGCGCAGCCGGAACTCGTTACCGTGTGGTTAGAAACCAGAGCGATTTTGTCATTCCTGCTGATTTTTAGCATGGTTAGCTATTGAGGGATTTCCCTTGTCCAAACTGATCGCCACCAGCGCCATCAGGGGCGCCCACGAGATTGTCGCCGAGGCCGAGGCCCTGATTCAGGCCGCCGAGGCCAAGCACGGCCCAGCGGCCGCCATAGGCTTTCCCCACACGGCCTACTACCTGCCGGTCATCCATGCCATGCTTGGCCTTAGGGTGGAAAAGCTCTCGGACTGCGGCCCTGTTTTGGAGCGCTGCCGCGCCCTGCTGCCGCCGGTGCCCGCCGAGCGGCACCACCTGCCCTATCTGGGCCACACGCTAGATGCGGGCATGGCGGCCGTCTTCGCCCAGGAGATCATCGAGGCCACCCACTACCTGAACAGCCCCGAGCGCTATTGCGGCGGCGAGGATCCCCAGGCCGGCCGCCCCTGGCTGGGGGCCGCCGAGGATGCCATCTTCCGCAAGAGGGGGGTGGAGTTCGTGGACGGCACCGCGCCGGGCTTCGCCCTGGTGCTGGGGGCCGCGCCGACGGACGAAATCGCGGTCCGCATCGCCCAGGAGTTGCAGGAGAAGAACCTCTATACCCTCATCGTCGGCGGCCGACCGGAGGGGGGAGAAGAAAAAACCTTTGCCGGGCAACTGGCGGCCTCGGGCCTCCAACTCGGCTGGCCCACCAGGCTGGTTCCCCTGGGGAGCGATACGTCAGCGGCGGTGTTCGCCCTGGGGTTCGCCTGCCGGGTGGCCATGGGTTTTGGAGGCCTCAAGCCCGGCGACGCCCGGCGCATACTTTTCTACTGCAAGGACCGCATCTTCGCCTTCGTGCTGGCCCTGGGCGAGGTGCCCGACCGCTGGTACGCCACGGCGGCGGGGGCCATCAACTTCGGGGTGCCGACCATC
The DNA here is from genome assembly GCA_043799175.1 of Pseudomonadota bacterium. Lineage (GTDB taxonomy): Bacteria > Desulfobacterota > JAZDOA01 > JAZDOA01 > JAZDOA01 > JAZDOA01. The sequence continues at coordinate 20,484 of JAZDOA010000121.1, read as the reverse complement.
GCCGACAGCAATATCCCCGAGATTCTGCCCTACGGGGTCTGCACCTACGAGCACGTGGTCAGCAACGTGGCCCACGAGGCCCTGGTGGCCAAGGCAATAGAGGTGCGGGGCCTTAAAATCTCAGTGACGCGGGTGCCGGTGCCGGTGGCCTACGGCGCGGCCTTCGAGGGGGAGCGGGTGCGCAAGGAGGACCTCCACGCCGAGTTTGGCGGCGGGCGCACGGAGTGCGTGGAGCTTGTCCGTATGCGGGAGCTGGCCGAGGTCGAGGACGGCAGGATAGAGGTCATCGGGCCGGACGTTACCGATGTCGTCCCCGGAGGCCACCTGCCCCTGGCGATCCTGGCCGAGGTGGCGGGCCGGGTCATGCAGGAGGATTTCGAGCCTATCCTGGAGCGGCAGATCCATCACCTCATCAACCATGCCCAGGGGGTGATGCACATCGGCCAGCGGGACATCACCTGGCTGCGCATATCCAGGGCCGCTTTCGACAAGGGTTTTCGGCTGGCGGACATCGGGCGCATCCTTCACGCCAAGTATCATCAGGACTTCGGCAAGGTTTTCGACAAAGTCCAGGTCAAGCTCATCACCGAGCCAGAGGGGGTCTCCGAGACCATGCGTCTGGCCAGGGCCGCCTACAAGCAGCGTGACGAGCGCGTGGAGCGGATGATCGACGAGACCACCGACGTCTTCTACTCCTGCACCCTGTGCCAGAGCTTCGCGCCCAACCACGTCTGCGTGGTCACCCCGGAGCGCACCGGGCTGTGCGGGGCCTATAACTGGATGGACTGCAAGGCCTCCCACGAGATAAGCCCCACCGGCCCCAACCGCCCCATCCAGAAGGGTGAGGTCCTGGACGCCACGCTGGGTCAGTGGAAGGGCGTGAACGAGTTCGTCTATAAGGCCTCGCGCTTTAATGTAGACCACTACAATCTGTACAGCCTGGTCAACGACCCCATGACCTGCTGCGGCTGCTGCGAGTGCATCGCCGCCGTGATGCCCCTGTGCAACGGGGTCATGACCGTAAACCGGGAGTTCACCGGCATGACCCCCTCGGGCATGAAGTTCTCCACCTTGGCCGGCCTCATCGGCGGGGGGCACAGCACGCCCGGCTTCCTGGGCCACGGCAAGTACTACATCACCCAGCGCAAGTTCATCTCGGGCGACGGCGGCCTGGCCCGCCTGGTCTGGATGCCCAAGACGCTCAAGGAAGAGATAGCCGAGCGGCTGGTCAGGCGGGGCGAGGAGATCGGCATTCCCAACCTCATTGACCTCATCGCCGACGAGACGGTAGGGGTGACGGAAGAGGAAATCCTGCCCTGGCTGGAGGAGAAACAGCACCCGGCGCTGAAAATGGACTCCATTTTGGGGTAGGGCGTAACTGCCGAAATGAGGCATGGAGGTTTTCAAAATGAAGACACTGCGCGTTGCGGCTATCTCGATACTCCTGCTTTTTGCGGTGGCAGGAGCTGCTCAGGCCCAGGCCTGGGAATACGGTCTGTATGAGGTTTCTTCACAGACCAAGGCTTTTCATTGGATTTCGGCCACGCAGCACTTCGAGGAACTAAGCGCGGACGGTCTGTGGCGGAAGATGGGAATCAATGTCTCGGTCTTCGGCAAGGTTGATGACGCCGTGGTGCTTAACCATCTTGGTGCCCAAGGCTGGGATCTGGTCAGCTATGAATCGACGGGTAACAACAGGCGGTTCATATTCAAGCGTCCCAGGTAACTTGGCTTAATATCCGGCTGCTGTCTTGACACTGGTACTGTTCAAGATTGCCTGGGGTGGAAAGAGCGAGCGATCTGAAACGCGGGCTTGAAGACCAACGAGCGGCAAGCCACACCCGGCCTCGGAGGCAAGGCTGCCAAGATCAATAAGGAATGACCCATGGCTTTAACCGGAATCGAAATCTTCAAGAAACTCCCCAAGACCAACTGCGGGGAGTGCGGTGTCCCCACCTGCCTGGCCTTCGCCATGAACCTGGCGGCGGGCAAGGCCGAGCTGGCGGCCTGCCCCCATGTCTCGGAGGCCATCAGAACCGAGTTGTCCGAGGCCTCGGCCCCGCCCATCCGCACCGTGCAGATCGGGGTGGACAAGCTGCGCTGCCAACTGGGCGGAGAGACCGTGCTCTTCCGGCATGAGAAGACCTTTGTAAGCCCCCCCCCCTTCGCGGCCCAGCTTGCGGACACCCTGGCCGAGGGCGAGATAGACGAGCGCATCGAGCGCTGGAGCGGCTACTCCTATGAGCGCGTGGGCGTGTGCCTGCGCCCGGAGATGGTCGCCGTCTGCCGCGAGAGCGGAGACCCGGTCCGGTTCGGGGCGGCGGTGGCGCGGGTGGTGGCCAAGGACTGCTTTGCCATTATGTTGGTGGCTGAGGACGTTCCGTGCGCCGAGGCGGGCCTCAAGGCCGCCGCGGGCAAGAGGCCACTGCTTCATGCGGCCACCGAGGCCAATGCCGAGGATTTTGCCCGGCTGGCCAAGGAGTATGGCGCGGCCCTGGCGGTGAGCGCGGCCGACCTCGACGGCCTCATGGCCCTGACCGAGAAACTGGTCAGGCTGGGCGTCAAGGATCTGGTGCTGGACGCCGGAAACGAAACCATCGCCGCGACCCTGCGAGACCAAGTTGCCATAAGGCGCTCGGCCCTGGCCAAGGTTCGTGCCCTGGGCTACCCGACCGTGGTCTTCGCCTCGCGTTTTGCCGAGACGGGCGGCGACCCGCTGAAGGAGGCCCTGGCGGCCTCGGTGTTCGTGGCCAAATACGGCGGCCTGGTGGTATTGTCGGACTTCCGGGGCGAGACCATCTTCCCCCTGCTGCTGCAACGCCTCAATATTTTCTCCGACCCCCAGCGGCCCATGACCGTCACCCAGGGCATCTACGAGATAGGCGGCCCCAAGGAAGACTCGCCGGTGATGATCACCACGAATTTCTCCTTGACCTATTTTATTCTATCCGGCGAAGTGGAATCGAGTCGGGTGCCCACCTGGCTGTTGATCATGGACGCCGACGGCCTCTCGGTGCTGACCGCCTGGGCGGCGGGCAAGTTCGTGGGGGACCTGGCAGGCACCTTCGTCAAGAAGAGCGGCATAGAGGACAAGGTCAGCCACCGCAACATAATCATCCCCGGCTACGCGGCGGCCATCGTGGGTGACATGGAAGACGCCCTGCCCGGCTGGAAGATAGACGTCGGTCCCCGCGAGGCCAGCCATGTGCCGGCCTATCTGCGCCAGTGGAAACCGAGTTAGGGCGGCAGGGCCGCCGGCCAGACTCCGGCGCGGCTCGCGCCCGTCAATCCCCCAAAGGTCGTTCAATATGATCCTCGTCGGTGAAAACATACACGTCATCAGCCCCAGGGTGGCGGAGGCCTTCAAGGCCCGAGACGGCGTGGCCGTGCGCGATATGGCCAGAACTCAGGCCGAGGCCGGGATGGACAGGCTGGATCTCAACATCGGCCCGGCGCGGAAGGACGGCCCAAAACTAATGCGCTGGCTGGTGGGCGAGGTGTGCCAGGCCTGCGAACTCCCGGTCTCGCTCGATACAACCAACGCCGAGGCCATTGAGGCCGGGCTGGAGGTGCTGGCGGAAATCGGGCGGGGCGGGTTGATCAACTCCTGCTCCGTGATGCCTCAACGCATGGAGCGGCTGCTGCCCCTGGCGGCAAAATTTGGAGCGCCGGTGATTGCGCTCCTGTGGGGGTCGGACGGGCTGCCCCGTGACGCCAACGAGCGGGGGGCGCTGGCGGCGGAGTTCCTCTACCAGGCTTCAGCGGCGGGCATTCCGCCAGAAAACGTTTGGATAGACCCCATACTCTGCCCCATCAAGGGCCAGCAGGAGCAGCTCGTGCATGCCCTGGAGTTCATGGAGATGCTGCCCGAGATGGCCCCTGGCTGCGGGTCCATATGCGGGCTGTCGAACATCTCCAGCGGGGTGCCGGGGCCGTTGCGCGGTTGGCTCAACCGTACCTATTTCATCATGCTGAAGCGCGCGGGGCTCTCCAGTGCCATCGTCAACGCCTTCGACTCCGATCTGGCCCGCATCGCCAGGGGAGAGCGCCCGGATCTGGAGGCGCTGGTCCAGCAGGTGGCGGAAGGCCACGAGCCTGACCCCTCCGCCCTCACCCCGGAGCAGACGGCCTACGTGAAGACCGCCCGCGTCATCCTGGGGCGCTCGCTGTTCTCGGATAGCTGGCTGGAGGTATAGGCGGCAGGGCCACCAGCCTTGTCGTCACTCGCCTTGGGTTGTACTGCCCGTTCGCCCCGTTTGCCAGCGGCGACGGGGAGCCAGCGCCCTCGAAAACAGCCCTGTGCGGCTCCAAAGAGAACACGGGCGCTGAGTGTGGATGCGGCCCTGCCGCCTGAGTGTGGCTGGCGGCCCTGCCGCCTAGATCTCGCCTCCGACGATGATTTCTGGAATGCGCAGGGTCGGCTGGGCGTCTGAAACCGGGGCGCCTTGCCCGTCCTTGCCGCAGGTGCCGATGGACCAGCCGAGGTCGGAGCCGACCAGGTCGATGGTCCGCAGAACCTTGGGGCCGTTGCCGGTCAGGGTCGCCCCGCGCACCGGCTCTCCCACCTCGCCGTTCTCGATGATATAGCCCTCGGAGACCTCGAAGACAAAGTCACCATTGACGGTATTGACCTCTCCTCCGCCCATCTTGCGCACGAACAGCCCTTTGGGCGTGGCCCGGATTATGTCCTCCGGGGGAGTCTGCCCGCTGGCGATGAAGGTATTGGTCATGCGCGGTATGGGCTTGTGGCGGTAGCTCTCCCGGCGCCCGTTGCCCGTCAGCTCCGCCTGAAAACCCTTGAGCCCGGAGAGCCGGTCGGACAGGTAGCACTTCAAAATTCCCCGGTCTATCAGTACCGTCCGCGAGGCGGGCGTGCCTTCGTCGTCAACCAGGAAGGAGCCGCGCCGGTGGGGCATGGTGCCGTCGTCTACCACCGTGACCAGCGGCGAGGCGACCTTTTCGCCGATGCGGCCCGTATAGACGCTGAGTCCTTCCCCCGCCAGGTCCGCCTCCAGGCCGTGGCCGACCGCCTCGTGGACCATGGTCCCGCCCGCTTCCGCGCTCAGCACCACGGGCATGGTTCCCCCAGGTGCCCGGCGGGCCGTGAGGCTCCGCAGTGCCCGGCCGGCGGCTATCTCCGCCACCCGCTCCGGAGGCATGTTCTCGAAGAAGTCGAACCCCACGAAGCCTCCCACGGCCTCATAGCCCGTCTCGATGCGCTCGCCGTCGGCCGCCACCACCTGGACCAGAAAGACCACCTGGAGGCGCTCGTCGTTCACCAACAGCCGGTCGCTGTTGGCTATGAGGATTTTCTGCACCCGGTCCCGGTAGACCGCCTTCACCTGGCGAATGCGGCCGTCGAGGCGGCGGGCGGCCTGGTCGGCCCGCTGGAGCAGTGCCACCTTGGCGTCAACCGCCGTCCGGTCGGTCGGGACCACCCCGACCATCCAGGGCGGCAGCGACGGGCGAACCAGCCTGATCTCTGGGGGCTCGCCCTCAAAACGGCGGCCGGTGGCCACCCCCACCCCCCGCGCCAGATCCTCCACGTCCTGCCTTTCCAGGACGTTGGAGTACCCGTAGGAGGTGTGCCCGTCAAAGATTGACCGTATGCCCAGCCCTTCGTCCAGCCCGGAGACGACCTTCTCCACCCGTGACTCCTCCAGCATGCAGAGGGTGGAGCGGGTGCGCTCAAAGAAGACTTCAGCCAGTTGCCCCCCGCCTTGGGCCAGGGCAAGAAGACGGGCCACGTCAATATGATGCTGCTCCAGCCTGCCGGCCAGGTCCGTCATGAGAGCCACCTCGGTGAATTTTAAGCCAAGCATAGCTTGACAGCGGTTCTCACCACAAGCCTCGATGCGGGTATCCAGCCTCTGGCAGGTTGCCGCTCAATTGACCCAGGGGAAGCAATTTGCTACATTGAGCGGGTCACTCCAAGGGAGACTCAAGGAGCTACAAATGCCGAAGCCCAAGAAATACAGTCGAAAAGATCTGCTGAAGGAGCCCAATCTGGCGGCCACGCTCCAGTACAAGGTCGCCGGTTGGGTGAAAGCCAACCAGCAGACGGCAGCGGTCCTTGCCGTGGTGGTCCTGGTGGCGGTCGGCGCCGTGGTCGGCATGAACAAATACCGGAGCTACCAGGAAGGGCGGGCGACTGTCCTCTACGCCGCCGCGGGAAAGGCCCTGGAGCAGGCCGCAAGTGCCGAGGGCAAGAATGCGGGCCTGGCCCTGGAGGCCCTGCGGGCGGTTGTGCAAAAATACCCCACCACCCGAACCGCCGGCATGGCCCAACTGGAGGAGGGCAACCTTCTGTATAGTCAGGGCCGGATCAAGGAAGCGGCCAAGGTATACGAAAGCTGCCAGAGTCGCTTCAAGGCGACCGACGACATGGGGCTGTTCGCCAAACAGGCCCTGGCCTACTGCAAGATGTCCCTGGGAGATCTCGTGGGGGCCCAAAAGCTCTTTGAAGAGCTGACTGCCGCCAAGTTTGCCGAGGGTGCGGTTTACCTGAACCTCGGGCTGATCTACGAGCGCCAGGGCAAGACCACGGAGGCCCTGGGGGCCTACCGTAAGGCTGCCTTGACGGCCCACGGACCCGAGGCGGTAATCGCCAATGCCCGCCGAGAGGCCCTCACACCCGCCAAACGCGAGGCTTCATAAGCTTGCGCGCCGCCCGCGGCCCGCGCTGTGTCCTGTTGGCGGTGCTGGTGGCACTGGCGGTTTTGGGTGGGTACCCGGCGCGAGCATGGGCGGAGAGCGAGTGCGCCTCCGAGGCCGAGCAGTTCGGCCTGGCGGAAAGGCTGCTCTCCGAGGCTGACTACTTCAGGGCCATCTCCGAGTTCAAGCGCTACCTCTTCTTCTTCCCCCACGGTGACAAGGCCTTGGATGCCCGCTTTGGCATCGCCGACGCCCTGCTCGGCGCCGGCCGCCATGCCGAGGCCGAGGCCGCGTTCGGCGAGCTGCGAGCGGCGGCACTTCCCACGCCCTGGCGACAGCGGGCACTGTACGGCGAGGCCCTGGCCCTGCTGCGGATGGGCAGCAGATCCCAGGGGCGACGGCTGCTCGAGGAATTGCTGGCCAACTGCCCCGAGCCCGAGTACCGTGACGCGGTCGAGTTGCAGATTGTGACCTCCTTGGCCGAAGAAGGAGAATACAGGGAGGCCGAACGCAAACTGCTGGGTTTTGGCCTGCCGGAGTCCGTGCTGGGGCCGCGGCTGGCCGCGGTCCGCCAGGCGGCGCAAGAGGCCAGGTCCCCGGCCCTGGCGGGAGGCCTGTCAGCGATGCTTCCCGGTGCCGGTCAGCTGTATTGCGGGCGGCCCAAAGACGCGGTCCTGGCCGTTCTGGTAAACGGCCTGTTCATCTGGGCGGTGGCCGAGGCTGGTCAACGCGGCAACTGGCCCCTTACGGCCGGCCTGGGGCTGACGGAGCTGGTCTGGTATGGCGGGACGGTCTACGGCGCGGTCAACTGCGCCTTCAAACAGCAGCGAGAGACGGCCCAGCGCCTCCGTGAACACCTTCTTCAGGTGGCACCTCAAGCCCAGATGGGCGGCTGGGTGCTCGCGCTGAGTTGCAGGTTCTGACCATGAAGCCGGCCGCCGTCACCATCCTGGCCGTCCTGGTTCTGGTCGCCGGCTCGTTGGCGGCACCGGCGCGGGCCGGGTCACTCCAGGCGGGGTCACTCGCAGGGTCACTCAATGACCCCTGGGACTTTGCCCGACACCCGGAGGCGCCAGAGGTCTCTTCCCCGGCAAGGGGCATCTTTACCGCGTTGCTGCACGGGTGGCAGCGGGTCGTGGCCCCCGTGGACGGCACGCGTTGCCCCTCCCGGCCCAGCTGCTCCCACTACGCGGCCGAGGCGGTGAAAACGCACGGGCCGTTGCTGGGGGCCTTCATGGCCGCTGACCGCCTCATCCATGAAGCGAGCGAGGCCGACCATGCCCCCTTGGTAACCACCCCCGAGGGCTATAAAATAGACGATCCTCTCTCGGCCAATGATTTCTGGCTCAGGCGGCAATAGCAGGTTTTTTTTCTGATGAAGAAGCGGGGCGTGATGCTGGTTCGGTTTTCACTGGCGCTGGCCGCCGTCTGCGTGGCCGAGTTGCTCTTGACGACGCGCTCGGCGCTGGCCTGGGGGCCCGGCACCCACATGTATACCGGGCACCAAGTGCTGGACAATCTGTCCCTCCTGGCTCCATACGTTGCCGAGGCCCTGCGGCGTTGTCCCCGGAGCTTCCTTTACGGGTGCCTGAGCCCCGACATCCTGATAGGCAAGAGTTACCTGCGGCGCTCGGCCATCTCCCACAGCTGGGAAGTCGGTTCCAGACTGACTTCGCTGGCCAAGAACCAGTCTCAGAGCGCCTATGCCTGTGGCTACCTGGCGCACCTGGCGGCCGATACCGTCGCCCATAACCTTTACGTGCCCAGCGCCCTGTCGGCCACCAAACGCCGGGGCCGCCTCAGCCACATCTACTGGGAGCTTCGCTTCGAGCACTACATTGACGAAAGCCACTACAGAGAGGCTGAGGATCTGCTCCGGGCCGACAACGAACAGCACGACCTGTTGCTCCAGCAGGTGCTGGCTGCCTCACCCATGCCCTTTCAGGCCAAGAAGAACATCCTCCTGGGTTCGGTCAGGCTCCACGAATTGCGGGGCTGGAGACGCTCCCTGGCCCTGGTGGCCAGCAACTCCCGCTGGCAGCTCGACCCCGATGCCGTCTCCTGGCTGAAGGGTCTGGCCGTGGAGGCTGCCGTCGCCTTCCTCAGAGAGCCTAACGAGGCACGCTGCCGGCGACTGCATCCCATGGGAGTCCGCTAAGGGGCGCGAGTCGCACCGGGCAATTTCGCGCCCCTTGCACCGCTGGTGATGTTTGATCCTCAGCGAGGGGCGCGGGCGGCAAGGCCGCCGGCCACACTCAGCGCCCGTGGTCTCTTTGTGGCTACGGGACCGCCAGAGTGGGCGCTGGCTACTCGTTGCCGTTGGCAACGGGGCCTGGGTTGTAAGCCGCCCTCTCTCAGCATCCCAGAATGTAGTCAAGCTACCCGAGGGCGGGGGCTGCCTGGCGCGGCTCGCGCCTACAGCAGCAGCCTGGCTCCGGTGTAGGCGAAGAAACCCCCCGATGCGGCCAGCAGAGTGGCGCAACCCCGAGCCAGTCTCCTGAAGGAGCGGGCGCTGAGCAGGGTTTTTTTGCCTCGTGCCACCGCGGCGGAAACCAGGGTGTACCAGAGTAGATCAGCGCAGATGTGCGCGCAGAAGAAGGCCGCCAGCCCCACGGCCCCGAAACGCCGGCTGGCCACGATGTAACCCAGGCCGATGGTGGCCCACCAGACCGCCCAATAGGGGTTGAACAGGCTAAGGACGATGCCCGCCCAGAAGGGGTGAAGGCGGCCTTGAAGCTTCGCCCCGCTCAGGGTGCCGAGGCCCTCGGCCCGTGCCATGCCCACGGCCATCCACCACAGAAGCCCGGCACCCGCCAAGGCCACCGCGGCCACCACCGCCTGGTGAGAGATGATCGGCCCCAGGCCGGCCGCCAGCATTATGACCAGACCCAGCTCCAGCAGCCCATGACCCAGGACGAGCAACGGCCCCGAACGGGCTCCGTGGCGGAGGCTGAGATCCATCGTGGCCACCAGCAGAGGGCCGGGCATTAAAGCCCCCGAGAAGGCCACGCCAAAGGAGGACGCGGCAAAGCCCGCCACTCCAATGAGTTGAGCAACCATTACCTTCGGCACCTCGCTTCAGGAAATATACCCCGGATCCGCGAGAATGCCAGGTGGCAGGGGGTGGCAGGGGGCGGCAGGGCCGCCGGCCAGACTCCGGCACCCATCAGCTTTGGTAAAGACCAGACCGTCTTAGAGGGCGCCGGTTGCCTGTCGGCGTTGCCGACAGGGCCTTGGTTGCAGACGGTCCTCTCTCTGCGGAGGAAAGCAGTTTCGAGGTATTAGGAAATCATCTTACGGGAACGAGCAGCCCAAAATTATCGGCGACGACGACCGCGTAACGCGAGTAGGCATGCCTGCCGGACAGAACGGGCGTGGCCAGGACAAAAGCCCAAAAGAGCAGGATCAGGGCCAGAATAGCCGCCGCCCAGATTCTATTCTTCATAGACATCCTCTGCCTGGTAATCATAGTTTCCACCCCTCCATGACCGAACGCAATACCCATGCCATGGAGGAAATAACGCATCATGGCGATCGTTCGGAAATAATTAAACTTATTTCTCCCACCCCTAGCCGCCCGAGCATTTTCTACAGGATGTACCCCAAGAGAGTGCCCGCGGTTACGAGCAGGTTCCCTTCCCACTACAGGGCCTTGCGCCAGGCGAAGTAAGCTGGCAGCCCCAGGACAATTATGAGAAATCCGGGCCAGGAGCTTCGGGGGTCGAGGACGAGATTGGCGGCCATTATGCCCAGGGCGGTGGCCGTATAGAGCAATGGGGCCAGGCGGAAGATGGTGCCGCTCCGGCCCAGCGACCGGCCCCGGCGGCGGAAGACGAAGGGGGAGCAGACTGTAAGCACGTAGAAGAACAGGGCCGCCGAGATGATGTAGGTGAGGAGCTGGCTATAGGTACCACTGAGGGCGAGGAGCGAGGCCCAGACGGCCTGGACCATGACGGAGGTTTTTGGCGCGCCCCGTTTGTTCAACCTAGCCATGCGGGGAAAGAAAAGACCGTCCTGCGCCATGGCGTAGTAGACACGGGGGCCGGCCAGTATGAGACCGTTGAGGCAGCCGAAGGTGGAGGCCAGGATGGCGGCGGAGATGAAGTAGGTGCCCGCGCTGCCCAGAATGCGCACCGCGGCCGCGGCGGCGATACGTTCACTGGCTGCCGCCTCCGAAAGCGGCAGGACGTAAAAATAGGCCAGATTTGCCGCCAGATAGACCAGGGTGGTCAGGAGCGTGCCCAGGAAGAGCGCCAGCGGCAGGTTGCGGCGGGGGTTGCGCACCTCGGCCCCGGTGAAGGTGAGGTTGTTCCAGGCATCATACGAAAAGAGCGGCCCCACCATGGCCACTCCCACCACCATGGCGAAGCCCAGCCACCCCGCAACCGGCCAGGCCAGGGCGTTCCTGGCCCCCGGGGTGGCGCTGAAGGCCGCGGCCGCCGCGGCCGTGAGCCCCTGCCCGGAAGACGGTGATTGGAAATGAGCCCAGGTTCCGGCGCCGATGGTGAAGGCCGCCAGGACGAGGAGGAACAAGGCCGCCAACTTGGCGGCGGTGAACAGGTTCTGGATGAGCGCCCCGGTGCGTATCCCGCGGCAGTTGAGCCACGAAAGGCCCGCGATGCAGGTCAGGGCCACCAGCTGTTTGGCATCCAGGCTGAGGGTGTACGTCAGGGCGCCAAGATGGAGGTCGGTGGAGAAGAAGACCCGGCCCAGAGGGATGAAGACGTCCAGGTAGCGGGCGAAGGCCACGGCCACCGCGGCGATGGTGCCCGACTGAATGACCAGGAAGAGCGTCCAGCCATAGAGGAAGCCGGTGAGCGGTCCGTAGGCCTCTCGCAGATAGACGTATTGCCCGCCGGCCTTGGGCATGGCGCCGGCCAGCTCCCCGTAGGTGACCGCCGCGAAGACCGTAACCAGACCCGCCAGCGCCCAGCAGGCCAGAATCAGCGCCGGGTTGGGCAGCAGCTTGGCGACGTCGGCCGAGACGATGAACACCCCCGAGCCTATCATGGAGCCCATGACCAGGGCGGTGGAGTCGAGCAGGCCCAGCCCCTTCACGAGGCGGGAAGAGTCATCGGGGTTGGTGAGTCGGGCGGAGGTTGTCTTCATGTCTTTGGCAAGGGTCGTGTTCTTTCAGTCGTGGCCTGACCTTCGGCCAATCTGCTGTGTTTGATGCCGTAGTTGAAATATATGACGAGGCCCACCGCCAGCCATACGACGAAGCGCATCCAGGTCTCCCAGGGCAGGCTGGCCATGAGATACAGGCAGAAACCGATGCCAGCCAGGGGCACGAAGGGAACCCCAGGGCAGCGGAACGGGCGGGGTCGGTCTGGGTGAGTTCGCCGGAGCGCCAACACCCCGGCCGACACCAGCACAAAGGCGAAAAGGGTGCCGATGTTGCAGAGTTCGGCCAGAGTCCCGATGGGCAGGAGTCCGGAGGCCAAGGCCACCGCCGTGCCAGCGAATATGGTGGTGCGATATGGCGTGTGGAACCGCGGGTGAACGGCCGCCGCGCGGGGCGGCAACAGGTTGTCGCGGGCCATGGCGAAAAAGACCCGTGACTGACCCAGCAGCATTACCAGCAGCACGCTGGTAAGGCCCGAAACCGCGCCGACGGCCACCAGTAGGGCGGCCCTGCCGTGCCCGATGGCCTCGAGCGCCACGGCCATGGGAGCCGGGCTGTCGAGCCGGTAATAAGGGACGATGCCGGTCAGTACCAGGGCCACGGCTATATAGAGCAGGGTGCAGATCGCCAGCGAGGCGATGATACCGATGGGAAGGTCGCGCTTGGGGTTTCGGGCCTCCTCCGCCGTGGTGGAGACGGCATCGAAGCCGATATAGGCGAAGAAGACTATGGCCGCCCCGGTCATGATGCCTTTCCAACCGAATGGGGCGAAAGGCCTCCAGTTGGCGGGCTGTACCGCGAAGGCCCCCACGCCTATAAAGAAGAGAATGACGGCGATCTTCACGCCGACCACGATCTTGTTGAGCGAGCTGCTTTCCTGGATGCCGATGACCAGCACCAGGGTGGTGGCGGCCACCACCAGCATGGCGGGCAGATTGACCAAGGCTCCGGGGACCGCGCCGGGGGCGTTGATGAGCGCCTCGGGCAGGTGTATTCCCACGGCCTGAACGATGCTGTTGAAGTAGCCCGACCAGCCCACGGCCACCGCGCTTGCCCCCACCGAGTATTCCAGCACCAGATCCCAGCCGATGATCCAGGCGAAAATCTCCCCCAGAGTGGCATAGGCATAGGAGTAGGCGGAGCCGGCGGCGGGCATCATGGAGGCGAACTCGGCGTAAGCGAAGGCGGAGAAGGCGCAGGCCAAGCCGGAGATTACGAACGAGAGCACGATGCCGGGCCCGGCGTATTGCGCCGCCGCCACCCCCGTAAGGACGAAAATGCCCGCCCCCACGATGCAGCCGATGCCCAAGGCAACCAGGTCAAGGGCACCGAGCGTGCGTTTGAGGTGCTGGCCAGGCTCCTCCGACTGGGCGATGATGTCCCGGATTCGTTTCTTGCGCAGCAGTGTCGAGAGAGTCGCGGCCAGGGCAGTGCCTCCTGCGGCCGAATAAACAAACACGAAGGCCAGGGCTATCTAACACCGGGCAGGGGCGGCGGTCAACACACCTTTCGCCTAGTCACTCGCAGGTCCGTGGGCCGCTGCTTGACCAAGCGGGTGTGTCCACTATTGTTGCCAGGGCACCTCATGTACCCCTTGAAAAACTCTTCAGTAGAGCAGGCATGCCCTCCGGCGCCGGAGGAAGGATTGCAGCTCCCGCCGCCAGGAAGATTCTATTTGCTCCAGGGGTGATCCGGCTTCCAGGCCGGCCCGCAGGGCCGTATCGCCCAGAATGACGTCAATGGGCAGGCGTTCGGTCTCGTACTCGTAGGGTGGCTGCCGCCAGGCGAAGTCCTTGGGCCAGAGAGCGAGGACCTCCCGCAGCAGGGCGAGAGTGGTTGTGAAGGATCGGAAGGTTTTGGGATTAACGGGCCTTATGTCGAGCCCTCCGCAAGACTGGCCGCTCCACTTGTGGAAGGTGGGTTCGAAATAGAGCGGGCGGAATACCACTCCGGGCAGGCCGTGGGTGCCGAGGCGCTCGGCCAGGAGGAAGGGGTTTATGTAGGGGGCACCGCACAGCTCGAAGGGGCGGGTGGTCCCTCGGCCCTCGGAGAGGTTGGTTCCCTCCAGGGCCACCTGCCCAGGATATACCAGCGCGGTATCGAAGGTGGGCATGTTGGGAGAGGGCATGGCCCAGCCCAGCCCACATTCCGGCCAGTGCATGTGGCGCCGCCAGCCCGCCATGGTCACCACTTCAAGCCGCAGGTCCCGCAGCCCCTGGCAGTCCTTTATGAACCGCGCCAACTCCCCCATGGTCAGCCCGTGGCGCATGGGGATGGGCGCCACCCCGACGAAGGAGCGGCAGTCATCCTTCAGCAGGGGACCCTCGACGACCACGCCGCCGATGGGGTTGGGACGATCCAGCACGGCTATGCCGACGCCGGCCTTGGCGGCCTCCTCCATTAAGCAGGCCATGGTGGAGGCAAAGGTGTACACGCGGCAGCCGACGTCCTGCAGGTCGAGCAGAATCCAGTCGGCCAGGGCGAACTGCGCGGCCGTGGGGCGCCTGCGCTTTCCGTAAAGGCTGAAGACGGGCAGCCCGCTGGCGGCGTCGTGACAGTCGGCGGACTCCACCATGTTGTCCTGCTTTTCGCCCCAGAGCCCGTGCTGAGGGGAGAAGAGACACTTCAGTTGCCCCCCGAAGCGCTCCCGGACCAGAGTTGCCGCATGGCGGAATCTGCCGTCTACCGAGGCCTGATTGCACACCAGCCCCAGCCTGGCTCCCGACGCCCATTTGGGGGGGTGGGCCAGAAAGCGCTCTATCCCCAGCCGGACCTTCATTTTCCCCGCCCATTCGGTCCGCGGAGGGCCAACTCCATCTGGGCCGCGCGCCCGGTACGCAGGCTGGCCAGCTCCCAAACGTAGTCGTAGAGGTGCAAGCCCTTGCTGGAGGCGATGATTTCGCCGTCTTGCACCCCGATTTCAGCCGCCATGTACTCCTTGAGAAGCTGGAGGCCTCCCAGGTTGGCGGGGAAACCGTTCCAGAGATCCCAGGAGCGGAAGTAGACGATGAAGTGAAGGGTGCCGTAGCGGACGCGGGTGTCGATCAGCCGCAGGCAGGGTGGATCCTCGAGCAGGATATCAGAAGGCAGGGCCACGTTGATGCAGGCCTGATTGGTTCCCTCTCCCTCTTCCCGGTACATGCGGATGACTTCTTCAATCTGGTTGACCAGGCGGGGCTTGCACGCCCCGCCCTCGGACCGCGCCAGCCACTCCCAGCCCGCGATGCGCTCGCCGTAGGTGTAGTCTTCGTTGGGACCCTTGGCCGGGGTCATCAAATAGGGAAGATACTCCTCCACGTAGCCCTCGGCCACGGGGTTCGGGATGCCCAGAGAAGCCGGGATGTCAGGGATCAGCGGGCGGGTGCCGGGGTACTTGACGCGGACCGTGACGTAGTCGAACTCCAGGCGCTCCTGGCCGGCGTAAGAGCCGCGGTCTATGTGGTAGCGGTGTCCGTACTCGATGATTTGGTAAACACACTGGAACCAGGCATCGGGCAGGTCTCGGGCGGTTATGGCGACAATGTCCATCATGTTCCCCCAACGTCAGGGGAGAGTAAATTACCAGGCGCTCGCTGTCAACAAGCGCCACCGGCCTCTAAATCCCTGGCTAAGGGTACTGGGCATGCGGGCACCGCGGCCGGGCGGTCGGAGACGGCCTGTCGGAATCCCTGGCCAGACGGCCCCTTCCGTGGTAGCATTCTTCGTCTGAACTCACGGGAGGTTGGGCAACATGAAGGCGCACTTAATCCTGTTCTTCACGCTCTTGCCGCTGTTGGGCGCCGCCACGGTGGCCATGGCGGGTGAGGGTCAATCTCAAGCATGCCCCAAGGTAGTGCTGAAGACCAGCGCGGGAGACATAACCCTGGAGCTCTATCCGGACAAGGCGCCCGTAACGGTCGCCAACTTCCTTTCCTACGTGAAGGACGGCTTCTACAAGGGGACCGTCTTCCACCGGGTCATTCCGGGGTTTATGCTCCAGGGCGGCGGCTTTACCCCCACCATGGCGGAGAAGCCTACCCGAGCCTCCATCAAGAACGAAGCCGCGAACGGTCTGAATAACGACCGTGGTACCATAGCCATGGCCCGCACCAACGTTCCGGATAGCGCCACGGCCCAGTTCTTCATAAACGTGGCAAACAATGCCTTTCTCAACCACCGCGGCTCCAGCCCCCAGAGCTTTGGCTACGCCGTCTTCGGCCGGGTGACCAAGGGGATGGAAGTCGTGGACAAAATCGTCGCGGTACCCACCAAGACCCTCGGGCACTACGAGAACGTGCCCGTCACGCCCGTGATGATCGAGTCCGTCGAACTGGTGGACTGAGCGCTCCGAAGCTGGCGCGGGAAATAGTCAAGAGAGCCATTTTCTCCGCCGGAAAAACAAGAGCATCAGAGCGGCTATGGCAAACATGATTCCAAGGACCATATAGTAGCCCCAGTGCCATTCCAGCTCCGGCATGTAACGGAAGTTCATGCCATAAACTCCGGCGATGAAGGTCAGTGGAATGAAAATAGTGGCAATGATGGTGAGGACTTTCATGATTTCATTCATGCGGTTGCTGATGCTGGAGAGGTAGATGTCCATCATGCTGGATAGCATGTCTCTGTAGGTGTCCACGGTGTCTATTATCTGTATGGTATGATCGTACAAGTCTCTCAGATACATCCGGGTCTCTTTTTTCAGCAGGGGAGACTCACTTCTCTCCAGCATGCTAATGACTTCTCTGAGCGGCCACACCACCTTGCGCGCGGAAATGATCTGGCGCTTGAGGCCGTGCAGGCTCCGCGGCGTTTTGCGGGTGGGGTTCGTTATCAGGTGTTCTTCCAGGCTGTCTATGTCTTCCCCAATCTGCTCCAGCACCAGAAAGTATTCGTCTATGATGGTGTCCATCAGGGCGTAAGCGAGGTAGTCCGTTCCGGCTGCCCGGAGGCGGCTCTTGCCGTTCCTTATCCGCTGCCTGACCGGCTCAAACAGGTCCGCTCCCTCGGCCTGGAAGGAAACCAGATAGTGGGGACCAATGACCAGGCTGGTCTGTGATGTCCTGACGCCCTTGCCCGACCGGGCGGGGGAGAGGGTTTTAAGGATCACGAAGAGATAGTCGTCGAAGTCGTCTATCTTCGGCCGTTGCCGGAGGCTGCGGATGTCTTCCAGCAGGAGGGGGTGAATGTTGAAGCGAGCGCCGATCCTGTCGATGACCGCGGGCGCGCCCAGCCCTTCCACGTCGATCCAGAGCACTCCCGGACCCTCTTCCAGCAAGAAGGCGTCCTCGATACTCTTGACCGTCTTCTCCTGAACGATGTCCTCGGCGTACTTGATGACCTTGAGCCGATTCCCGGCCGCCGCCACCGCGCCCCGTGCCTCCTCCTTCTCCTGGTGTGGTGGTTGCCCGCTGTCGTTGTTCATGCGCCAGGCTAACACAACGGAATAAATTCTGTTGACGAGACTGCGGTTATGCGATAATCAAGCCAAAAACCTTTGTGATTTCGCTCCCCTGGAGGGACAGATGCGACTTTCCGGATCAATTGCCGCGCTGCTTGCCGCCTGCCTCTTGGCCGTCTCTTTGCAAGCATGCTCCAGCCCCACGCAGAAGGCGGCGGAACACTTCAAACGGGCCGAAGAGTATTCCGCGCGCGGCAGGTACGCCGAGGCGGTCATCGAATATCGCAACGTGATCCAGAACGAACCCAAACACGCCGAGGCCTATTTTCATATGGCCCAGGCTTACTTGAACCTGCGACAGCCGGGCGAGGCCTACGCGGCCCTGCTCAAGACGACCGAGCTGAAGCCGGACAACCTCGATGCCCACCTGCTCATCGGCGAGATGCTGCTGCTGGGGGGCAAGCCGGAGGAGGCCAAGGCCAAGGCGGACCTGGTGCTGGCGAAGAACCCCGGCAACGCCAAGGGCCACCTGCTGCTTGCCGGGATCAGACTCCAGGCTGGCGATGAAGACGGGGCCATAGCCGAAAACAGGAAGGCCATCGAGCTCGACCCGAGGAGGGCCGCCAACTACGTGACCCTGGCCCGGCTCTATCTGACCAAGGGAGACAGGACCTCCGCCGAAAGTACCTTTCTGGAGGCCTTGCGGGTGGAGCCCCAAAACACCTCGGCGCGGCTGGTTCTGGCCGGCTTTTATGCGGCCGACGGCCGGATGGATACCGCCGAGGCCACGCTGCGGGAGGCCGCCCGGCTGGCCCCCAAGAGTGTGGACCCGCTCTTCGCCCTGGCCAGGCTGTACGGTCTGCAAGGCAACAACGCCAAGGCCGGGCAGGCCCTTTGTGCCGCCACGGCCCTTGACCCCAAGGCCGCCGGTCCGCGGATGGCCCTCGGTGACTTTTATCACGGCACCGGGCAGACCGCCAAGGCCCTGGCCTGCTACGAGAAAGTGGCCGCTCTCGGTGGCGACAACGTCGAGGCCAAGGGCAAGGTTGCCGAGATATATCTGGCTCTGGGTCAGCGGGACAAGAGCAAGGCCGCCCTGGATGCCTTGCTCAAGGAGCGCCCCAAGTCCTTGGGAGGACGCCTGCTTCAGGCCAAGATCGCCCTCCAGGAAGGCAAGGCCGACGAGGCCATCGCGCTGCTGCAGCGACTGATCAAGGACGAGCCCCGGCTTTCCAACGTTCACTACTTTTTGGGTCTGGCCCAACTGAGCAAGGGAGAGGTCAAGCAGGCCAAGGCGAGCCTGTTGGAGGCCCTGAGCGACGACCGCAACAACTTCGAGGTCCATCTGGCCCTGGGCGACCTCTATCTGCGCTTTGAGTCGGCGGAGCTGGCTCACGAGAGCGCGGCCAATGCCCTTAAGCTGAGGCCGAACGATCCCCGCGCCCTCCTTCTGGCGGGCAATGTCGCCACGGCCCAGAATAAGCTGGAGGAAGCGGGTAGGTACTATCAGCGGCTGGTGGAGATGTCCCCCAACTCCCCGGCGGGCTATCATCGCCTGGGAGTGCTGGCCGCGCTGAAAGGGGACACCAGGCGCGCCCAGTCCCGGTTCGAGGAGGCCCTGAAGCGCAATCCCGATCTGGCGGACGTGATGGCCGACCTGGTCACCACGCTTCTGCACGGCCCCGAGCCGCGGTCGGCCCTCAAGCGCTGTCAGGAGCAGATCGCCCGCTCTCCCAAGAACGCCCGGCTGTACAACCTGCTGGGCCAGACCTGCCTCACCCTGGGGCTTGCCGCCGAGGCGGAGGCGGCCTTCAGGAAGGCCCTGGCCCTCGACCCAAGGCTGAGCGAGCCCTACCTGGCGCTGGCCGCTCTGTACAAGCGCGCGGGCACCACGGACAAGGCGGAGAAGGAGTATCTGGCGGCCCTCGGGATCCAGCCCCGGAGTGTGCCGGTCATGATGAACCTGGCCGTGCTCTATCAGGAAGGGGGCCGATTCAAGGAGGCCATCGCCACCTACGAAAAGCTGCGGGTCATAGACGACAGGTTCGCCCCGGCGGCCAACAACCTGGCCTTCCTGTACGTCGAGCACGGTGGCAACATAGATGTCGCGCTGACCCTGGCGCAATCGGCGAGGCAGGCCCTGCCGGAAGACCCGAGCGCCGCCGACACCCTGGGCTGGATCTATTACAAGAAGAACGTCTTCGACGCCGCGCTGCCGCTGCTGCGGGAGGCCGCGGGCAAGCTGAAGGGCGACCCTTCCGTCAACTACCACCTGGGCATGACCTACTACCGGAAGGGCGACAAGGCCAAGGCCAAGGAATGCCTGCGGCAGGCGCTGGCCTTGAACAGCCAGTTTGACGGCGCCAGGGAGGCGCGGGCTGCCCTGGCCGCCCTAGGGAAGTAGAATGGTAAGTAAGATGGGTGAGGACCGGCTCAGAGCGGCTCGGGAGAAGGTCATATTCCCGCTGGACGTTCCGGGGCGGCGGGAGGCCGAGGCGCTCATCCGGGAGCTGCGCGGCGAGGTGGGCCTGTTCAAGGTCGGGCTGGAGCTTTTCGTAAAGGAAGGACATCCGCTTCTGGGTTTCCTGCTCCAGGAATTCGCGCCGATCCGCATCTTTCTGGACCTGAAGTTCCACGACATCCGCCGGACGGTCGTGGAGGCGATGCACTCCGCCCTGCAATGGTGTCCCAGGTTTGTTACCATCCATTCCTCCGTGGGGTACGCCAGCCTGAAGGCGGCCACCGATGCCGCGCCGGAGCATACTGGCATATTGGCTATTACCGTTCTCACCAATCTGAATGGCGAGGATCTGGAAGGTCTGGGATTCAGGCGAGAGTACATGATTGATCCGGGAAGCCTGGTCCTGCTTCGCGCCGGTCTGGCCCAAAGGGCCGGCTGCGCCGGAATCGTCTGCTCGGGCCAAGAGGTCAGGCGCGTCAAACAGGAATATCCCGACCTGCTGGTGGTGACTCCAGGCATAAGGCCGGGCTGGGCGGGCGTGGCCAATGATGACCAGAAGAGGATAGCGACGCCAAGGGACGCCATCCTTGCCGGTGCCGACTACCTCGTGGTGGGCCGCCCCATAAGGGAGCACTCCAGTCCTCGTCAGGCCGCCAGGCTGGTCGCCGAAGAGGTCGCCCAGGCCCTCGACGAAAAAAAATAACGACCGCGGGCGGAGGTTCAAATGGCTCCCTAATCTCCGGCTAAGATTTACATAGATGCAATTTTATGCTGTGGAATAGCGAAGTTACTGGCATAATGGTCACTTCAAAGCTTCACCCAATGGGTGAAAGTCCTGGAGGGGCTATGAAGAAGAACCACCGCTTG
>JAZDOA010000174.1:0-15710 GCA_043799175.1 Pseudomonadota bacterium | reverse complement strand
ATTCCCATTCTTTCATAGCCGCCGCGGGCATTTGGGCACCGGAATTGAATACAGCGAAGCGGACAAGACATTAGGGCTTAAATTAAGGCCCGCCACACCTTGACGGCTGCCGCCGGGCGAGACAAACTTTGCTCTTACTTGCTTGGCAGGACTAGCAATAAGGGCAACACATCTCGGCTGAGGAGGCTTCGGGAAATATGCAAGAGAAGGTGATGAACCGCTGGCTGGTAGTGGCCGGCACGCTGATCATCCAGATCAGCCTTGGCGCAGTCTACATATGGAGCGTCTTTCAGGCGCCTCTGAAGGAGGTTTTTCCCACCTGGACGGGGTCTCAGGTTACCTACCCGGCCAATATTGTCCTGGCGGTCTTTGCCCTGGCGGTCATAATCGCCGGCCGCGTGCAGGACAAGATCGGCCCCCGCTGGGTGACGACCTTCGGGGGGTTGGTACTGGGCGCGGGGCTTATTCTGGCCAGGTTTACCGGCGACATGGCCCCGTCCACGGCCCTCACCTGGCTGATCTTTACCTTCAGCGTCCTGGGAGGGGCCGGCATAGGCGCGGCCTATGTGTGCCCCGTGGCCACCTGCATCAAGTGGTTTCCGGATAAACGCGGGTTGACTACCGGCCTGGCGGTGGCCGGCTTCGGCGCGGGGGCCATCTTCTTCGCCCCTCTGGCCAAGGCCCTGATTTCCGGTGGTCCCTACAAGCTGACCATCCTGGGACTGAGGCTCAGCCTCTTTGACCTGCCGAAGGTGGGCATCTTCAACACCTTCGCCGTGCTCGGCGCCATATTCCTCGTGGCCGTGGTCCTGGGGGCGCAACTGCTCATCAACCCCCCGGTGGGGTGGAAGCCGGCCGGCTGGAACCCACCGCGGCCTGCCGCCGGCAGCGCGGCACGGCGGGCAGACTACAACTGGCACGAGATGCTGGCCACCCCGCAGTTCTACGTCATCTGGCTCATGTACTTCTTTGCCTGCGCCGCCGGGCTGCAGGTCATCATGAAGGCTTCCCCCGCCATGCAATCGCTCTTCCTGGGCCGCTTCGACGCCATCGCCGCCGACCAGGTGAGCGATGCCGGCGCGGCCGGGGCCTCGCTGGTGGCGGGTATCGCGGTCTTCAACGCGACGGGGCGGATCATCTGGGGCAAAGTCTCCGATGCCCTGGGGCGCATGCTGACCCTGGCGGGGGCTTTTCTGCTGTGCGCCCTCAGCCTGCTGTTCATCGACAGGTCGGATGCCTCCCTCACCGCCTTCAGCTACGTGGTCGGGTTCTGCTTCGGAGGGTTCCTGGCGATCTTCCCCGCGATCACGGCCGACTACTTCGGGACCAAGAACCTCGGGGTGAACTACGGCTTCGTCTTCAGCGCCTATGGGGCGGGGGGGCTACTGGGGCCGCAACTTGCCGCCTACTTCATGACCAACGGCAAGTCCTTCACCTACGCGGCAATGGAAAAGGGCCTGGCCTGCACCAAGAACTTCGTCTGCCAGAGCTACCATGGTGCCTTCCTGGTGGCCGCGGTCCTGTGCGCTCTCGGCGCCGCCCTGACCTTCGTCGTCAGGGCGCCCCGGCCCAAGGAGCAGCACTCCTGATAGCTCTCCGTCATGCCGGCGGCGTCACCCACCCGCATCATCGCGGGTATTTCCGGTGGCGCCGCTAGCAGCCTGTTGAAAAACACCCATCTGCGGCGTTGCACTTATCCTGAATCAGGCCTCAGGATTTCGCGCGCCTGGCATGTGGGCGTTTTTGAACAGGCTGCGCGAAAGAAGTTTTTCAACGGGCCGCTAAGTACTCAGCCACGGCCTGGGCAGAAACACCTTCTGGTAGAGGTTCAGGGCATAGCGGTCGGTCATGCCGGCAATATAGTCGCAGACATAGCGTTCGGGAGTGGATCCGGTTTCAGCCGACCGCGTTGCCTCCTCGGAGTCCAGCAGATACTCGTAGAGGTCCGCCACCACCCTCCTGGCGCGGATAAAGTCCGCCCTCACCTTGGGGTTCTCATAGACGTTCTCGTAGAGGAAGTCGCGCAGCTTCAGCATCGCCCCGTGTATTTCCTCCGAGAGGCCCAACCGCATGTCCTTCTCCATGGTTTGGCAGATGAGGTCCCGCACCATGCTGTTGAGCCGCGCGGAGTGGGTATCGCCCAGGATCAGACGACACTCTTCCGGCACGTCTTCCGTAGCTACGACCCCGCCGCGTATGGCGTCTTCGATGTCGTGGCTTATGTAGGCGATGATATCGGCCACCCGCACCACCTGGCCCTCGAGGGTAGCGGGGCGGTCTTCCTCGCTGGCCGTGATTATTACCCCCCTGCCCTTGGAGTGTTTGAGGATACCGTCTCTGACCTCCATGGTCAGGTTGAGCCCCCGGCCGTCCCGCTCCAGGAGGTCGACCACCCGCAGGCTCTGCTCCTGATGGGAAAAGCCTCCAGGGAATATCTCGTCGAGCACGGCCTCCCCGGAGTGCCCGAAGGGGGTATGCCCCAGATCGTGGCCCAGGGCAATCGCCTCGGCCAGGTCTTCGTTCAGCTCGAGAGCGCGACAGATAGTTCTGCCAATCTGGGCGACCTCGAGGGTGTGAGTGAGACGCGTGCGGTAGTGATCCCCCGTGGGCGCCAGAAACACCTGGGTCTTGTGTTTCAGTCGCCTGAAAGCCTTACAATGCAGGATGCGGTCGCGGTCGTGCTGGAAGGCGGGCCGCATGCTGCACTCGGGCTCGGGAATCCGCCTGCCCTGGGTCTTGGCGGAGAGCTGAGCCTGCGGGCAGAGAGTGCGCTGCTCGCGTTCCTCAAGCTTTTCTCGGATGTGCAGTTGGTCTGGCTCCTTGGTCCTGTACATTTCCCTCTCCCTCGGGATACGAATCGAACAATCGCCCCCAGCGGCCGTGGCGCACCTGCCGCTGAATAGCCTTCCCCTTCACCGGCCACCAGAAGAAGTCATGATAAAAGTAGGATCCGAATACGAAGGCATATACCAGGGGCGTGTGAAAAAGCAACCGTTGGAATACCTTCAGGGGGCTGAACCACAAGGCGTGGCCGAACTTGGCCGCAAAGTTCTTGCCCACCCAAAAGCGGAAATCGACACTGGATATGTCTTCCCCCACGACTTTAATATCGGCCGGCCTGCCCACTCCGAGACCGGCTTCGTGGGCCAGCCTGATATATTTTATGGACATGGGGTCAAAGCCCATCATCTTGGCGGCCACGGCGTCTATGGCGACTGAATCGGCCGAAGCCAGCATGTAGTCCTTCTCCACCGGGATCATCGTCCGCGGGCAGGGGCCGCAGCCGCAGATGGTCCCGTCCATGAGGCAGAAGATCCCGGTATGGATTTCCTGCTGAATACGCAGCAGATCCACCAGCGTTTCGTGAATGACGCTGTGGGTGTAGTGCCGCCTGGTGTTGAGCAGCCCCCCGAAGGCGTTCTTCATGGCCCCGGTGGTCGTGGTGTAGATGTGGCACTTCACTGTGGGCAGATGAAATACGTTCTTGCCGAAGAAATACTCCGGGATGGTAATCCCCTCCGGGTAGATTGCGTCGAGGGCCAGCATTCGCCCCTTGGGCCTGTATTGAACCCACTTCATGTCTTCCCTGAAGTTGTATCGTTCCTCTACCCCGTACTTTATGTAAAGCGGGGTAAGCCGGTTGAGTGTCCCCCCTCGGAAGGGGTCGGTGACGACCGTGTTGTTGTGTACGGCCACCAGATCGCGGTAGCCCGCCTCCCGAAGCCCCAGAATGGCCCCCTCGAGCTGCCAGGGGGTGGTGTTGGCCGAAAGGAAGGGGAAGTGCCAGGAAATATTGTCCTTGAGAATAGTAGTGGCCGAAGGGGTGAGAGCCTGGCGCACCCCGGCCGTCTCCAGGGCGTGGGCACAGTCCTCCAGCACATTTTGCGGCGAGGTCTTGATGACCGCCACCTGACCACGAATCAAATCTATGGCCTCCAGTAGATGATAAGCCCCGAGGACAGGCCCCAGAGCAAGACGTTGAGGATTATAGCCCGGTCACGCAGCACCACCTCGGTGGGGCTGCCTCCCTGGTTGCGCTGATGAATCAGGTAAAGGTAGCGAAAGATGCCGTAGAGCACGAAGGGCGTGGTGTAGACCAGCTTGTCGGTGCCGAACTTGCTCAAGGTCTGGGCCGACATGGTATAGAGCGCGTAGGAAATGACGGTAGAGGCCGCCACCACGGCGATCATCTGGTCCAGGAAACGGGTGCCGTAGTGGTCCAGCACCTGGCGGTGCGAGCCGGCGTCGCCCTCCAGGAGCACGAGCTCATGGCGCCGCTTGCCGAAACCCAGAAAAAGTGCCAGTAGCCCCGTGCACAGCAACAGCCAGGAGGAATGCGGCACCCCGATCACCTCGCTGCCCGCCATGACCCGCAGAATGAACCCCAGGGATATCGACATCACATCGACGATTACCAGATGCTTGAGAAAGAAAGAATAGAGAATGTTGTTGACCGCGTAAAGGCTGATGATCATGAGCAGCGCCCGGCTCAGCCACCAGGAACCCGCAACCACCGGTGGCAGCATGGCCAGAGAGAACAGGACCGCCAGCCTCGGGCTCAGCGCCCCGGAGGCCAGCGGCCGCGACATCTTCAGGGGGTGTTTCCGGTCTCGTTCGAGGTCTACCAGGTCGTTAAGGAGATAGACCATCCCGGAGGCCAGGCAGAACAGTAGAAAGGCGCCCAGTGCCCGAGCCGCCGCCGTGGTCTGAAATAGGTGGCCGGAAAACAGGAGCGGAGTGAGCACGAAGAAGTTCTTCACCCACTGCCCGGGGCGCATGGAGAGCAGGAGATAGTACGGCGCGGCGTGGGAGCGCGTGTCTTGCCTCAAAGCAGGGGAAGGCTCGGTCATTGCTGAATCTCCGGCCAAGGCTGGGCTCTGTCGGGAAAAATTCCCATTCTATGGCGTCTTGAACTCAGTCTCCGACGGTCGTAAATAAACCGGCCCAAAACCGGCCAGGTCTTCGGTGTGCCCCGACTCTAGTTCGCGCCGCCCCAGCTCACACACCGCCGCGCCCCTGATGTGCCAAAGATGGCGTGGTGCCACCAGCAGATCGGGATGAATCCGCCGCAAGGCATCTTCGCATATCGGCACCCCGCTGCCCAGCACCACGGCAGCACCCGGCACCCGGGCCGCAAGCTCCTCCGGGGCCAGCAGCAGTGGCTCTCCGACCCGCGCCATGCCTCCCGGCTCAGAGAGGTAACGCGCCGC
The DNA here is from genome assembly GCA_043799175.1 of Pseudomonadota bacterium. Taxonomy (GTDB): domain Bacteria; phylum Desulfobacterota; class JAZDOA01; order JAZDOA01; family JAZDOA01; genus JAZDOA01. The sequence goes on along the minus strand of JAZDOA010000174.1, from coordinate 10,500 downwards.
GAACACCTCCGCCTTGCGGGCGTCTATAAGCGCCCACGCCTCGCCCGCCGGGGCGAAGAGGTTCTGGGCCAGGGCGTCCAGCGTCAGCACGCCGGCCACGGGCTTGTCGGCCACCATGGCCCGGCCTTTTATGGTTGCCACCCCTATACGCAGTCCGGTAAAGCTGCCGGGGCCCAGGGTCAGGGCGAAGCCGTCAAGGTCTTTCAGCTCCAGGTTGACGGCCCGGAGCAGCAGGTCCACGTCGCGCATAAGGCGGCGGGAATGGGTGTAATCAACATTTAGCAGAAGCTCGGCGATGAGCCGACCATCTTCGGCCAGGGCCACGCTGCCCGCCGGGCTGGAGGTGTCTATGGCCAGGATTTTCAATTATGGTCCCTGAAAAAACTCAATCAAAGGCGATGCGTGAAATGTCATTGTAGAAGACGAAGACTATAAGGGAAAGAATGAGGAACAGGCCCACCTGCTGGGCAACCTCGCGCTTGCGCAGGGAAACCGGCCGCCCCATGAGGGCTTCTATCCCGAAAAACATGAGGTGGCCACCGTCCAGTACCGGGATGGGCAGGAGGTTGAGCACCCCCAGGTTGATGCTGAGCGACGCGGCAAAAAGCATCGCGGTCATCAGGCCCTGTTGGGCGGTCTGACCCGCAATCTGGGCGATCATGATAGGGCCGCCCAAGGTATCGGCGGGCAATACCCGCTGGATGAGCTTGACCACGCTGAGGATGGTGATCTCCGTCAGTTCGTAGGTCTTGCCCGCGCCCTGCCCGATGGCCGCCAGCGCGCCCACCCGGTGGACGACGACCTTCCCGGCCGCCGCAACCCCGATGACCGGCTTGGACTCTTTCTCTCCGAACATGTTCGGCACGACCCGCGTCTCCGGCCTGACCTCGACGGCAAGGTACTTGCCACCGCGTTCCACCATGATGGCCAGCTTCCCGCCCGCGTTCGCCCGAATGGCCTCGGAGAGATGCTCCCAGTCGTTGACCGGCTTCCCCCCAATGGCCACGACGACGTCGCCCTTCAGGAGCCCGGCCCGCGCCGCGGGCATCCCCGCCTGTACCCCGCCGATTTCCGGGCTGTACACCGGCACGCCATGAACGGCAAAGATTCCGCAGAAGACCAGGCAGGCAAAAATCATGTTGAACAGCGGTCCCGCCAGCACAATGGTGAAGCGGCTGAGCAGCGGCTTGTGGGTAAAGGAACGGGGCAGGTCAGCCGGGTCCAGTTCCTCGCCGGGCACTTCTCCGACCATCTTGACGTAGCCGCCGAAGGGGACGACCGATATGCAGTACTCGGTGTCGCGTACCTTGCGGCTCAGGAGCCGTGGCCCGAACCCCAAGGAAAAACGCCGGACTCCGACCCCAAGGAGCTTGGCCGCGATGAAGTGGCCGGACTCGTGGACAAGGATCAGAAGTCCCAACACGACCAGGGCGGCTAGAATGTTGTTCAAAAACAACAAGATGAACCCCTGAATGAGCCTCCCCGAGGCTGGCAAACGAGTTCTTCAGCCCTCCGGCGGGCCCAAAAGTCCGCGGCGTGGACGTCTTCGATAGAGCCAGGAGCCGCAAGATCACACTCATGCATTACCGATGCCACCAACTCCTGAATCTGCCCATAGCCCATGCGCCGGCTCAAAAAGGCGTTCACCGCCACCTCGTTGGCCGCGTTCAGCACGGCGGGCAGCGCCCCGCCCGCCGCCGCCGCCTGAAAGGCCAGGCGCAGGCAGCCGAACTTGTCGAGGTCTGGGCGCAGGAAAGTGAACTTGCCCACCTCGAACAGATCCAACCGGGGCACGTCCAGCTCCAGCCGGTCGGGCCGGCTGAGGGCATAGGCGATGGGAAGTTGCATGTCGGGCACGCCAAGCTGAGCGATTATCGAGCCGTCTATATATTCCACCATGGAATGTATTATGCTCTGCGGATGGATGCACACCTGAATCTTATCCATCGGGATGGCAAAGAGCCAGCGGGCCTCTATACACTCCAACCCCTTGTTCATGAGGGTCGATGAGTCTATCGTCACCTTGGGGCCCATCTTCCAGCGAGGGTGGTTCAAGGCCTCCTCGGGCGTTACCCCGCTCAGCTCTTCCTTGGGGCGATTCAGGAAAGGCCCGCCCGAGGCGGTGAGGATGATGCGGTGGACGTCCTGCCGTTGGTGCCCCTCGAGCGACTGAAAGATGGCCGAATGCTCGCTGTCTACCGGCAGCAGCTCCACCCCGCGTCGCTCCACCTCGCGCATTATGATCTCGCCGGCCATGACCAGCGTTTCCTTGTTGGCCAAGGCGATTCTCTTGCCCGCCTCTATGGCCGCGTAGGTAGGCGCCAGCCCGGCCGCCCCGACTATGGCCGAGACCACCATCTCGGCCTCCGGCAGCACCGCCACGGCCACGCTACCGTCCGGGCCGCTCAGCACCCGGCAGGGGCATCCCTTGGGAAGCCGCGCCCTCAGCTCCGCCGCACGCGCGCCGTCGGCCACCGAGCAGACCAGCGGGGAGAACTCGGCCACCTGCCTGGCCAACAGCTCCAGATTTTTTCTGCCAGCCGCGAGCCCCACCACCCGAAACCTGTCGGGGTGGCGACGCACCACGCACAGCGCGCTGGTCCCGATGGAGCCGGTCGAACCCAGAATGGAAATGTTCTTCATTATCAATCCACGCCCGCGCACGCGGGCGATCCACAGGGCTTGCTCAGAGCCGGAACGAGATGAAATAGTAGACCAGCGGCGCCGAGAAAATAAGGCTGTCTATGCGGTCCAGCAATCCACCGTGGCCGGGCAGCAGCCTGCCGGAGTCCTTTACGCCGGAGGCCCGCTTGACGAGTGACTCGAAGAGGTCCCCCATCTGGCCGCCGCCGCCGATTAACAGGCCCAGGGCCAGAATCGAGCCCAGGTCCAGCCGTGGAGTGAGAAAAAACCTGCCTGCCGCATAGGCCACCACCACCGCCGCCGCCAGCCCCCCCACGGCCCCGGCCACGGTCTTTCCGGGGCTCAGGGTGGGGCAGAGCCTGCGCCCGCCTATGGTCCGGCCGGCATAGTAGGCCCCGGTGTCTTGCGCGAAGGCCACGGTCATGACAAACAGCACCCACTGGCGCCCGGAGCCAAGGTCGCGCAGCCAGACGAAATATGAAAGTAACAGCGCCACATAGGCCGGGCCGGTCAGCTCCCGGCCCAATATGTCAAGTATAGAGGGCCGAACATCGCCCTTCAACACGAAAACGACACAGAAGACGACTGTTCCCAGGGCGACGGCGGCCAGCACCTCTCGCGGCCCCCCCAGGGCAAAGCAAAGGGGCAGAGCCGAGCCTACCGCCGTCCAAAACCAGCCGCGGGCGCCGGCCTCGGGGGAGATCATGCGAAAATACTCCCGCAGGGCAACGGCGACCGTGACCACCAGCAGCAGCACGAAAAGCCAGCGGGGGCCGAGCAGAATAAGCACCACCAGCAGCGGCGCCAGGACGGCGGCCGTCAGCCACCGCAGCAACTGAGCGGGCATGCGCGCTACTCCAGCCAGTTGGGCGTTTTTTCTCAACAGCCTGAGGTCTCCCCGCGCACCTGCTCCCCCGTAAGGCCGAAGCGCCGCTCCCTTCGGCTGTAGTCTTCCAGGGCGGCGGCCAGTTGCGGCTTGCGGAAATCGGGCCAGTAGGTATCGGTGATGTAGATCTCGCTGTAGGCCATCTGCCACAGCATGAAGTCGCTGACCCGCCGCTCCCCGCTGGTGCGGATGAGCAGGTCGGGGTCGGGCATGTCGGCGGTGTCGAGCCCGCGGGCCAGATCCGCCTGGTCTATGTCTTCAGGCCGAAGGCGGCCGGCGAGGCATTCGGCCGCCAGTCTCCGGGCGGCCCGGATGATTTCATCTCGCCCCCCATAGCTGAGGGCCAGGGAGAGCACCATGCCTTGCCCGCCCGCCGTTTCGTCCATGGCCTCGCGCAACAGGCGCTGGGCCGCCTTGGGCAGGCGGGTGATGTTCCCAAGTGCCCGCAAACGGATGCCCTGGTCTTTCATCAGGCGGATCTCGCTGCGCAGATAGATTCGCAGCAGGGCCATAAGCGCCGTGACCTCGGGCCGGGGGCGGCCCCAATTCTCTTCACTGAAGGCAAATAGGGTGAGGTAGCCGATGCCCCACTCCCGGCAGGCCTCCACCACGGCCCGCACGGAGTCCATCCCCTGGCGATGGCCGGCCAGCCGGCTCAGGCCCTTGCCACGGGCCCAGCGGCCGTTGCCATCCATAATGATGGCCACGTGCCGGGGCAGCTTCTCTCTCGTGGGGAATGTGGGGGGCGGATCCTGCATCGGTGTCCTATGAGCTTGTCGGGCACCGGGGTAGCGAGCCGTCACTGGCAAAATCAGCCTTCATTCGCCACTCTCCGCTGCTTGGCGCAAGGCAAGGAATGCCTCTTTGAGGGTCTGATTGACGGCTGAATCCGGTTCGTTCAACTTGGCCAAGTTTCGCGGCAGCCCGGTCATGGATGACCCGTAAGATTTGTTCGGGCGTTTGTTGTTGTGTCGCCACTTAAAAAAGGCTCTCTTGGCTTACCGGGTTGAAGTTCGTCCACAGCCCTTCTTGCCGGGTACCCTTCGTGGAATGGATGGTCTTGTTCGCACCCAGGGTCTTGAGCCAATGGTCCGGCCTGAAAAGCTCATCCATCAACGGATGATCGTAGCCCGATACGGCCACCTTGCCCTTGCACTCGTTGACGGCTGCCGCGAACTCCCGATGCTGGCTTTCGTCCATCTCGAAACCGTAAGCCTTGGTGTCCCCGCGCGCAGCGTGCAAGTAGGGCGGATCGCAATAAAACAGCGTGCCAAGGCTGTCATAAAGCCGGATCACATCGACGGCGGGGCGGTTCTCGATCTGAACGCGGATAAGCCGTTGGGCAATCTCATCGAGGGCATCCACGCCACCGAGCCAGCGCGACACAACCCCCGACATACCGGCGCGGCTGGTGTCCTTACAGTTTGCCCAACGTCCAAGCGAGGCTGTCTGAGCAAGGCCGGTGCGGGTCTGGCGCGCCTTGATGTAGAAGCGCCTCGCGCGTTCCACTTCGCTGATTCCGTGCGTGGAACCATAAATGGCGCGGTGGTATTCCTCGCGGGAAAATGGCGTCAGGGCAATGGCCCGGATCAGTTCTTCGTGATAGTCGCGCAGCACCCGGAAAAAGTTCACCACGTCCCCATCGATATCATTATAAGTCTCGACCGGAGACGAGTCCCGATTGAGCAACACGGCGCCAGAACCAGCAAAGGGTTCGCAATAATGATGGCACTCTGGCAGCAACGGAAGCAGCCAATCCAGATGTGAGAACTTCCCACCATACCATCCGAACACGATTCGGCGACGGCGACGACTACGTATGCAGATTACATTCGAGTGTTCCTCTTCAAAAAAACCTTCATCAAGACAGATTGGAGAAGCGCCACGAGTTTGTTTTGACATCCGGTAGTTACTCCACCTAAAACTCGATGATCTCTTTTTCCTTACCGCCCAGCGCCTCGTCTATTCTCTTTATGTAATCGTCGGTCAGCTTCTGGACGTCTTCCTGGGCGCGGAACTGCTCGTCTTCGGAAATCTCTTTCTCTTTCTTGAGATCCTTGAACAGTTCGTTGGCGTCGCGGCGGATGTTGCGGATGCCCACCTTGGCTTCCTCGGCCATCTTGCGCACCACCTTCGCCAGATCCTTGCGGCGTTCCGCGGTCAGCGCCGGGATGTTTATGCGGACGATCTTCCCGTCGCTCATGGGCGTAAGGCCCAGCTCCGACTTGAGCAGGGCGCGTTCGATTTCTCCGATGACCTTGGAGTCCCACGGGGAGATAAGTATGGCCCGCGGCTCGGGGATGGAGAGGGAGGCGATCTGGTTCAGGGGCATCTGGCTGCCGTAGTAGTCCACCCGCACGCCGTCGAGAAGGCTCAGGGAGGCGCGCCCGGTGCGAATGCGGCCGAAGCTGACATCAAGTGCCTTGAGAGATTTGATCATTCTATCTTTGGATTCGGCTATGATCTGGTCTTTCACTGGCCGCTCCTCACGAGAGTGCCCACCCGCTCTCCGCGAAGAATGCGGGCGATGTTGCCGCTTTCCCTGACGTTGAAGACCACAATGGGCAGGTCGTTTTCCATGGCGAGGGAAATCGCCGTGGTGTCCATGACCCGCAGCCGCCGCTCTATCACCTCGCGGTAGCTGAGCTCGTCGAACTTCGTGGCGGTGCTGTCCTTGAGAGGATCGGCGTCGTATATGCCGTCTACCCGGGTTCCCTTCAGCAGCACCTCGGCCCCGATTTCCGCCGCCCGCAGGGCCGCGGCGGTGTCCGTGGTGAAGAAGGGGTTGCCCGTGCCACCGGCCAGAATCACCATGCGGCCCTTCTCCAGGTGGCGGATGGCCCGGCGCCGGATGTAGGGCTCGGCCACCTGCTGCATCCGCAGCGCCGTCATGACCCTCGTCTCCACCCCTCGCCGCTCCAGGGCATCCTGCAGGGCCAGGGAGTTGATGACCGTGGCCGTCATGCCCATATAGTCAGCCCCGGCGCGGTCCATGCCTTCCGCCGCGCCCTGGACGCCACGGAAGATGTTCCCGCCGCCGATGACGATGCCGCAGACCACCCCCATGCCGGCGACTTCGAGCAGGTCATCCGCGATGCGCGCCATGACGACCGGGCTTATGCCGAAACCCTGCTCGCCCATGAGCGCCTCGCCACTGAGCTTCAAGAGAATTCTGCGGTAAGCCAGTTCCGTAACGTGCCCCTTTTGCTTAAGCAATCGCCTCGCCCAGGCTGTAGCGGACGAAGCGTTTGACGACGATCTTTTCGCCGATCTTGCCGATGGCCTCGTTGAGCACGTCCTGCACGCTCAACTTGTCATCTCTCACGTAGGGCTGATCGAGCAGACAGACGCTCTTGTAGAACTTGGCCACCCGGCCCTCGACGATCTTTGGGGCGACTTTGTCGGGCTTGCCTTCCTCGCGCGCCTGGGCCGCGTAGATCTCCCGCTCTTTGTCCAGCACCTCGGCCGGTACATCTTCAGGACGCAGACACAGCGGATTGGCGGCCGCCACCTGCATGGCCAAGTTCTTGGCCAGCTCCAGGAAGGGCTCGGACTTGGCCACGAAGTCCGATTCACAGTTGACTTCTATTAATACCCCGATCTTGCCGCCGGGGTGAATGTAGGCGTGAACCTGCCCTTCCGAGGCCTGGCGCCCCGCCCTCCTGGCGGCGGTGGCCATGCCCTTCTGGCGGAGATGATCCACGGCCTTCGGCAGATCGCCGTCACTGGCCCGCAAGGCATCCTTGCAGTCCATCATGCCCGCGCCGGTGCGTTCACGCAGCTCTTTAACCAGTGCCGCGGTTATTTCCACTTGAACTCCCTCCTCCGCCATGTTCCGGCCGGCGTACATTGAGCCAACCCCTGCCGAGCAACACATTGCCCCGGCAATAAATCGCCTCAGCGAAACGTCGCCGCGCCGTGGACAGGCGTACTATTACCGCCACGCTAAGATATACAGCTTATTCAGACTCTTTGTTTTCGCCGCCGATGATCTCGACTATGGGCCCCGCGGCCGCCTGCTCCGCGAACGCGGCCACTTCCATGGGCATCTCGTCTTTGCCGGACTGGGCGGTCGCCCTTTCCTCGAACCGCGCCTTGCCTTCGAGGCAGGCATCGGCGATACGGCCGGTGAGCAGCTTTATGGCCCTGATGGCGTCATCGTTGCCGGGAATGACGTAGTCGATTTCATCGGGGTCGCAGTTGGTGTCAACCACGGCGACAACCGGGATGGACAGCTTCCTGGCCTCGGACACGGCAATCTGCTCTTTCTTCGGGTCAACGACGAACATGCCGCCAGGCAGCCGGCTCATGGCGCTGATTCCGCCGAGGTTCTTCCGCAGCCGCTCGATCTCCCGGTCGAGAAGGAGAACTTCTTTCTTGGGGAAGCGATGAATGCTGCCGTCGGCCTTCATGCCATCGAGGTCGTGAAGGCGCTCTATGCGGCGCTTGATGGTCTGAAAGTTGGTAAGCATGCCGCCCAGCCAACGGTGGTTGACGTAAGACATGCCCGCCCTGCCCGCCTCTTCGGCAATGGCGTCCTGGGCCTGCTTCTTGGTGCCCACGAATATAATGCCCTGCCCCTCGGAAACGCAATTGGCAACAAAGTCGTAGGCGTCCTTGAAGAGGCGGACCGTCTTCTGCAGATCCACAATGTAGATGCCGTTACGCGCCCCGAAGATGTAAGGCTTCATCTTGGGGTTCCAGCGTCTGGTCTGGTGCCCGAAGTGGACACCGGCCTCCAGAAGCTGCTTCATCGTCAGGTAAGCCATAACTCCCCCTTTGGTTTTTTCCGCCACCCCCCTCCTGTGCCGCAGCCACCCTCTTGGGGAACCGAGCTTGGGCATCGGGGAGTGTGTGTTTTTTAAACGCTTATATTTAACATAACCTTAGCCTTGGCGCAAGGGCAACTTGCGGTTGGGACAGACCGAGGGGTTTGCTCAGCCCGTCAGGTACGATAGTCGGCGTTGATGTGTATGTACTCCGGCGTCAGGTCGCACGTCCAGACGGTTTCCTCGGCCTTCCCCGCCCCGAGATCAATGGAAAGAACAATCTCCTCCGCCTCCATCTCGCGGGCAGCGGCGGCCTCGGCCTCCCCGCCCAGGGTGAGGCCGTCTTTTACCACCGGCACGGCGCCAAAGGAAATGGCCACCCGCGCGGGATCAAACCCGGCACCACTTCGCCCCAGGGCGGCCATGATGCGGCCCCAGTTGGCGTCCCGACCGAAGATGGCGGTCTTGACCAGGGGGGAGTTGGCCACCGCGCGGGCCGCGGCCAGCGCCTCCTGGGGGGTGCGCGCCCCTTTCAGGTGTACCTCGACCAGCCGCGTGGCCCCTTCGCCATCACGGGCGATCATCCGGGCCAGGTCGCGGCAGACCCCGTGCAAAGCCTCCCGAAACCGCTCCAGCGCCGCCCCCCCGAGCGGGCTGCCCTTGCCCGAGGCCAGGGCCAGCAGGGTGTCGTTGGTGGAGGTGTCGCCGTCCACCGTGACGCGGTTGAAGGTGGTCCGTGCCGCCCGCTCCAGGCAGGTCTGAAGCGCGGGGGCATCGAGGGCGGCGTCGGTGATTATGAAGGCCAGCATGGTGGCCATGTCGGGGGCTATCATACCCGCCCCCTTGGCCACCCCGGCCACCCCGAAGCCGTCTTGTTCCGAGGTTCGCCAGGCCACCTTGGGAAAGGTGTCGGTGGTCATTATGGCCCGCGCCACGGCAAGCAGGCCGTCGCGGTCGGCCGGACCGAGCCTCTCCCGGAGCGCGGGCATCGAGGAGATCATTCTGCTGATCGGCAACTGCCGGCCGATGACCCCGGTGGAGGCCAGCAGAATTTCCTCCTCCGGCACCCCCAGCACCGTGGCCAGGGAGCGGCCGGTGCTCATCGCGGCCGTCTCGCCGTCTCGACCCGTGCAGGCATTGGCGTTGCCGGCGTTGACCAGCACCGCCCGGCAGCGCCCCCCCCTGGCCCTGCGGCTGGAGATGACCACCGGGGCCGCCTTGACCCTGTTGCGGGTGAAGATCCCGGCGCAGACCGCCCCTTCCGGGCAGAAGATAAGCCCCAGGTCCGCCGCGCCTGAAGAAATCTTCTTCAGGCCACAGGAGACCGCGGCCACCTGAAACCCCGTTATGCCGCTGAGAAAAGCCTGGGGCATCGCCTGCTGGTACTCCCCTGCCCGCCTGTCATTTTCCGCTGCCGCAGCACTTTTTGTACTTCCTCCCGCTGCCGCAGGGACATAGGTCGTTTCGCCCAACCTTGCCTCCATCCCTCTTCACCGTGGCCGCCTTGGCGTCCTCGCCGCCGTGGCTGTAGGACATGCGCTGCTGCCGGGGGGCGTTCTGCTCCACGACCCTCTCGCGGGCCTGCTCCTCGTTGTTGGCTCGGGCGAGCTGCACGCGGAACAGCATGGACGCGCTCTCCTCTTTGACGCGGTCCACCATGGCCATGAACATGTCGTAGCCCTCGCGCTTGTATTCCTGCAGAGGGTCCCTCTGGCCATAGCCGCGCAGGCCGATGCCTTCCTTGAGGCCGTCCATGCCGAGCAGGTGGTCCTTCCAGAAGGTGTCCATGGCCTGAAGGAGGATCATCTTCTCCAGGTAGCGCATCACGGGTTCGGTAAATGCCTGCTCCCTGGCCGCGTAGGCCGCCGAGGCCTGCCGCACCAGGATCTCCGAAAGCTCCCTGGCGTCCGCGCCTTCGATTTCGCCGTCGAGCCGCAGACCGAACCGCACGGCCAGATTGTCTTCCAGGCCCTTGACGTCCCAGTCGTCAGGGTGCTTGTCGGGGTCTATGTACGTCGCCACCAGGTCTTCGCAGACCTCGACGATCATGTCCTCGACCATGGGGCGCAGGCTGGCCGAGGTCAGCACCTCGCGGCGCTGCTTATATATGACTTCCCGCTGCTGGTTCATGACGTCGTCGTATTCCAGCAGATGCTTGCGGATATCGAAGTTGCGGGCCTCGACCTTCTTCTGGGCGTTCTC
>JAZDOA010000098.1:0-12159 GCA_043799175.1 Pseudomonadota bacterium | reverse complement strand
CGGCCACCGTGCCCAGGGCCATTCCGTGTTCGGTCTCGACGACCACCCGCCGCCCCATCTCCAGGCTGAATCCGTTCGCGTCGAAATCGTATACCTTACCGCTGTCGCGGAACCTTACACCGACGATTTCAGGCATGGCTTTCCCGTCCTCCCGTCTTCGGGGGCAACAGCTTCAAAAGCATGACTTCCAGGGCAAGCCGCGCGCCGCAGTTGGCCTCTATGGCAAGCTGCGCCCGCTCTATCATTTCCAGTGCCCGGACCAGGCCGGCCATGCCTTCGCGGGTTGCCAGAGTGGCGAGCGGCTCCATCAGGTCGCGGTTGGCCACGTGTAGCCCCTGGCCCGTGGTCGCCAATACCAGGGCATCGCGAAGCAACCCCTTGAGCATCTCCAGGAGGGCGTCGCGCAGCTCATCGCCGGCCAAGGACTCCGCCAGGGCCAGCGTGCCGGAGACTGCGGCCTGACGTGGCTCCAGCAGGCAGGCCAGCAGTCGCTGCCGCCATTCCGGCAGCCGGTCGTCAAGCAGCCGGTCCGCCACCGTCAAGCTGCCCCCGGACAGATAGGCGAGCCGCGCGGCCTGCTCGGCATCTACCCCTTTTCTGGCCACCAGCCAAGCGCTTACCACCCCATCAGGCAGCGGCCTGAAACTTACGGCCTGGCAGCGGCTGGCGATGGTTGGCAGCAGCTCGCCGGGTTCGCGGCAGCAAAGTATCAGGAGGTTTCGGGGGGGCGGTTCCTCCAGGGTCTTCAGCAGGGCATTGGCCGCCTCCTCGCCCATGGCGGCCGCCGGCCACAGCACGCTGACGCGAACCTGGGCCATGGTGGGGCCAAAACTCAGCCGCCGGCACAGGGCCCGCACCTGATCCATCTTTATGGTCAGCCCCTTGCGGCTGCCCGCCCCTTCCGGTTTCTTGCCACCCTCCTTGCCCTTGCGGCCCGACGCCTTGAGAGGCTTGTCATCCTCCTGGTCTCCGTCCTTGCGAGTGGCCTCGGCCTCGGGCTCGAGGCTGATGTAATCTGGATGCGTGCCTCGTGCCAATTTTCGGCAGGAGGCGCATTCCCCGCAGGCCTCCGAGTCGCGCGGAGACAGGCAGTTGAGGGCGGCCGCCAACATGCGGGCCGCGCTTCGTCTCCCGCAGCCCGCGATGCCGCAGAACAGATAGGCATGGGGCAGCCGGCCGCTCGATACAGCCAGCCGCAGGATCCGCCGCGCCCGCTCCTGGCCCAGAAGGTCGGTGAAGTGAACGGTCGACTCCAGAACCGGCTGTTTCATGTGTCGCCCCCTCCGGCCGCCAGCCCCAGCACGGGCGCCAGGATGCGGCGAACCTGCTCCCGCACCGCGTCGAACGGGACCGAACTGTCAATTATCCGCCAGCGGTCGGGTTCCAGCGCCGCCAGATCAAGATAACCCCGGCGCACCCGGCGATGAAACTCCAGATCCTCCATCTCGAAGCGGTCTTCGCGCTCCGAGCCCTCGGCCAGGTTGTCGGCCCGCCGCCTGGCCCGGAGGAGACCTTCTTCGGGGGGGCAGTCGAACAGCAGCGTGAGCGTCGGGGTGAGTTTACCCGAGGCCGTGGCGTTGAGTTGCCCGAGCAGGGCCAGATCAAGCCCCCGCCCCAGGCCTTGGTAGGCAAAGGTGGCATCGGCATAGCGGTCGCACAGGATCAGCTCGCCTCGGGCCAGCCCCGGGGCCAGTACCTGGGCCACGTGCTGCCGCCTGTCGGCCAGGTAGAGGAACAGCTCGCAAAGGGGGTCGATGGCTTCGGTTCCCTGATTGACCAGCAGGGCGCGTATTGCCTCGCCCGTCGCGGTGCCTCCTGGCTCGCGCGTGAGCCGGTGAGCCACCCCGACGGCCTTCAGCCATTCGGAGACCCGCCGCAGATGGGTGCTTTTACCGCAACCCTCTATGCCCTCGAAAGTGATGAACACCCTGGACAACCTCGAATCATAGCAGGTATTCGACGCCCGGCAATAAGCTGGAGAATCGTCTGATCTCCAGGTAGGGCCGCTGGGGCTGCATAAATCGTAACTCCTGAGACAGCCGCGCGATTGCCGTTATCACTTGGAAAGGGCAGGCACGGGGGGCTGCCCCTACAGAGGCCAAAGCTACGTTTCAGCCCACTCGGCAACGCTGAGTGGCACCCGGTCCCCCTCAGTCGGTTGAAGGGCCGTTGAGGTGGCTGGGGCCGGCAACAGCGGCCCTGGTCACGTTTTCAGCAGCGGCGCCAGCAGACTGTAATTGTCGGCCCCTTCGTCTTACGGTGGCGCTTCGGTTTCGTTCTCGGCCAGGGTGGCGAAGACGTAACGCTCCAGGAGCTTGTGATAGGCCGACCCGCCGCCGGCCGCCGCCGACCGCAGAAGCTCGCGCACCGTGGCCAGCTTGGCGTCGAGGTCATCTATGGCGTGCAGCATGAGGGCCTCCGCGGTCTTGGGCCGCTTGGGCGAGCCGAAGATGTACTCGCCGTGGTGGCTCGCCATGAGGTGTTTTAAGGCCGTGGCCAGACCGACGGGGAAACGTGGCACCCCTCGGATTTTCTCTTCGATGATCGAAAGCCCCAGCAGCAGGTGGCCGACGAGCCGCCCCTCGGTGGTGTAGTCGAAGCCGGGCGAGCAGGACAACTCCCGTACCTTCCCGATGTCGTGCAGGATGGCGCCCGTAAGCAGGAGGTCGGCGTCGACGTCGGGGTAGTGGGCGGCCACGGTCTTGGCCAGGCGGGCCACCGAAAGGGTGTGCTCCAGCAGCCCTCCCACATAGGCGTGGTGCATGCCCTTGGCGGCGGGGGACCGGGTGAGCGCGGCCACCAGCGTCCGGTCGGCCCAGATGAGTTTCAGGAGGGCCGCCAGATGAGGATTACCCATGCCTCGGGTCAGGGCTTTGAGCTCGCGCAGCATCTCCTCGGGGTCGCGTTCCGAGGAGGGCAGAAAGTCGGACAGATCCACCGCGGCGGGGTCGAGTCGCTCCAGATCGGAGACGTTCAGCTGCAAAGAATCGCGGTAGCTGGACGCCTGGGCCTTGACGCGGAGGAAATCCCCCTGGGCGAAGCGGCCTCCCAGCCGTTCCGCGTCGTCCCAGACGCGGGCCTCGATCTGGCCGCCGCGGTCTGACAGCAGCAGGGCCAGATACGGGGCGCCGTTGCGGGAGCGTTTCAGCGCCTTGAAGACAACGAAGAAGGCCTCCGTGACCACCGCGTCTTCGACCAGATCTGAAACGTACTTTGTCTTCAAGGCCGTCACCCCAAGGGTTCCTGTTGAGAAGCGTTATATGAGGTCACGCAAGGGGCGCTGCCACGCCTCTTTGAGGGCGAATACATCGGCCTCGAAGGCCCGGGAGCCCGCCAGCCCGACGGCGCTGAGCCGCGGCCGGTCCGTGACCCGGCCCACCCTGCCCCACGCGAGACCTTGCATCAGGCTCTCGAAGCGCGGAACCTCGGAGGCGGGCACGCTGACCACGAAGCGCCCCTGCGACTCCGAGAATAGCAGAAAATCGTCCCTGTCCACGTCCTCGCGGGGCACCAGGCGCAGGTCAACTTCAGCGCCCAGGCCACCGGCGAAGGCGCTTTCGGCCAGGGCCACGCCCAGCCCACCGTCGGAGGCGTCGTGGCAGGAGCGGACGAGACCGGCGTCGATGGCCTGGTGCAGGGCACGGTAGAGTTTTAGGTTGGCCGCCAGGTCCACCCGAGGGACGCTGTTGCCCACGTGGCCGTGGCGGGCGAAATACTCGCTGCCGCCCAGCTCCGCCCGGGTGATTCCCAGCACGTAGATGAAATCGCCGGGCTGCTTGAAATCCATGGTCTGGGCACGGCGGGCGTCGTTCATCTTCCCGGCCACGGAGAAGAGCAGGGTGGGCGGGATGCTGATGCGCCTGCCGCCGATGAGATAGTCGTTCTTCATGCTGTCCTTGCCGCTGATGCAGGGCACCCCATAGGCCACGCAGGCGTCGTGGAGCCCCTGGCAGGCCCTCACCAGCTGGGCCAGCTTGTAGTCTCCATCGGGGGTTTTCCCGCTCAGCTCGGGGTCGGGCCAGCAGAAGTTGTCTATGCCACATAAGTGGGCGGGGTCGGCGCCCACGGCCACGGCGTTGCGCACGGCTTCATCTACCGCGCAGGCCGCCATGGCGTAGGTGTCTATGTCGCCGTAGCGGGGGCGGATGCCGGAGGAGACCACCACGGCGGCCATGGAATCGAGCAGGGGCCGGAGGACGGCGGCGTCGCTCGGGCCGTCCTCGAAAACCCCCACCAGGGGCTTGATCACGGACCCACCCTGCACTTCATGGTCGTAGCGGCGGATGACGCTCTCCTTGCCGCAGATGTTGAGCCTGGAGAGCAGCGCGGCAAGCTCGGCGCCCAGATCGGCCGGCGGGGGCAGTTGGGGCTCGGGGTGGCGCGGTAGGCTCCATTTGGCCGGCAGTTCCTTCGGGGGCAGGCCGTCGTGGAGGAATTCGAGCTCCAGCCAGGCCACGGTCTTGCCCTGGTAGAGCACGTGGAGGCGGCCGGAGTCGGTGAAGCGGCCCAGGTCGGTGGCCTCAACCTGCATCCTTCTGGCCAGGTCCAGGAACTCGGGCAGCCTGTCCTAGGGCACGGCGACGGTCATGCGCTCCTGCGCCTCGGAGAGCAGAATCTCCCAGGGGTCGAGGCCGGCATACTTGAGTGGCGCCCGCTCGAGTTCAAGCTCGGCCCCGCCCGCCTCGCGGGCCATCTCGCCCACGGAGGAGGACAGCCCCCCGGCGCCGTTGTCGGTGATGCTGCTGTAGAGCCCCCGGTCCCTGGCGGTCAGGAGGAAATCGGTCAGGCGCTTCTGGGTAATGGGGTCGCCGATCTGCACCGCCGTGGCCGGAGATCCCTCGTGAAGCTCCTCGGAGCTGAAAGTCGCGCCATGAATGCCGTCCTTGCCGATACGCCCTCCGCACATGACGACGGCGTCGCCGGGGCGGGCCTGCTTGAGGTGGGAGGGACGGCCCGCCACCTCGGCCGGGGCCAGCCCCCCGGTGCCGCAATAGACCAGCGGCTTGCCCAGATAGCGCGGGTCGAAGACGATACTGCCGTTTACCGTGGGTATGCCGCTCTTGTTGCCGCCGTGCTCCACTCCCTCGCGTACCCCGGCGAAGATGCGGCGCGGGTGGAGGAGCCGCGGGGGAATCTCGCCGGCATGGTCTGGCGGGGCGAAGCAGAAGGTGTCGGTGTTGAATATCAGCCGAGCACCCAGGCCGGTGCCGAAGGGGTCGCGGTTGACGCCGACGATGCCGGTGAGTGCTCCGCCGTAGGGGTCCAGGGCCGAGGGGGAGTTGTGGGTCTCCACCTTGAAGACCAGGTTCCAGCCGGGTATCCAGCGCACCACGCCGGCGTTGTCGCGGAAGACCGACAGGCAGTAGTCCCGCTCCCCGAGCCTTTGGCGGATGCGCTCCGTGGCTTTTCGAATGTAGGTATCGAACAGGCCCTCGATGGTCCGCGTGGCTTCGCCGTCATCGTAGTGGATGCGGGCGTTGAATATCTTGTGCTTGCAATGCTCCGACCAGGTTTGGGCAAAAACCTCCAGCTCCACGTCCGTGAGCCGCCCCCCCAGGCCCCGCGCCCGCCGCTCGGCCAGCACCTCGGGGCGGCGGATGTAGCCCTGCAAGGCGGCCATTTCCCGGCCGTCAAGGGCCAGCAGCCGCTCCGAGGACAGACGGAGCAGCCCGGCCGGGGGCAGGTCGAGGTCTATTTCTGATACGGTCGGGGCATGGGTGGAGACAACCTTGGGGACATAAGGCGGCTCGCCCACTTCCGTGGCGGGCCTTGCGCGGTGGTGCTGGATCAAAGGGTTGCACAGCAGACCGGTGGCGATGCGCTCCACGTCTTCCGCCCGCAGGTTGCCCCGCAACAGGTAGCGGGTGGAGGCATACACGGCGCCGCTGTCCCGCCCCAGCAGGCAGGCCAGGGCCTCGCGGGCGGTGCGGCCTTCGTTATCTGTAACACCGGGGCGCGGACCCACCTCGAGAGACCAGTCGAAGGGGGTGGGGGTCACGTCCGGCCCACGGGAGTTCAGGCCAAAGGGCGCGGATACGTGCCACTCCTGCACCACGGGGTCGCAGAAGAGTTCTCCGGCGGCCGCCACGGCCTCTTCTTTGGAAAGAACGCCGTCTATGGTGAAGACCCGGCTGGCTCTCACCTCGGCCACCTCGATGCCCAGGTGGGAGCGAATGCGCTCGGCGACGCCGGCGCCGATAGGATCGTTAACCTCGGGTTTGAGCCCTACTTCGATGCTTATGGCCACGAGACCCTTCCCGCGAAAAATATTGAACTACGCCGCCCGGCAGGTTAGAGGATTCTTACTCGCCGGGGGCCATTTGTCAAACGGCTTGCTGGCCCAATAGTCTCGACAAGAGGCGAACCAATGAGATCATCCGCGATGCACTGGGCCGAGCAGGCCCGCTATGACCTGGACACGGCCAAGGCCATGTTCGATTCGGGGCGTTACCTTTACGTCCTTTTTTGTTGTCAACAGGCGGCGGAGAAGATGCTGAAGGCGCTTATCGCCATGCGCACCGAAGAGCTACCCCCGCGCATCCACCAGCTCGTGCGCCTCTCGGAGGTCGCCGGGCTGGAGGTCGGCCAGGAGCGAGCCGATTTCCTGCGGGAGCTTTCGGCCTATTACATTCAGACGCGTTATCCGGAAGAGATTGGGAACCTCGCTTCCCAGGTGAAGGAACAGGAGGCCCGGCGGGTGCTGGACCAGACCGAGGAGGTGCTGCAATGGCTCAGCTCGATGCTGTAATCGTAAAACGCTCCCAAACCGCGCTTGCCGTTGTCTCGCGCCTGGTCCCGGTGGTTCGTGCCTATCTGTTCGGCTCCCAGGTCGAGGGAACTGCTGACCGGTGGAGTGACATCGACCTGGCCGTGTTCGTGGAGGGGATAGAGTCGTGGGATCTGCACGACCGCGCCCGCGCCGCCGCCCAGGTCCAGAAAGAGGCGGGCGACGAAGTGGAGGTGCATTTTCTTCCCGCCGAGACCCTCAAGGAGCGCGACCCCGCCGGCTTCGCCGCCTGGGTGCTGGCCCATGGGGTGGAAGTGCCAGCCTGAAAGCCCGGCCGGACGGATCCAGCCACTCCACTCGCGCGGTACAAGCAGAAGGCCTGCCGGGGCCGGTCCATGATCTGGCAGCGGTTCATGGTCAGGCAAAGAAAATACCTGCCCCGAGGGGTAATTTGGGGGTGGAAGTCAGCCTCGATCCGGTATAAAAGCTCATCGACGCACGGCGCGTGACGCGGGCCGGGACACCGCCGGTTCCCCGAAGGGGGGCAAATGGCGGGCCCACAAG
This sequence comes from Pseudomonadota bacterium, assembly GCA_043799175.1. Taxonomy (GTDB): domain Bacteria; phylum Desulfobacterota; class JAZDOA01; order JAZDOA01; family JAZDOA01; genus JAZDOA01. The sequence continues at coordinate 4,868 of JAZDOA010000098.1, read as the reverse complement.
TCAATGAACATTTGTTCACTTTTACCCTTGACAGCGCCCGAGGCCACATAATATAAGGGCAATACCGAAGAACGAGCGGCCATTCCAGCCTTCCAATGTTAAGCCTATGGACACTTGGTTATTTCAGTTCTCAATCAAGCTATAGGCTTTCGGGCGCTTGTTAAATATCGCACAAAGCTTAGAGCGGGGTCTTTGCCTTAATGGCCCGTAATAGCTTAGTTATACCGAAAAGGAGGAGAAGTAATGTCGATTTTGGTTCCCCCTCACGGAAAAGCAAGGAAGCTGATGCCGTTGCTCTTGGAGGGGCAAGAGCTGGCAAACGAGAAGAAGCGCGCTCAAGGGCTCAAGAAGGTCAAGATGACCTCCCGTGAGACCTCCGACGTCTTCATGCTGGGCATTGCGGCGTTCACTCCGCTGACCGGCTTCATGACCAAGGCTGACTGGCAGGGTGTCTGCGACACCTATCAGATGGCGAACGGCACCTTCTGGCCGATTCCGATCACCCTTTCCGTGAGCGCGGCCGACGGCGTCAAAGTCGGTGACGAGCTTGCCCTGGTTGATTCCGACTCCGACGAGATCGTGGCCACCATGAAGGTGGAAGAGAAGTACACCATCGACAAGGCCCACGAGTGCCAGAAGATCTTCAAGACCACCGAAGACGCCCATCCCGGCGTGGCCAAGGTCATGGCGCAGAAGGAGTTCAACATCGCCGGTCCGGTGAAGGTGCTCTCCGAGGGTGAGTACCCGACCAAGTACGGCGAGCTCTATGCCCGCCCCGCCGACACCCGGAAGATATTCGAGGATAACGGCTGGCGGACCATCGCCGCCCTGCAGCTTCGCAACCCCATGCACCGCTCCCACGAGTTCTGTGCCAAGATAGCCCTGGAGATTCTGGACGCCGTCATGGTGCACCAGCTGGTGGGCGCCCTGAAGGCCGGTGACATTCCCGCTGAAGTGCGCGTAAAGTGCATCGATGCCGTCCTGGAGAACTACTTCCCGAAGGGCCGCACCCTGAGCAAGGTCTACCCCATGGAAATGCGCTATGGTGGACCGCGCGAGGCCCTTCTCCACGCCGTGTTCCGTCAGAACTACGGCTGCTCTCACTTGATCGTCGGCCGCGACCACGCGGGTGTGGGCGACTACTATGGGCCGTTTGATGCCCACCACATATTCGACGAGATTCCGGCCGGTTCCCTCGAACTGAAGCCGCTGAAGATAGACTGGACCTTCTACTGCCGCAAGTGTGACGGCATGGCCTCCCTGAAGACCTGCCCCCACGGCAAGGAAGACCGCGTGCTGCTTTCGGGCACCGTGCTGCGCAAGTCCCTCAGCGAGGGCAAGCCGATACCCGATCACTTCGGCCGCGCCGAAGCGCTGAAGATCCTTGGCGAGTACTACAGCTCGCTCACCGAGAAGGTGGAGATCAAGCTTCACAGGGCCGCCACGGGGGATGAATCAACCAAGTAGACCGCGGCTCGTTTTGCTGTGCCCCCCGGATCGTCCTTTTCCGGGGGGCACGCCGTGGCTCTCTCTCGCGACTTCGAAGTGAAAGGGGGTGGTAGACGCCAACTCCGTCGAGCCAGTTGGGGGAAGGAGAGGCATCTGGCCATAAGAGGTGGGTTCCTTTTCCTCGTTTATTTTGGAAAGCAGATCGACTCCAGGCATCACTAGTCAAGTGTTAGGAGGAAACTAAATGGGAATTAAAAGAGAGTCCTATGAGGCCGATCTCCTGATCGTCGGCGGCGGTACTTCTGGTTGTCTGGCCGCTTGGGAAGCCAAGCAGATAGACCCCAAGGCCGAGGTCGTGATCATAGAGAAGGCGAACGTCCAGACCAGCGGTTGTCTGATGTTCTGCCAGAATGCGATCAACACCCGCATCAACAATAACATCCCCGAGGATTTCGTCCGATACGTGCGTTTCGACCACGGTTACCCCATCGACGAAGAGCACATGATCAAGATCGCGAAGGAAATCAACGAAACAATCGAGCTGGTGGAGAGCTGGGGCCTGCCGATCAAGAAGAAGCCCGATGGCTCTTACTGGACTCGCGGCCCATGGGGCCTTTCGATCTATGGTTTCAAGCTGAAGCCGGTCATCGCCGAGGCGGCCAAGAAGGTAGGCGCCACCATTCTCAATCGCGTGTGCGCCGTTAACTTCCTCACCAAGGACGGCCGCGTGGTCGGCGCCGTCGGCGGCGGCAACCGCGAAGAGAAGATGGTCGTCGTCCGTGCCAAGGCCACCATCATCTGCGCCGGTGGCTGCGCGGGCGTGTTCCGCCCCAACAACCCGAAGGAAGCCCACCACCGCCTGTGGTATCCGGCTTTCAACTGCGGCTGCTCCTATGCCATGGGCATGAGGGTCGGCGCCGAAATGACCACCTTCGAGGAGAAGCACATTCCTCTGCGTATCAAGGACGCAATCGCCCCCGTCGGCACCCTGATCCTGGGCTTCGGCGCCGGTCAGCTTAATGCCAAGGGCGAGAAGTTCATGGAGCAGCGCTACCAGCACATCGGTGGCAACGCCGCCCCGACTTACCTGCGTCTCTATGGCGCCCTTGAGGAAGTAAAGGCCGGCCGCGGTCCGGTGTTCCTTGACTCCACCGTTGTCGACCCCTCCAGGCTGAAGGACATCTATCTGGCATACGTTGACATGGCCCCGCAGATCCTCCTGATCTGGGCCGCCATGGGTTCCAACCCGACCAAGCAACCCTCGGAGATCTGCGGTGTTGACCCGTACTTCCTGGGCGGCCACGCGGCCATGCCTGGTTACTGGTGCGATATCAACGACGCCACGAACATCCCCGGTCTGTGGTGCGCGGGTGACGCCCAGGGCGCCACTCCTTCCAAGTACATCTCCGGCTGCTGGGTGCAGGGCCGTCAGGCTGGTCGTGAGGCCATGAAGGGCCGCGTTGCCTCCAATGTGTCCGAGACCGACGTCGCCGCTCAGATAGACGCCGCCGAGGAGCACTGGATGGCCCCCGTCAAGAGGTTCCGCGAGGGCTACAACGGCGTGACCACGCAGCAGTTCGAAGGCCGTCTCCAGAAGATCATGGATGACAACGCCGGTGGCCGCGTGACCAACTATGAGGTCTCTGAGCCCGCTCTGAAGATGGCGTTGTTCAACATCAAGCAGATGTACGACCAGTATAAGCACGTTGTCGCGCCTGACCCCCACGGCCAGATGCTTGCCCAGGACTGCTGGGACCGCGTCTTCGTGGCCCATGCGCACATCGAGCACATGCTGGCCCGCCAGGAGACCCGTTGGCCTTCCTTCCAGGTCCGGTTGGACTTCCCCCAGAAGGACGACGCCAACTTCAACTGCTACATCAACTCCGTGATGGATCCTAAGACCCGCGCCATCAAGACGTTGAAGCGGGACTACAAGAGGATCCTGCCCGATGGTCCTGGCGATCCGGCCTGGGCCCGCAGCGCCGGCAAGAAGGCTGGTGCCTTCGTCGAGGGTACGTAAGATAAGTGCTACTGGGCGTGCGGCCCCGGATTTTTGGGGCCGCGCCTTGGAGACACAACATAGTCGTAACTGACACTAATAAAGGAGGTTTACGATGCCCCCAGTCAATAATCCCGAGAAGTGCGACGGTTGCGCATCGGTTGAAGGTGGCGAGATGAACGCCCTGTGCGTCAACGTCTGCCCCGGTGACCTGATGATCCTGGTCGACACTCCGCAGGGCAAGCGCGGTCAGTGCCGGGAAGTGATGGACTGCGCCGACTGCATGACCTGTGTCAAGTATTGCCCCAAGCAGGCCCTGGAGACCAGGCTGCCCTACGAGATCTGCGCGTTCGGTTCCCGCCTGCTGGCCCTGGTCGGTGACGAGAACATCGCCTGGACTCTGATCAGCCCGGATGGCCGCGTCGACCGGCTGCTTGGCAAGATCTAGGCTGATTTTCGCAGCTTAGGAATGTAGGGGTCGCATCCGCCGCTCTGGCGGGTGTGACCCCTATGATTGTGTTGCGGGAGGTTGGCGGCGTTGAAAGAGCAAGAGAAGAAGATTGCTGTTTTCCTCTGCGGTTGCAATGGGGAAGTTTCCAAGGTCATCGACCTGGCGGCCCTGAAGGACGCGGTCAAGGGCAAGGCAGGGGTGGTGGCCACGGAGATACACGAGTTCGTCTGCGGCCCGGAGGGCGCGCAGCTTATTGAAAACACCCTCAAAAGCTCCGGCGCCAACGCCATTCTGGTCGCGGGCTGCCCGAGCACGGTGCATACTCAGGCCTACAAAGATCTGGCCACGAAGCTGGGAATCAACCCCTGGTTCGTCTTCCGGGCGGACATCCGCGAGGGGTGCTCCATGCCCCACAAGGATGCGCCCGCCGCCGCGCGGGTGAAGGCCAAGAACCTCATCGGCATGGATCTGGCCAAGGCCCGTCTGCAGGCCCCCTACGAGCCCAAGGTGGTGCCCGCCGTCAATCATGCCCTGGTGATAGGCTCCGGCGTGGCCGGCCTGGCCGCCGCGCAAGACATGCTGCACGCCGGCTCCGGGGTCACCCTCATTGAAAAGAACCCCTACATGGGTGGCCGCGTGGCCCAGTTGGCCCGTGTCTTCCCCATGCTCTGCGATGCCGCCTGTGGCCTGTCCTTCCGCATAGACAGAATCAAGAAGGATCCGCGGGCCCGCATCCTGACCAGCACCCAGGCGGCCGAGGTCATCGGAGCGCCGGGGGCCTGGAACGTCACCGTGGAGACCGTTCCCCAATATATAGATCCCGGCCGCTGCATTGACTGCGGCAAGTGCGCGGACGTCTGCCCGGTGGAAGTCCCGAACGAGTTCAACCTGGGGCTCGACAAGCGCAAGGCGGCCACCAAGATGGCCTACAGCGTCTCGCAGGAGCCGGTCTACTACATAGACCCGGCC
>JAZDOA010000052.1:0-2195 GCA_043799175.1 Pseudomonadota bacterium | reverse complement strand
TTGGCTCTCGACGCCCAAGCGGTTCGACCCTTTTACCCCTTTCACCCATTGGGTGAAATCGTGAAGTGACCATTATGCCAGTAACTTCGCTGCCGGAAAGCACAAATTCCCCTTCACGGAAATCTTAGCCGGAGATTAGGGCCGGGCCTGATTCCGGCAACGCTATCGGGGCCGCCCCCGCTACCGCCCCAGATACAGCCTGAGGCCGCCCAGCCCCCAGATGCCAGGCGCGGGAACCATGGCCTCGGAGTAGTCGGCGTCGAGCAGGTTGTGGCCCTCGGCGAAGACCTCGCAGACCCCGTAGCGCTTGGAGACGCAGAGGTCCACCACGGCATATTCCTGGTCGCTGTAGTGGCGCCAGCTCAAGGCGGCGAAGAGGGCCACGGGGAGCCAGGGGGTCTCGTCGCGCCAGAGCTGGACGCCCAACTGCCGCCCGGGGTTGGTCAGCACGTACTTTGAGAACGCCGCCTCCGGATTCAGCTTCTTGCTCAGAATGACGAAGTCCAGCCGCGCGCCTCCCCAGGGGGCGTGCCAGGCGGCCTGGGTCTCCAGACCCCGAACCCTTATGCGGCCGCTGTTCACCGCCCGCCAAGGCTCGGAGGTATTCTCGCGCACCCAGTCTATGACGTCCCTCTCCTGGCGCTCGAAGGTGTCCAGGCTGGCCTCCACGGGCCAGCCGGCCCTATTGAACAAGAGGCCCGCCCCGTAGTTCAGGCTGCGTTCCGGTTTGAGGCCGGAATCTCCGATGTTGGCCGGGCTGAGGTAGTACAGCTCGGTATAGGAGGGCACGCGGTAGGCGGTGGCCGCCTGCGCCCGTGCCGAAAAGAAACCCCCCGGCAGGCGCCAGGCCAGGGCGAGGGCGGGAGATGCCTGGGGGCTTTTTAAGCGGGAGTAGATGTCAAGCCGCAGGGCGCCGTCGACATCCAGCGGGCCGAGGGCCAGGGCGTACTCGGCGAAGGGGCTGACGACGCCGCGCTGGTGGTTGCCCAGGGTGTTGCTGTTGATGGTTTCACCACGCAGCTCGATGCCCGCCGAAAGCAGGCCAGAACCTTGGGGCCGCTGGCCGAAGATCTGCACCCCGGCCACGTCGGTGCGGTGGTCGGAGCTGGAGAGGGCTGGGTTGCGGAAGTCGAGCACGAAGTCGTCATCGTGCTCCCGGAAGGAGGCTCTGGCCTCCAGAAGCCGTCCGTCGTCCTCGTTGCTCCAGGACAGGGCGGCCAGCCTGGTGCCAGTCTGCTCCCGCGAGGCAAAACCCATGCCGGGGCTATAGAAGTCGTAGGCCCCGAACTCCTTCTCCTGAAGGCCGAAGAAGGCGTCAGCGGTGGAGGTCCGGCCCTCCCAGTTCAGTGCCCCGGAAAGGGTGCGGACTTCATAATCCGTGTCGAACCGGTAGCCGTCCGAGGCCTCGCGGGCGGCGCTCACGGTGCCCGAAAAAACGCTGCCTAGCCTGCCACCGGCGGTCAGCGCCTCTCGGTTGGTGCCGAAGGAGCCGCCGGCCGCCTCCGCGCGAAGACAGGCCGCCCTCGGGCGGCGGGTGATGATGTTCACCGCCCCGGCCACGGCGTCGGCGCCGTAGCGGGCGCAGGCGGGTCCCTGCAGTATCTCGATGCGTTCCACGTCTGCCAGAGACAGGGGGATGTCGAGATTGTGGTGGGCCGTCTGGGGGTCGCTGATCCGCACCCCGTCTATCAGTATCAGTACCTGGCTGAAGGTGGATCCCCGGAAGGAGAGGTCGCCCTGGACTGGCCCCAGCCCCCGGCTCTGGAGACTGAGGCCGGGCAGGAAGCGCAGGGCCTCGGTCACGCTCTGGGCGGGCATCCGGGCCAGTTCCTCGCGCCCGATAACCACCGTGGGCCTGGCCGCGACGCGGCCCGGCGGCAGGGTGCCGGTCACGGTGACGGTGGGAAGGCGCAGCGGCGACTCCGCCGCCTCGGCGGCAGCGGCGGACGTGGCGGCGCCCCAGACAAGCATGGCCGCGAGAAGGCCGCGAGAAGGGCCGGGAAAGGGGCAACGTTAACCTTTTTCATGAAGAAGGTTGATAATTCTTTCGCCGGGTAAAGTCAAGGGGAAGAGTACGTCACGCGCCTACTTTTCCGCCAGTCTGGGCGCTGGCACGGTGGGCGGCACTGGCCTGCCCTGGGGCGAAGGGTTGGGCGTGCTGATTCTCTTCCCCAGGTTGGTGAAGGAAAGGGGTG
>JAZDOA010000048.1:0-15248 GCA_043799175.1 Pseudomonadota bacterium | reverse complement strand
ATGGCCTCCACGATGAGCACCCCCGGCATGACGGAGCGCTCCGGGAAGTGCCCTTGGAACCAGGACTCCGAGATGGTAACGTTCTTGAGCCCCACCACCCGGCAGCCCTGTTCCATCTCCAGGATGCGGTCCACCAACAGGAAGGGGTAGCGATGCGGGAGCACTTCTTTTATCCGCTCTACGTCAAGAACCGCTGCCGTCGCCTCCATCTCCTTCTTCTCCCTCGCCATTGCTTCCCTCCCGCCCGACGGCCGGCTCACCGGCAAGCCTGTTCAGGCGCTCCTCCAGGCCGCGCACCCGCCGCACCAGCTCCGGCAGTTTACCCATTACCGATTGCGCCCGGAGCCACTGGCCGTGCTCCCGGGCAGGCAGACCCGAAAACCTGCCGCCTGGCGGCAAATCCTTAGTCACCCCGGACATGGCCCCGACCACCACGCCGTCGCCTATAGTGATATGGCCAACCACTCCGACCTTGCCCGCCAGCACCACGCTCCGGCCCAGCCGGGTGCTGCCAGAGATACCCACCTGTGCCACCAGCAGGCAGTCTTCACCGACCTCCACGTTGTGGCCGATCTGCACCAGGTTGTCTATTTTGGTACCCCGCCCGATGCGCGTGACCCCCAGGGCCGCCCGGTCTATGGTGACCCCCGCCCCGATCTCGACGCCGTCTTCAATAACCACGATGCCCATCTGGGGCACCTTGTGATAAGGCCCCCCAGAACGCTCCGGGGCGAAGCCGTAACCGTCGGAACCGATGGTGCTGCCACTATGAATTATTACCCCGGAGCCAATCCGGCAGCCCGCCAGCACCGAGACGTTGGGATAAAGAATGCTCTCTTCGCCGACCTCGCAGCCGTCGCCCAGAAATACATGCGGGAAGATGATGGTCCCACGCCCCACCCGGCAGCGCGGTCCCACGAAGGCCAGCGGATAGATCGTGGCCCCAGGGTCGACCTCGGCCGTGGGGTCTATCATCGCCTGGGGGCTGACGCCCTGAAACTGGTAGGGCCAGGTATGGAAAAGTCCGCAGATCCTGGCCCAGGCCAGGTACGGATTGGCATGAACGAGCAGATTCCCCCGCGCTCTCCCCGCTTCATGTCTTGGCGAGACGACGATGGCCGAGGCCCCCGTGCGCTCCAGCCACGAGGTATACTTGAGGTTGGCCAGGAAGGTGATTTCGCCCTCCGCGGCGGCCTCGATGGGGGCCACGCCCCGAAGGGCCACGTCCGGGTCTCCAACAACCCGGCCCGAAACGAGGTCGGCCAACTCGGCCAGGCTCCAAACGCGCTCGGCCACCCCCCGCTACTTGCCGCCTCCCTGCTTATTCTTCTCGTTGTAGGCCTTGACGACCGCCGCGGTAACGTCCATGGCCGGGGTGAAGAAGACGACTCCGGCCTGCCTTTCCAGAATCACGCTAAAACCCTGCTCCTGGCCCATTTTCTCGATCACGTCCGCCAGCCCCTTGAGAAGGGGAGCCAAGGTGGCTTGCTGCGCCTGAGCGAGGTCTTCCTGATAATCCTGGGCCATGGTGGTCAGGTCTTGATTTTGGCGCTCTATTTCGCGTTTCTTGTCGCGGACGGCCTCGGCGGAGAGGACGCTGCCCTGGGTCTTGAGGTCGACTTGGGCCTTCTCGACCGCCTTCTTCTTGGAATCGATCTCGGCCTGCATCTTCTTGACGCGTTCATCGAGCTTTTGCAGCTCTCGCTTGCCGGCATCGGTCTCGGAGACGGCCCGTTGAATGTCCACGATGCCGACCTTGCCCTCCGCCGCCGCCACGGCCGGCAGAAGCCAGGCCATGGCCAGGACCACGGCCAGGATTGCAGCAAGCCTCTTAATTGCAGTGACCACCAAAGGCCTCCTTTATGTGGCTTGGTTTGTGTTCAGACATACCGGATACGGGCGCGACTCGGCCCGCTAGAACATCTGGCCCACGCTGAACTCCCAGTTGCTCGTCTTCTCGCCCGGCCTGGGATGAAGGTTGCGGCCCCATTCCACCCGCAGCGGCCCGATGGGCGAAAACCAGCGGAAGCCCACCCCGGCGGAGTCGCGCAGATCGAACAGATCAAAGTCACCCTCGTTGCTCGGAGGCACGCCGAAGGCATTGCCCGCGTCGTAGAAGGCCACGCCCATGAGCCCCGCGTCCTTCACCAGGGGGAACTGAAGCTCGAAGTTGAAGAGCAGCATCTTGTTGCCGCCGACGTAGTCACCCTGAACGCGGGGAGAAATGGTGTAGTAATCGAAGCCGCGCACGGAGTTTATGCCGCCCAGGTAGAAACGCTCGTACAGGGGCAACACCCGGTCGCCGCTGCCTATGGGCTTTATGTAGCCTGCCTTGCCCCGCCCGAAGAAGACAATGTCCCACCAGAGGGGATAGTACCAGCCCGAGGAGGCGGTGAGGCGGGCGAAGTTGCTGTCACCGCCCAGGCCGGCATACTCCACATTAAGCTCGTTGACCGAGCCGTGGGTCGGGTCGAAGATGCGGTCGCGCGAATCCCGCTTCAGATAGGTGGCCGCCGAGCTGGTCACGGTGCGCCCCTTGAGGCTATCCACGATCGCGGAGACCTTTCGGCCTTCGGGTATGGTGACGTCGGAGTCATCGTAGCGGTAGGAGATGCCCGTGGTGGTCCAGTCCGTAAGGGGGTAGGAGAACCTCAGCCCGCCGCCCTGGGTGGCCTTGGTGTAGTCTATGTATTCCAGCTCCCAGTTGTAGACGTCGAACCCGGCCGAGACCCTGGAGTCGAGCAGGTAGGGCTCGGTGAAGCTCAGGCTGTACTGGCGGGAGACGGCGCCGATGTGTGCCCTCAGGGCCAGGCTCTGGCCTCGGCCGAAAAGATTGTCCTGCCGGATCTCGGCCATGGCGATAATCTTTTCCACCGAGCTGTAGCCGGCCCCGATGCTGAACACGCCGGTAGGCCGTTCCTTGACCTTTACCTCGAGGTTCATGAGGTTGTCGGCACTGCCCCGAGAGGTGTTCATGGTGACGTCTTCGAAGAACTGCAGGCGCTGCAACAGGGTGTTGCTGAGCCTCAGGCCGCTGCCGCTGAAGAGTTCGCCCTCGTAGACGCGCAGCTCGCGCCGGATGACCTTGTCCCGGGTCTTGGCGTTGCCGCTGATGAGAATGCGCTCAAAATATACCTTGCTGCCCTTGTTGATATCAAAGGTGAGGTCCACTGTTTTTTCTTCTTCGCGAATATCCACCCGAGGGGCAATATCGGCGAAGGCATAGCCCTCGTCCGCGTAGACATCGGTAAGAGCGAGGATGTCTTTGCGGATGACCTCGCGATTGTATATGGCCTCATGAGGGATGCGCAGTATGCCGTACAGCTCTTCATAGGGCCGGACCAACTCTCCCGCCAGGCAGACGTTGCCCAGCTTGTATTGAGGCCCCTCGCTTACGGGAATAGTGATCTTGATCCAGCGCCCCTCGCGGGATATTTCCGGTTTTCCCAGTTGGGCCTTGATGTAGCCGCGGTTGTAGTAGAAGGCGGCTATCTTGCTCTGGTCGCTCTCCAACGCCCCTTCTTTGAGAATCCCGGAGCCGGTGAGCCAGGAGAACCAACCCTTCTCCTTGGTTTCCATCAGGCCGCGAAGCTTCGCGTCGGTGAAGGCCTCGTTTCCTGTAAAGTCTATCCCGGAGATCATGACCTTCTCGCCTTCGTCTATCTTGAAGACGAGCCTGGCCAGGTGGTCCCCGAGATCCACGGTCTCGTAGGTTACCTTGGCGTTGTAGTAGCCCTTTTCGCGGTAGAGATCCTGGAGATGAAGCACGGCATCGCGGAGCTTGCGAACGTTGAGGATGCTGTAAGACTTTATGTCCACGGCTTCGCGGAGCGGCTGGGTCTCGATGGCCTTGTTGCCCTCGATCACCACCTCGCTGATGGCCGGCCGTTCATCGACGGTGAGGATGACCTTGACCCCGCCGGGTACGTCCTCGAGGTCTATGCGGACATCATAGAAGTAGCCCATGTCGTAGACGGAACGCAGGTCGTGCTTCAGATCCTCGGGGTGCAGGACCTGGCCCGGCCTGGTGCTGACCTGGGCCTTGATGGCGTCGGCCTCGATCCGGCGTTGGCCCTTTACCTCGACAGCCACCACCTTCTGCCGACCCAGAAGCTTGTCGGCCATGTCCTTGGCCAGCCGGCCGGCCAAGTCAGGGATCTGACCCGTGCCCCGACCCTCGGCCGAGGAGTACCAGGTGGTCGATCCGCTGACGTCTTCCAGCCGCGACTCCAGGCTGATAGCCTCTCCCACCCGGGTGAGAGTACCCAGGACAACCCAGTCAGCCCCCTCTTTCCGGCCCAGTTGCCTGGCTTCATCGATACCCGGCGGCTGAGGTCGGCCGCGCAGGGCCGCCGTCAGCGCGTCTTTCGACACCACCGCCAGCCCCTCGGCCTCCAGCGCCTTGTTCAGCAGCCCCGTGGCCAGCTCGCCGAGATTGGCCTGGCCACCTTCGGCATGGACTGCAAAAGGGATAACCGCCACCTTGGGAGCCGCCCCGGCGGCGTTGAGCGCCAGCGGCCACACGAGACAGATAAATGTGAAGAATGCCCTCTTGACCAACAGCAGACAGCCTTTCCGTGGCCGCGACATAGTTTGGGCTAACGCGGAGTGGGCGGAGTTTAGCATATGCTGTGGCCAGATGCCAGCGTATGCGAAGAGAGAAGTGGCGGTTGACTCAAGACCAACCATTTTGTAAGGTTGTATCGGTCTGTGTCGTGCGTGCCGGAGTGGTGAAACTGGTAGACGCAGGGGACTCAAAATCCCCCGCTCCTTGCGGGCATGCGGGTTCAATTCCCGCCTCCGGCACCAAGTAAAATCAGCGCGCCAGGTCAATACTCCCCTGCCTGGCGTGCTAGAGCTATTTATTGGCTCGCGGCCACCCGCCGGCTCGGCGTCCGCGGCGGCTTATGCTCGCGGCCGAAGCAGAAGTAGGAGAAGCCCATGGCGGCCATCTCCTCGGGGTCATACTGATTGCGGCCGTCAAAGATCACCGGGCTCTTAAGCAGGCTTTTCATGCGCTCCAGGTCCGGCTTGCGAAAGAGGTTCCACTCGGTGATCAAGGCCAGGCAGTCAGCCCCGGCGAGGCAATCGTAGGCCTTGTCGAAGTATGCTATGGCCTGCTGGCCCGGTTCCCGGCCCAGCACCCTCTTGGCCTCCTTGACAGCCACCGGGTCAAAGGCCTGAACGTGGGCACCTTGGGCCACCAGACACCGAATGACCTCTATGGAGGGCGCCTCCCGCATGTCGTCCGTGTTCGGCTTGAAGGCCAGCCCCCACACGGCTACCTTCTTGTCTGACAGCCCACCCTTGTCGGCGAAATAGGCCAGAATCTTGGCGGCCAGAAGCCCTTTCTGCTCGTTGTTGACGTCCTCCACCGCCTGAAGCATCCTGGGCGCGTAGCCGCCCTCCCGCGCCGTGGAGATGAGGGCGCGGACGTCCTTGGGGAAGCAACTGCCGCCGTATCCGCAGCCGGGAAAGATGAATTGATAGCCAATCCGAGAATCGGATCCGATTCCCTTGCGGACATGGTTGACGTCGGCCCCCACCCGCTCGCAGATGGCCGCCATTTCGTTCATGAACGAAATCTTAGAGGCCAGCATGGCGTTGGCGGCATACTTGGTCAGCTCGGCCGAGCGCGCATCCATCACGATGAGCTTGTCTCTGGTCCGGGCGAAGGGGGCATAAAGGTCCTTCATGATTTCGGCGGTACGAGGGTTGTCGGTGCCGATCACGACCCGGTCGGGCTTCATGAAGTCCGCTACCGCGTCGCCTTCCTTGAGGAATTCGGGATTGGACACCACGTCGAACTCCGTCTTCAGGCCCCGGAGGTCCAACTCCTGCTGGATGTTTTCGGCGACCTTTTCGGCCGTGCCGACCGGCACCGTCGATTTGCATACAACGACGCGGTATTCCTCCATAACGCGCCCGATGCTCCGGGCCACTTCCAGGACATAGCGCAGGTCCGCCGCCCCGTTCTCATCGGGGGGCGTGCCCACGGCAATCATTATTACCAGGGACTCGCTGATTGCCTTGGCCAGATCGCAGGTGAAGCGGAGGCGGCCGTCAGCCTGGTTGCGGGCTGCCAGCAGATCCAGCCCCGGCTCATGAATGGGTATCTCCCCCCGGTTGAGCCGCTCTATGGTGTCGTCATCGGCGCGTCCCACGCAAGTAACGTCATTTCCCATCTCGGCGAAGCAGGTTGCCGTCACCAGCCCGACGTAACCCGGACCGACCACGCATATCCTCATCAGGGCCTCTCCCGTGGAGTACTGAGCATCAAGCCTCTTTTATAACACGGCCTGAGGCGGCGTAACAGGCCCGTCCGAGGGAGGTCCGCCCCCCCGGCGCCGAATGCCGGGGAGAGGCGTCCCTGGTGGGGCGGCTCAACTATTGCCTGGCGGGAAACAGGGAATTGGCTTATATTTCAGCGATGCTGGTAGACACTCATGCCCATCTCGATATGCCGGGGCTGATGGAAGACGTGGCCGGGGTGCTGGAGCGCGCCCGCGCGGCCGGGGTGGAGCGCGTCATCACCATCGGGACCGACCTGGAAAGCTCCCGCGCGGCGGCCGACATTGCCGCCCGGCACAGAACGGTCCATTGCTCCGTGGGCCTGCATCCCCACGAGGCCCGCTTCTGGAACGCGGAGCTGGCGGCGGGGCTGAGGCGCCTGGCCGCGACACAGCCCAAGGTGGTGGGTTGGGGCGAAACGGGGCTGGACTTCCACTACCCGCATTCTCCACCCGAGGCCCAGGAACGGGCGTTCCGGGAGCAGATACGGCTCGCCGCCGAGTGCGGGCTGCCCTTGATGCTGCACGTCCGGGAGGCCCACCAGGAGGCCTTGCGGATTCTGGCCGAGGAAGGGGCGGGCCGGGGGGTGTTGCATTGTTTCTCCGGGGGGGTGGCGGTGGCCGAACGCGTCCTGGACATGGGTTTTTACATCTCCCTGGCCGGGCCGTTGACCTTCGGGAAAAAAGCCACGGAGCTGGCCGAGGTGGCCAGGGTCGTTCCCCTGGAGCGCCTTCTGGTGGAGACCGACTCGCCCTACTTAGCTCCCGTGCCCTACCGGGGCAAGCCCAACGAGCCCGCCTACGTGGTCCATACCGCCGCCAGGCTGGCCGAGTTGAAGGGCCTGGATCCGGCGGAGGTGGCCCGCGCCACCACCGGCAACGCCCGCGCCCTCTTTTTTGGGCTGGAGCCTTCACAGCCATGCTGATCCTGGCCTCGGCCTCGCCCCGCCGCCGGGAACTGTTGGGGAAAATGGGCCTGGAGTTCGAGGTTGTTCCCCCCGAGGCCGACGAGGTCGTGCCGCCCGGCCTGAAAAACCCCCGCGAGGCGGCCTTGCACCTGGCCAGTGAAAAGGGCCGCGAGGTGGCCCGCCTGAGACCTCACGACTGGGTGCTGGCCGCCGATACCATCGTGACGTTGGGCGCGGAGATCCTGGGTAAACCCAGGGACGGCGCCGACGCCCTGCTGATGCTCCAAAAACTTTCGGGACGCGCTCACTTGGTCATTACCGCCTTCTGCCTGCTGAATGCCTCTCTGGGCCGCGAACACCTTGAGGCGGTGGAGACCAAGGTCTTTTTCCACGAAGTGCCCGAGAAGGTGCTGGCCGCCTACGCCGCCTCACCGGAGCCGCTGGACAAGGCCGGGGCCTACGCCATTCAGGGAGGGGCGGCGGGTTTTGTGAAGCGAATCGAAGGCTCCTGCTCCAACGTGGTGGGACTGCCGGTGGAGCGGTTGAGCGAGGTGCTGAGACAGGAGGGGATTTTTTCTGCGCCATGGGGCAGGTAGCGGAAAATATTGCCGACGTCCGCCGGCGCATCGAGGCGGCCTGCCAGCGCGCGGGCCGGGATCCGGCCGAGGTCACCCTGGTCGGCGCCAGCAAGACCGTCGGGGCGGCCGGGCTGGCAGAGGCCATGGAGGCCGGGCTGGGGGTGTTTGGCGAGAACTACGTCCAGGAGGCCAAAGGCAAGGTGGGGCAACCGCCTGGGGCCGTCTGGCATCTCATCGGCCGCCTCCAGACCAACAAGGCCGCCCTGGCGGTGAGGCTCTTCGCGCTGATCCACACCCTGGATTCCCTTAGGCTCGCCCTGGATCTGGACCGCCGGGCCGCCGCCCTGGGCAAGGTGCAGCCGGTGCTTATAGAGGTGCGGCTGGTCCCGGGGGCGGGCCGGGCCGGGGTTCCCGAGGCCGATCTGCCCGAGCTGGCGAGCCGGGTGGCCTCCCTGCCGAACCTTGACCCGCGGGGGCTGATGTGCCTGCCCCCCTTCTTCGAGGAACCGGAGCGCGCCCGGCCCTACTTCGCCCAACTGCGCGAGGCGCGCGACAGGCTGCGCCGGGCCACCGGCCTGGCCCTGCCGGAGCTTTCCATGGGCATGTCGGGAGACTTCGAGACGGCCATAGAGGAAGGGGCCACTCTGGTGCGGGTGGGCACGGCGATCTTCGGAAGGCGCCCGGCGCGGGGCTAGCTAAGATAGAAAAAAACCTGATTCACGGAGCTGGGGTATAGCTCCGTGAATCAGGTACCGAAGCGCGGGGGAGCGCTTTAGTTACTTTTGGGTGTGGCAGACGCGGCAGGTGCCCGAGGGCACCTGCGAGGTATCGTCGTATGGCCAGCGCAGCATGGCTTTGTTCGGGCTGCCGTGCGCCCGGTGGCAGGAGATACACATGACGGCATCGTCGCCTGCCTTCACTGCGTTGATATTGAAACCCGCCTTGGTTCTCCCCACGGGAACCAGGGGGTTGTAGGCTCCCTCCGCCTCTGCATTAGGCATGGCGGGGTTGACAACGGGATTGGCCGTGTAATTGTTATAGTAAGCAAACTCGCTGTATATGGTGGTTGAGCCCTTCCTGTACAGCGGCATTACGGTGTCAGCCGGGTGTCTTTGCCAGGGGGCCTTGCCGTTTGAGATAAAGGAACCATTGCTAAGGCCGGAATCAGTAAGGAAGAGTTTGTGGCATCCCGCACAGAAGGAAGAGATGTTGTGTTTTCTTCCTGTGCCGACTTCGGCCTGCTTATAGAATCCCGGAGCCGAGATGTACGTATTATGATTCGCATCACTGGGGTTCTGTTCCCACTTCGGATCTTCATAACCCCAAATGGCAAGGGCCTTGTTTTTGATCCCGCCCAGGCCTGACACGGGCTTCCCATACAAGAAGCGATAGCTGCCGTTCCAATCTGATTTGCCCAGATAGCCTGCCCCTTTCTGGTCAGGGAGATGATGACTGACGTACAGATGGCAGCCCTGGCAGCCATTTTTATCCGTAATCTTGACCGTCCCTCCGTCCCACAGCGCGTCTTTGGGATCATATGCCAGGCTGGCATGGCAGCTACCTCCGCAGGGATAATCATTGCCGGGAGCCCCGTAATACATGTCACCGGTATCCGGATCCGTTTGGTAGAAGCGATCGTCTTTATCAGAGATGCCCCATACATTGTGGCCACAGGCATCGTCTCTGCCGGCAGTGGCCTTGGCTACCCAGTAGAAGTTGCCACCTGCCAGCAGCCCCGTTGTGGGCACCGTGGTGTTATAAACAATGGGAACCTCCACTCCCGCCGTGGTCTTCACGATTGTAGTGCCATCGGAAGCATTGGTATGACAGCCGGCACAGCTGTATTGAAGACAGTAGCCAGCCGGCCCCCCCGTGCTTTCCTCCGTGACCTCCTTGGGATCATTAAACATCGTCTTGTTGCCCTGGCTGTTGTGCATGGTGTGGCAGTAACTGCACTCGCCCACCGAAATATACGCCGCCGCGCTCATGGGCAGCATGACGACCCCCATCGTCAGTAGCGCCCCAGAAATAACCCCGCACCTCGATCGTCTCATGGCAAACTCCCCCTTCTCTCTGCCGCCGATTTTAGCTTTACATCTGTGATACATCTAAACGCAAAACTAGTCAAGCTTTTTCCCGCTTTCGGCGGTTGCGCCGCACCCCCGGCCGGGAGGGCATTGTCAGTCGTTAACTAGCCGATATTCCGCGCTATACGGCGGTGACCCCTAACGTCCCTCCGGATTAATCTGAAACGACCTTGCTAACTAATCTTCGCGCCGCGCCCAACCCCAGGGCCACGCGGGATCTATCGCCCCCCGTGGAGACCGGCGGGCAGCTCGGCCGGATGGAGCACGGGCACTGGGCAGCGCATCTCCCGCAGGCCGCGGCGCAACCGCAGCAGGCAGCCGGAGCAGTCGGTGACGATCACCTCCGGGTGGGAGGCCAGCAGGCCGGCGAGGCGGGTGTGGAGGATGGATCTGGCAAGCTCGGGGTGACTCAGGCCGAAGAGGCCGCCGGAGCCGCAACAGGCGTCCGGAGTAGGTACATACTCGATGTGGGCCAGCCGGGAAAGCCACCGGGTCATGGCCTCCTTGCCCGGCCGGTGGAAGCGGGCGTGGCAGGGGGCGTGATAGGCCACCCGGAGTTTTTCCCCTTCGCTCTGGGGCAGGGGCGCCGCTTCCAGCAGTTCGGGAAGGAGCTTTACCTCGGGCAGTCCTTGATAGCCGCGCAGCCGGTGGGCGCAGGAGGCGCAGAGGACCACCACCGAGGACAGCCCGGCAAAGGCGGCGGTGTTCCTTTTGGCCAGCTCGGCGGAGGAGGCGTCGTCGCCCGCGCCATGGGCCGGCAGCCCGCAACAGCCCTGGTCTGGGGGAACGACTACCAACACCCCCGCGGCCTCGAGAAGGCCGAGGGCGGCGCGGGCCGCATCCGGGTAGAAGTAATTGGCCCCACAACCTACAAAAAGCCCCACGGCGCCGGGGGCGGGGGCGGGGTACATCCCTGCCGGGAGGAAGGGCCTGGAGGCCAGCGGGGGCAGGCCGGAGTATTTGTTCAGCCAGGGCAACAGGGAGGTTGGGCCGCCGGGCAGCACGCGCAGCAGGCCTTGGGCCAGGCGCCCCAATTGGCCGGCGGCGCCAAGGAGCCTTGGCCGGGAGAGACCGGCGAAGAGCAGCGAGTAGAAGCGGGGAAGCCCCAACGCCTTGGCCGAGGCGGCCCTGAGGCGCTGGATGATGGCATCGGTGGCCACGGCGCGGGCGCAATAGTCGCGGCAGGCCCCGCAGAGCAGGCAGCGGGAAATTGTCTCGATGAAGGCCTCGGAAGGGGTGATCATCCCCTTCCAGACGGCGTCTATGAGCGCCAGCTTGCCGCGCGCCACCAGCCTCTCCTGCCCCGTGGCCAGATAGACGGGGCAGACCGCCTGGCAGCGGCCACAACGGCTGCACCGCCCCAGCTCTTCCAGATCCAGGGAGGCCTCTTCGATAAAGCCCATCATGATGGGGGGAAGAATATCGCAACGCGGCGGATGGCGCCACTGGTTCCGGCCAGGCCTAAATCTCCGGGTAAGAATGCAGGTCGTCTGGCCGCCGATAGCCGGTGCGAATGCCGCGTCCTCGGGCCTCACCGACCCACTCAACGTAGCGGTGCCACGCCTCGGGGTCGGCGGAAAAACCCTGCGGTGCGACCTCGCTTGGCTCTCGACGCCCAAGCAGTTCGACCCTTTTACCCCTTTCACCCATTGGGTGAAACCGTGAAGTGACCATTATGCCAGTAACGTCGCTATCCCAAAGCACAAAATTGCATCCACCTAAATCTTGGCCGGAGATCGAGGGCCAGGAACGGGGTAATGCCCCCCCGGCCCGGAATGGGCCGGGGGGGGCGGTTCAGCCGGTGGAGTGGCGGCCGTTGCTAGTATGTGTATAGCTCACCAAGCTTCTTGGGGTCCCAGGCCTTGATCTCGAACACTGTATACGCACCGATTCTCTTGTCGGAATCGAGGTAGGCGTGGAGGGTGTATAACCCCGGATCAAGCGTGGGGATACCAGGGACGGGATCGGCGAAGAACTGCTGCAGCGGGAACGTGGCCACAATTTGTAGCTGGCACTGAGTGGGAATAGTGCCCGGACCAAACCCCCCCATCCTGATGGATTTCGGATACCCGTAGTTGCGAAACCAGTTATCCCACGTGTCGCTTTCAGGGTACTTGATGAAGACCGGAATGGCTGGACCCTTGGCCAGGCTGTACACCACGTGGCCGGCGCAGTCCTTTATTTCCAGGCCCAGATAATGCACGCCGTGGCCACTGCTGTCCGTTATTTCCGGGTTCAGCTGGTTTGTGTCCTTGAAATTATGGATAATGGCGCGGAGATCATGCTGGTCCACCTGGAATGCTATCTGGATCTGGTTGTCCACGGGCTGCCAGGGGTCGTTCCGATCCGTGGTGGGCGGGATGGCCCAACGGTACTTGGCGTCGGGTACCAGGTACAAAGCCTTGTTGATGCGGAGTTGCGGACCATTGACCCAGACAACACCCCGAGGGAATGCCTGGACGTTTGTCCCGTCGAAGTTGATCGTGGACCAGTGGTTCAACCAGTTCCAATCTGAAAAAAATTCGTCCGCGTGTGCCTGGTAAGCGAATGCAAACGTGGCCATTATGACAACAAGTGCGGTACCAATGAATCTAAGACCCTTTCTCATTGCCGGCCTCCTTGGCGCCTGCCATGGGCAAGCGCGCCGAATATTTCGATGATTCTCCCATATTGTCTCTAACAAGTCAAGAAAAATAGGCGCCTCGGCCCCATCGGCCTCGCTGGTGTGTGGAAGTGCTTGGGCCGCGCCTAGTACCTGGTTGCAGTAATTCCTAACGCCGGTCCTGGGCATTTCCGTTCGTGCTGATGTATAGAAGCACGAACACCGGTGACACCGTTCGCCCTTCGATATCTCAGGGCGAACGGTTTTGAAGTCAGGTTAATGACTTACGCAAGTAGGTACTAGACTGTACAGCGAGGTGGCAACGCGGCAGCGACCCCGCGCGCCCGCCGACGTCGGGAAATCGCGGTATCCCCCATCACTTCAGCCTTCGGTGTCTCCACGAAGCCTTCGGGTCCAGGCCACCAGACTTTCGAGCAGTTCCCCGATCTTTTCCCTGGTCTTGGGATCCGTCAGCCGGCCGCTGGGGTCGATCTTCTCCTGGGCGAAGGGGACCATCACCTCGGGTGCGTTTATGGGGTACATGTTCAGGAAGACGCAGCTCTGCCGCAGGTGGTACTGGGCCCTGGCCGTGCCGATCATCCCCACCGAGCCTCCCATTATGGCCACGGGCTTCCCGTCGAAGGCATTGTCTCCGGGAGGGCGGGAGGCGCTGTCGAGGGCGTTCTTCAGGACCCCGGACACGGAGTAGTTGTATTCGGGAGTGACTATCAGCAGGGCGTCAGCGGCCCTTATTCGGACCTTGAAGTCCTTTACCTTGGGTGGCGGTTCGTTTTCCAGATCCTGGTTGAAGGGCGGGATGCCCTCCAGGTCGAAAATCTCGAGTTCGGCTCCCCGCGGGATCATCTCCAGGGCGGCCCGCAGGAGCGCCCTGTTGTAGGATCCCTTGCGCAAACTGCCCGCAAAACCCAGAATCGAAACCCCTGAAGCCATGTTCCCCCCTTTTCGCTGGTGCATTCCTGCCTTACCCGGCGGCCTGTCTCATTATGAACCGGGGCACTTCGCCGAGCCAACAAACACCCCGCGGTCGGAGACTGGCCTTGGGCGGCGTGTGGTTGGTATTGACGGGAGTGCGAGGGGGCGTTCACACCCTAAGCACGCTGGCGAGGCACGAAACCACGCTTGTAATGTCCACCCTGCCGTAGGCGGTGGGCGCCACCGGCCCGCCCGGGGATTCAAGGCATGCCGCCTATTAGGCAGCATTTTCTTCCCCTTGAGACAGGGTCGGTTCAAACCTACCCGGACGGGTTGCCCTGGAGGCACCGAAATTGCCTTGGCGGGAAGAGGCTGCCGGGCGGCACAAGCCTGGGGCCGAGGGGGGTATGCATGTTGACACCGGAGCGTATCCGCATACTCGTGGCCGATGAGCGATCTATCTTCCGCCGGGGACTATGCGCGGTGCTGATGGCCAAGGAGCACTTTCACATCGTGGGTCTGGCCGATCACGACGACGAGATTCAGCGCAAGACCGCTCAGCTTCACCCCGACGTGGTCGTTATCGATCTCGAAGCCGGGAGACGGCTGAGCCTCCTGCCGGATCTCATTCGCCAATGTCCTGACAGTCGCATCCTGGCCCTGGGCGACGGCGCCGAGGTGGATACCGTCGAGGAGGCGCTGCGGGCAGGAGCCGCCGGATACGTCCTGCGTTCCGCCGAAGATGACGAACTTCCGCAGGCAGTCGAGGCCATACACCGGGGAGAAACCTACCTGGCTCCGGAAACCCGCCGGCTCCTGCAGGGCTATGCCGCCCGCCGCACCCCGCCGGAGCGAGCCGGAAGAAGGCTCACGGCGCGGGAGCGCGAAATACTCCGCCTGATAGCCGAAGGCCTTCCAAACAAAGATGTTGCGTCTGCCTTAACTATCAGCGTCCGCACCGTGGAGAACCATAGGGCGAGCATTATGAAAAAATTGGACTTGCGAAGTGTGGTGGACTTAGTCAAATATGCTATAGCCTCGGGAATCGTCCAGGTGCGGCGAGACTAACGATGGCACGCGAGTTGCTTTTGAATCGGAGCCAAGGCTGCCAGGCTAATGCCCCCTGGGCCAATGACCCCTGAGGCAAAGACAGGTTCCCATGGTAGGATATCGTCCGTTCCAAATCGCCGCGGTTGTTCTCCTCCTCAAATCCGCCCTGGTTCTGGCCGAGGTCGCCCCCCTGTCCATCCCGTTGAGCCACGACCAAGGGGCTCTACCCTATGACTGCATGGCCTGCCACAAAGAGGTAGTCACGCGGATGGCAAGCTCCGTACATATGAGCCGGGCGCCGGGAGATGACAGTCAATACACCCGCTGCTACCTGTGCCACGTGAACTCCGGGCGGGACCGCCGGTTCGCCGTCGTTCGCGACGACGATCTAAAGTACCTGCACAAACTGCCGATCGAGTGGTCCCAAGACGGCCGCTATCGCCTCCAGTTCCGCTCCAGTGGCCCGCGGGGGACCATGGCCTGTCCGTCCAAAGGGGCCTACGTCTTCGATACCCGGCAGGCAACGCCGGCGGCCGCCCCGCTTGGCCCCCTGGAAGACCAGGCGAGCAGACTGATGGTCAATAAGGTACGCCTGGCCAAAGCCGCCACTAAAGCCGCGTCTCTCGAGTGGGAAACCAACCTGAAGACCAGCGCCGAGGCTACCTATTGGCAGGCCGACACGCGGGCCCACATGCCTCTGAAGAACCGTTGCGACGCCGGGATGGGTTCCTGTCGCGGCTGTCACCGGCCCGAGCAGTGGGCGGTTGCCCACCCAGTGGGCATCAAGGTCTCGGCCTCCA
>JAZDOA010000037.1:0-18888 GCA_043799175.1 Pseudomonadota bacterium | reverse complement strand
AGGACGTAGTCGGGCCTCTTTTTTGGGGCCGCCGCGGTCTTCTTGGCCGCCGAGCGGGCCAGTTTCGCCGGTTGCGTGCTCATGCTCTTGCCTCCCGCCTCTTCTCCAGGCCCAGGGCGACGACAGTCGTCATGTGGGCCTCGGGACCATAGACCTCGATGGGCATCCCCAGCGACTCACCCAGCCGCCGCATCATCTCCAGGCCCTTCTGGTAGTTGGGCCCGCCGCGGCGGACGTATATCTTGGCGTTCACCTTTTTGAGCCGGTCCTTGGCCTCGCTCAGGGCGCGGATGATGCCCGAGAAGGTCTTGGCCACGTCGGTGAAGTTGGCGATGCCGCCGCCGATGATGAGTATCTTGGGCCGGCCCTGGGGATCGGCCTCGCGGGTCATGAGGTCGAGGACGGTCCTGGCGTACTGGTAGGTGATCTCGGCGTTGGGGTCTCCCGAGTACTCCCCATAGTTGGCCAGCTCATCCCGGCCGCCCAGGTCGATAATGGTGTCGGTGTAGATGACGCTGGCCCCGCCGCCGGCCACCATGGTCCAGATGCGTCCCTTGGGGTTGAGGACGGTCAGCTTCAGCGAGGCCCCGGTCTTTTCATCCAGTCCCTTGACGAAGCGCTCCTCCGCGGAGAGGACCCGCCCAAAGGGCGCGGGGAAGTCGATGTCGCCCCAGAGGCGGCCCGCCTCGAAGAAGGCGGTGTCGTCCAGCCTGGCCACGGTATCGAGGGGGATCACCCCGTTGTCCGTCAGGGCGAAGGGGTTGATTTCCAGGTAGGAGTAGTCGAGGGCGGCGTAGAACCTGAAGAGCCCTTTGATAAAGGCGGCCACCGTCTGGCGGCGCGATTCGGGGACGTCCTTGAGCCTTGCCGCGACGTCTATGCCGTCTATTCCACCCACGATCGGCACGTGGATCTCGGTGACGCTGTCCCAGACGGATTCGATGTCTATGCCGCCTTTAGTGGAGAAATAGACCACGTCGCCCTCGCGCTCCGACTTTATGGCCACGTAGTACTCTTCCTGGTGCGGGGTGAAGGGCTCCACCAGGAAGTGGGTTAGCTTGTCGGAGACTTTGCCCACCTGGGTTTCCTTGTCCATGCGCTCGGCGATCCATTTCTGGGTCTCGGCCAGGGTGGCCCCGGCCAGGATAAGCCCGTGCTTGCCCCGCTTGCCGAAGAGCTGGTCAGGCTTGGCCACCAGTTTGCCCTCGGCCAGCCACGGCTCCTGCCGCGCCAGCCCGGCAAGGTCGTCCTGGGCCGTCACCAGGACACAGCGGCCATGGTAGGCCGGCAGCCCCTCGAAATAGTCGTTCCAATATTTGGCCAGCATTCTCTTCGCGTGATATTCGCGAATGCCCCTTTGCGCCATTGTTACCTCCTTAATTACGTTTGAGCGGCCCCGATGCCTTCGAAGCCGTCTAGGCCTTGGTCTTCATGTAGCTCAGGGTGCCGCCGGCGAGCAGAATGTCCCGCTGCCGCTCGGTCAGGCTGTAGTTGACCTCGAATTCCTTGCCCTTGGTCTTGTTCTTTACCACCAGCCTGCCGCCCCGCTCCACCGTGGCGCGCGTCTCGGCGATCTCCAGTTCGTCGCCCTGGTCGATGGTGTCGTAGTCGGCCTCGTTGGCGAAGGTGAGCGGCAGGATACCAAAGTTGATCAGGTTTGCGCTGTGAATCCGCTCGAAGCCTTTGGCCAGCACGGCCTTCACCCCGAGATACATGGGGCAGATGGCCGCGTGCTCGCGGGAGCTGCCCTGCCCGTAGGAGAGACCGCCCACGATGATGTTGTGCCCGCCCTTGGCCTTCACCTCACCCGCGCGCACATGGAACTTGGGGTCCAGTACCTCGAAGACGAACTCGCTGTATTTGGGCACATTGGAGCGATACTTCATGCGCGCCCCGGCGGGGATGATGTGGTCCGTGGTGGTGTTGTCGCCGACCTTGATGGTGACTACCCCGCTTATGGCCGCTGGCATGGGGTCGTTCACCGGCGGTGTGCCGATGTTCGGCCCGCGATAGATCTCGACCGCGTTAGGCTCGGAGGAGGGCGGCAGGATCATGCTGTCATCTATTAAGAAGCTCGCCGGCTGGCTGATGGTGGGGCACTCCCCCATCTCGCGGGGGTCGGAGATCCGCCCGCTGATGGCCGCGGCCGCCGCGCTCTCGGGGCTGACCAGATAGACGTTGGCGTCCTTGGTGCCGCTGCGGCCCAGGAAGTTGCGGTTGCTGGTGCGCAACGAGACGGCCCCCGACTGCGGCGACTGGCTGTTGCCGATACAGAAGCCGCAGGCACTCTCGGCGATGCGCGCCCCGGCGGCCAGGAAGGTGTTGAGGGCGCCGTTGCCGGTTATCATCTGGAGCACCTGGCGGGAGCCTGGGGCCACCACGAAGCTGACACCGGGAGCCACCCTCTTGCCCTCCAGTGCCCTGGCCATGATCATCAAATCTCGATATGAGCTGTTGGTGCAGGAGCCCGCGCATACCTGATGGACCTTCATGCCCGCCAGATCCCTGATGGGCTTGATGATGCCCGGGCTGTGTGGGCAGGCGGCCAGGGGTTCCAACTGGGAGAGGTCGATATCCACGACCTTGGCGTAGGCGGCGTCGGCATCGGCGGCCAGGGCGACGAAGTCCTTCCCGCGGCCCTGTGCCTCCAGGAACCGCTTGGTGACGTCATCTGAAGGGAAGATGGAACAGGTGACCCCGCACTCGGCCCCCATGTTGGTGATGGTGGCGCGCTCGGGCACGGAAAGCGTGGCCACGCCCTCGCCGCCGTATTCAAAGGCGCAACCCACGTTGCCCTTAACGCCGAAGAGTTCCAGCACCTTGAGGATCGCGTCCTTGGCGCTCACCCAGGGCTGAAGACGCCCCGCGAGGCGGATGAGAATGGGCTTGGGCGTGGTGAGGTGGAACGGCCCGCCGCCCATGGCCACGGCGACGTCGAGGCCGCCCGCCCCGATGGCGATGGAACCCACGCCGCCCGCCGTCGGGGTGTGGGAATCCGAGCCCAGCAGGGTCTTGCCCGGAGCGGCGAAGCGCTCGAGGTGTACCTGATGGCAGATGCCGTTGCCCGCCCGGGAATAGAGCAGGCCATACCTGGCGGCTATGGTGCGCAGGTAGCGGTGGTCATCGGCGTTCTCGAAGCCAATCTGAACGGTGTTGTGGTCTACATAGCTGACGGACAGCTCCGTCTTGACCCTGGGAATCCCCATGGCCTCGAACTGGAGATAGGCCATGGTGCCCGTGGCGTCCTGGGTCAGGGTCTGGTCTATCTTCAGGGCGATCTCCTTGCCCGGCTCCCAGGCGCCCCCACCCACGGTGTGGGTCTCTATCACCTTTTGGATCAGCGACTTCCCCATTGTTGTCATTTCCTCCCCGCTCCTAAAGGAGCCTGCTGTAGGCTGCAATCACAGATTTATGTTGCGCTGGCCGGCGCCATGGCCGCTGCCCGTGGATGGTGGCAGGGACTCATCTCGGTTGCTGCCTCTGCTGTGGATGTGGGAGAACGAAGGGCGGAGCTAACCTCGCCAGCGTGGCAAGTCTACGTCCGTCCAGGGCAAAGCGGTAGACCAAAGTTGCGGGTGGCGATAAATCCCGGCGAACGGCCACAGGGGAGGGTTCAGCGGAACTTTGTGCCTTCGTGAAGAGTGAAGGGCCTGATAATTTAGGAGTTTCCGCCAGGTGGCCTGCAACCACGGCCAGCCCGGCGCCCTCCATCACGTCTCGGATGCCACGATGGTTGACGGGCGCCGAAACTGGCGGGCGGCCCTGCCGCCCAGGCATGAAGCATGCAAGTGGCAAATGAAATGATAACGGGTTGACAGGCTTCAGCCTGCTGAAGTATCGTCCGCGCCAGTCATGATGACGCGGTGTGGCCACATTGATCATCTAATGATAGTGATGAGGATCGACCGCGAAATGGCCCGGCACGCCCTGCCCTTGGTGCTGATAGCCGCTCTCTCGGTGGCCGCCTGCGCCGGGTCGAAGGCCCATGACCGTCGGCTTCAGGACCAGATAGAGTCCATCAGGCTCAGCCCGTTCGCGCTGGAGAACCGCATCAGCGCGGTCGAAACAGGGCTGACGCCGAAGACCCCGCCGGGTGCCGGCGGGCAGGCGGGCGGCGCGCCTCTGGGCCAGACGCCCTCCAAGGCCGAGGCGGCCCCTTCCGTGGCCGATGAGGGTCCGGACGCACTCTACGACACCGCCCTCAGGCTGCTGCGGCAAGAGGACAAACCGGAGGAGGCCCGGGTTGCGCTGGAGCGGTTCGCCCAGCTCTACCCCCAGCACAAGCGGCTGCCCAACGTTTTATACTGGACCGGGGAGTGCTTCTACGACCAGAGGGAGTACCCCGCGGCGATTCTGGCCTTCAGGAAGGTGGTCGTGGAACACCCGAAACATTCCAAGGCGGCGGCGGCTCTCCTCAAGATGGGCTACAGCTATCTGAGCCTCGATGACGTTTCCAATGCCCAGGACTACCTGGGCCGCGTGGAGCAGCTGTATCCTGGCACGGAGCCGGCGGCCACGGCCCGCGCCGCGTTGGAACGCCTGAACGCCCGCTTACAGCCGGCAAGCAAGGAGGACGGCAGTTGAAGAAAACACTCTCAGCCTCGTTTCTGGTCCTGCTGATCGGCGCCGCCACGGCGCAGGTTGCCCAACAAGCCCAGGCCAGTGTCTTGGCCACGACGACCGGCCCCCCTGAATACATGGTCCGGGCTGGCGACTCGTTGTGGGATGTCTCCGCGCGCTTCTTCGGCACCCCCTGGGTGTGGCCCAAGCTATGGGAGCAGAATCCGCAGGTTACCAACCCCAACGTTCTGGAGCCGGGGCTGCGGCTGCGCCTCTATGTGGAAGGCTACCAGATCTTGCCGGCCGCGCGATCCGCGGCAGCCCAGCCGGCGGCCACACCGGGGGCTGTCTCGGCAAACCCCTTCGAATACCTGGCGGATACCACGGGCATCGGATCCCTGATAGAGGACGTGGGCTATCTGGCGACGGAGAAGATGCCGCCCATGGGCCGGATCAGCGGCGACAAGGATCCGCTGAGAACGACCGTCTCGGAAGGAGATCTGGTCTTCGTGCGTTTTGACGCCCATAAGCCCCAGACAGGCGATCTCTTCCGGGTGCTTAGCGTCTCGGAGGAGCCAATCGTTCACCCGATCACCGAAGAGTTGATGGGCTACAAGCACACCTTCCCGGCGGTACTTGAGGTCGTCGAGGTCAACGGACAGACGGCTACGGCAAAGGTGATACAGGCCCACCGGGAGTTCGAGGTCGGCGACGGAGTGGTCAGCTGGTTTCCGATGCCCAAGGCGGTCACCCTGAAGAAATGCACGCGCCGGGTGGAAGGCAGGCTCATCACCGGCCAGAGACCGACGCACTGCGTCTCCCAGGGTAACCTGGTGTTTCTGGACCTGGGTAGCGAGCTTGGCATCGAGCCTGGAGACGTTTTCGACGTCTGGCGGGAGATTCCCGATATGGAAGCCATTAACCTGTCCGTCTCGAGGATAGGCCAGGTGGTGGTGGTCCTGGTGCGCCCCGGATCCTCCACGGCCCTGGTTACCATGTCCACTCAAGACATTTTGGAAGGCGCGGTGGTTCGTCCCGAGCCTTGAGGCTCTGGGCCTGGGCGCGATACTCTCGCCTTGCGGGGCGCCCTGTTGGATGCAGAGTAACCACGACGCTTGCTGGGTGCCCAATCTGGCTGGTGGCCCCGCCACCCGCCCGCGTACGTCAGTCTGATCGCAAAAATGGTATTGGCAGGGTGTTCCCTTGACGGACTACCGCTACTGGCTCGCCTTGCGGCGGGTGCCCGGGGTGGGCGCGGTTACCTATCGCAAACTGGTCGAGCACTTCGGCAATCCGAAAGCGATTTTCGAGGCCGAGGCGGCTGAGCTGCGGGCGGCGGGCGTCAGAGAGGCCGCCGTCGAGGGCCTCGCGGCCTTCGACGCCTGGCAGGACGTCGAGCGCCAGATGGAATTGCTTGAACGCCACCAAATCGGTATCCTGACTCTTTGGGACGAGACGTATCCCGAACGGCTGGCTTCTATATTTGACCCTCCTCCCGTACTGTTCGTGCGCGGAGAGCTGACCGTGGCCGACCGCCTGGCCGTGGCCGTCGTGGGCACGCGGCTGGCTTCCTACTACGGGCGTTCGGTCTGCGAGCGGCTATCTGGCGACTTGGCCGCCAGAGGAGTGACGGTCGTCAGCGGGCTGGCCAGGGGAATAGACACCGTGGCTCATCGTGCCGCCCTCGATGCCGGCGGCAGGACGATTGCCGTGGCCGCCTGTGGGTTGGACGTCAATTATCCCCCTGATAACAAGGCCTTGGCCGAGCGCATCGTCCAGGGTGGGGGCGCGGCCGTCAGCGAGATGCCTCCGGGCACCCAACCCGACAGGGCCTACTTTCCAGCGCGCAACCGCATCATCAGCGGGTTGAGCCTGGGGGTCGCGGTCATCGAGGCGGGGGCCAGGAGCGGGGCGCTGATCACCGCCAGGTGTGCCCTGGAGCAGGGCCGGGAGGTCTTCGCGGTGCCCGGCAGCGTGCAGGCGGCCGGCAGCGCCGGGCCTCACCGCCTGCTCCGCCAGGGGGCCAAGCTGGTGGAACGGGCCGAAGACATTCTGGAGGAAGTCTATCCTTGGGCCGGCTGTCCTCGGGTGGACGAAGCCGCGGCGGGGTTCAACCTGTCCGGGGCAACGGCCGATGAGACAGCGGTATGCCGGATTATTGAAAAGGGTCCGCTGCACATTGACGAACTCTCCAGACGTAGTAGCCTTGATCCAAGGGCGCTGGCTCTGGTTCTGCTCGAACTCGAACTTAAAGGGGCCATAAAGCAGCTTCCAGGGAAGATATTCACCCGCTAGGGTGGCAGGGCCAAAAAACAGCCGGATTCCTGTCGGCGTTCAGGCTGTGTCACAATTCACATTCTTTTTTAGATAGGCGCCCCTTAACAGGCGTTATTCAGCGGTCCGTCGGCCGCGCGAGATAAAGGGAAACATGGGAAAGTCCTTACTGATAGTCGAATCGCCCGCGAAGGCGAGGACTCTGAAGAACTATCTGGGCCCTGACTTCGACGTGATGGCCTCGATGGGCCACGTGAAAGACCTGCCTCGCAGCAGGCTGGGCGTGGTCCCCGAGGAGGGGTTCCGCCCGGAATATCACGTCATCAAGGGGCGCCAGAAGGTGCTCGACGAACTGTGCAAGTCAGCTCGCAAGGCCGACAACGTCTACCTGGCCCCCGACCCGGATCGTGAAGGCGAGGCCATCGCCTGGCATATCGCCGAGGAGATCGACGGCAAGGGGAAGGAAGTCTACCGCGTGCTTTTGCGCGAGATCACCCAGCAGGCCGTCCACGAGGCCGTGGCCAACCCCGGGCGGCTTGACCGCGAGAGGTTCGAGGCCCAGCAGGCCCGGCGCATCCTCGACCGCCTGGTGGGCTACCAGATATCCCCGCTCCTTTGGGAGAAGGTCAAGCGGGGGCTGTCGGCCGGGCGGGTGCAGTCCGTGGCGGTGCGCATCCTCTGCGAGCGGGAGAGGGCCATTCAGGCCTTCGTGCCGGCCTCCTACTGGACCATCTCGGCCCTTCTGGCTCACGGCGACGGATCCAGCTTCAGCGCCAGGCTGCTGGAGCGGGGGGGCAAGAAGCTCGACATCGCCGGCGAGGAGGAGTGCGGCCGGATCCTGACCGAGCTCAAACGGCAGAGTTACCGCGTCGAGGCCGTCAACAAGAAAGACCGGCGGCGCTCGGCCCTGCCGCCCTTCACCACCAGCTCTTTGCAGCAGGAGGCCGCGCGGCGGCTGCGTTTCAGCCCGCGTCGCACCATGGCCATTGCCCAGCAGCTCTACGAAGGAATCGACGTTCAGGGCAAGGCCACGGGCCTGATAACCTATATGAGGACCGACTCCGTGCGGGTTGCCGACAGCGCCGCGCAGGAGGGCCGCGAGTACATCACCGAGGCCTTCGGCAAGGAATACGTCCCGTCCCGGCGGAACGTCTACCGCAACAAGAAAGGTGCCCAGGACGCCCACGAGGCTGTTCGGCCCACCAGCACGGTGCGTCATCCCGACCAACTGAAGGGCTTTCTGGAATCCGCGCAACTGGCCCTCTACGAGCTCATCTGGCGCCGCTTCGTGGCCTCCCAGATGGCCCCGGCTCTGATGGAGCAGACGGTCATCGACATAGCGGCCGGCGACTATCTCTTCCGGCTGACCGGCAGCCGGGTAAAGTTCCCCGGCTACATGGTGGCCTACGTGGAGTCGCGCGAAGATGCCGAGGAAGCCAAACAACAGCTACCGGCGGTGGCCGCCGGAGACGGGCTGGGTCTGGCCGAGCTGGTGCCCGAGTTTCATTGCACGGAGCCGCTCGCGCGCTTCAGCGAGGCCACCCTGGTCAAGGAGCTGGAGGAAAAGGGCATTGGGCGCCCCAGCACCTACGCCGCCATCCTGTCCAACATTCAGGAGCGCGGCTACGTCATGCGCGACAAAGGCGTGCTGCAACCCACGGAACTCGGCCTGGTAGTCAACGATCTGCTGGTGGAGAACTTCCCCGAGCTGCTCGACATAAGCTTTACCGCCCATATGGAAGACCTGCTCGACCGCATAGAGGAAGGCGATGCCAACTGGGTCAAAACTTTGGAGGACTTCTACGGACCGTTCCAGGAACACCTTGAACGCGCCCGCCAGGCCATGCGAGAGGTGAAGCGTTCCGGAGTGGCCACCGACATAAGCTGCGAGGCCTGCGGCAAACCCATGGCCATCAAGTGGGGCAAGAGCGGGGAGTTCCTGGCCTGCTCCGGCTACCCGGAGTGTACCTGCACCCGTGACTTCCACCGAGACGAGAAGGGTGTCATAAAACTGGTGGAGCGAACCGTCACCAAGGAGACCTGCGACAAGTGCGGGCGGGAGATGACCGTCAAGCGCAGTCGCTTCGGCGAATTCCTGGCCTGTAGTGGCTATCCGGAATGCCGCAACACCAAACCGGTATCCGACGGGGCGGTAGAGTCGGCCGCCGTCCAGGAAAACTGCGAGAAATGCGGTGCTTCCCTGGTGACCAAACGCAGCCGGTTCGGCGGCCGTTTCCTGGCCTGCTCCAATTACCCCAAGTGTAAGAACACGCGGGCCATCAAGACCGGGGCCTCCTGCCCTCGGGATGGCTGCGGGGGCGACTTGGTCGAGAAGACCAGCAAGAAGGGGCGGGTGTTCTACGCCTGTAGCAACTTCCCTCGGTGCCGTTTCGCCACGTGGGACCGTCCGCTGCCCCAGAGCTGCCCGGAGTGCGGCGCGCCTTTTCTGGTAGACAAGAACGGCACCCCCACCTGCCCCAACGTGGAATGCGGCTATCGTGAAGCCAAGAAGAGCGCCAAATGAGGGGGACGTCTCCGAGGGGCCAAACGCCGGACCTCAAAAAACCATGATGGTCATCGGGGGCGGCCTGGCCGGATGCGAGGCCGCCTGGCGGCTCGCCACCTCCGGCATCCGGGTGCGGCTCCACGAAATGAAGCCCCGGCGGTTCTCACCCGCTCATCACTCCGCCGACCTCGCCGAGATGGTCTGCTCCAATTCCTTCAGGTCCGCCGATGCTTCAAGCGCGGTGGGGCTGCTCAAGGCGGAAATGGAGCGGCTGGGGTCGCTGGTCATGGCTGCGGCGCGGCGCACTTCGGTGCCGGCGGGCAGGTGCCTGGCGGTGGACCGCCAGTTGTTCGCCGGCCTCATCAGCCGCTGGATAGAGGCCCACCCCAACATCGAGGTCGTTCGCCAGGAGGTCACCGAGCTGCCGGACGACGACGCCCCGGTGGTGGTGGCCACGGGTCCGCTTACCTCCGATGCCTTGAGCGCGGTCTTGGCCGGGCTGGCCGGCGCCGAGCACCTCTTCTTCTACGATGCCATCGCCCCGGTGGTATATGCCGACTCCATCGACCACACCCAGGTGTTCTGGGGTTCCCGCTACGGGGCGGGCAACGACTACCTCAACTGTCCCCTGAGCGTCGGGCAATATCAAAATTTTCTTGCCGCCCTCCTCTCCGCCGAACGCGTGCCCTTGGCCAGGTTCGAGGACGAGGCCCGCCATTTCGAGGGGTGCCTGCCGGTAGAGGTGCTGGCGGAGCGGGGTCCCGACACCCTGCGCTTCGGTCCGATGAAACCGGTCGGGCTGATAGACCCCCGCACGGGCTGCCTGCCTCACGCCGTGGTCCAGCTACGCAAGGAAAACCTCCAGGGCAGCCTCCTCAACATGGTCGGCTTTCAGACCAAGCTGCGCCACGGAGAACAGGAACGGGTCTTTCGCCTGATTCCGGGTCTGGGGGAGGCCCGCTTCGCCAGGCTGGGAAGCCTGCACCGCAACACCTTCGTGAAAGCTCCCGAGGTCCTGCTGCCCACGCTGCAATTCAAATCGCGCCCGGCCGTCTTTCTGGCGGGGCAGATCACGGGGGTGGAGGGCTACCTGGAATCGGCCGCCATGGGTATCTGGGCGGGCATCAACGCCGCCCGGCTGGCGCGGGGTCTGCCGCCTGCCGCCCCGCCCGCCACCACCACGGCCATGGGGGCGCTGGTGGCCCATATCTCCGGGCAGACCCTCTCGGCGGCCGGCCGGCGCGGCTTTCAGCCCATGAACGTCAATTTCGGGTTGTTCGAGCCACTTGGCACCAGGTGTTCTCGCCGGGATCGTGGCTCCGCCTATGCCTCCCGCGCCCTTCAGGATCTATCCGGCTGGATGAGCGACCAGAACCTCCAGCCCGCCCCGGAACCCGCTGTCTGAGCGCCGACAGGTTTTTTCGGCGCTCCGTTTAGCGGTCAGACTTCTACCGAGGTTCATGAGCGCCGGGGTCTGGCAGGCGGCACTGCCGCCCGGCCCCCCGCGCCGCTGTTCCCCAGACCGAAATGTGACGATAAGCTTACTGTATGCCTCGGGACGAGCAAAACAATAAAGAGAAGATAATCGCGGCCATCCTCAAGAAGGTCGAGAGCGCCAGCGGTTTTCCCGCGCTCGCGGCCAACCTTGACCGGGTGTTGACCCTTAGCGGCCGCCCCCAGGCCTCGGCTCAGGAGCTCGCCCAGGTCATCCTTCAGGACTACGGCCTTACGAGCAGGACGCTGAAAATAGTCAACTCGGCCTTCTACACCACCGGCAAGAAAAATATATCCACCATCTCCCGCGCCGTGGTTCTGCTCGGCTTCAACACCATAAAAGACATTGCCACCGGCATGCTGGTCTTCGAGCACTTCTGGGGCCACTCCGGAAACAAGGCCGAGATAGTCGACGTGGCCACCAAATCCTTCCTGAGCGCCATCCAGGCTCGGGAAATTTCCATTCTGGCCAACTATGCCCTACCGGAGGAGGCCTTCATTTGCTCCCTGCTCCACAGGCTGGGCAAGATGGTTGTCGCCGTCCATTGCCCGCGGGAGTACGAGGAGATGTGTCGGCTTCAAAAGAAGGGGCGTACGGAGTACGAGGCCAGCCAGGAAGTGCTGGGGGTGAGCCTGCCGGCGATAGGTCGCGCGCTCGCCAAGAAATGGCAGATGCCGTCGGTGATATGGCAGACTATGGACGATACGGACGGCACCGGCGAGAAGCTGGAGCCGGGAAAGGAATTTCTGCGGACGGTATCGAGCATCTCCAACAAGTGTGTCGAGAAGCTCTGCAGTGATCAGCCCGCCGGCTGGCAGAACATAATAGCACCGCTAAACAAGATGGTCTCCCTCAGCGAGGAGACCGTCGTGGGTCTGCTGACCCGCTCCGCGGACACGGCCACGGCCATCTCCCCCATGATGAACCGGAGCATTCGGCGCATGGGGTTCAAGCGTTCCATCGGTGGCGCGCTACCCTCCGAGGCGGCCGAGGCTTCGCCGCCGGACGACGAACCCCTCGGGGAGGGGCAAGAGACAGCCCCCGGCGTTGAGGACGGCAAGGGCACGGACGCCGCGGTCTTGATGGAACTCATGGCCGATGTCAGCAACACCCTTACCACGGACTACTCCCTGCACCAGGTCTACGCCATGATTCTCGAAACCATGTACCGTGGTCTCGGCTGCGGGCGGGTGCTCTTCGGCATGCTCACCACCGACCGGACCTGTCTGCAGGGCCGCTACGGGCTGGGGCGGGATATTGACGACTTCATCGCCGCCTTCCGGTTCATCCTCAACGAGGGGGGCATCGTCAGCGACGCGCTGCTGCAGAGCAGAGACATCGTGACCAGCTTCGAGGCCATCTCCGACCCGGCCTTCAAGCGGAAGTTCTCCTCGCAACTGTCGGGATCCACGGTGTGTATCTATCCGCTGGTGGTGGCAGGCAAGCCCATTGGCTGCTTCTTCGCCCAACTCGACGCCTCCGCCCAAGGCGGCAACGCCGTCGGCCTTCAGGCCATGGCCATTCTGCGCAACTACGGCGTGCTGGCCATCGAGCGACTGGCCTCGCGGCATCAGAAGGCCTGAAGACCGCGCCCATGCAATGGCTTCTTTCTGAAAGGGCTGTCAGGAGCCTGGTTGAGTCAGGATGGAGCGGGCAAGGGTGATATCGGCGGCAATCTGGTCGTGCAACTCATGAGGGCCGGAGAAGCGCTTTTCGTCTCGAAGCCTGGCGATGAAGTCGAGCCTGATGGTCTGGCCGTAGATGTCATCGGAAAAGTCCAGGATGTGGGTCTCCACGCTCAGTTCGTTCTCGCCGAAGGTTGGGTTGTGGCCGATGTTGGCCACGCCCTGCAGGGTGCGCCCGGCCCACTCCACCATGACGGCATACACGCCCTTCTTGGGCCAGAGCTCATCGACCAGCTTCAGGTTGGCGGTGGGAAAGCCGACGAGATTGCCCCCGCGGGCCCGACCCCTTATGACCTGTCCCTTGACCTGATAGGGCCGGCCCAACAACCTGGCGGCCGTGACGATGTCGCCGAGTTGGACCAGCTGCCGCACCCTCGTTGAGGAAATGGGCATCCCCTTGGCGGCATAGGGCCCAAGCACGCAGGCCTGAAAGCCAAGCAGGGCGCCAAGCTCCATGAGCAGGGAGATATTGCCCTCGCGGTTGCGCCCAAAGGCCCAATCATAGCCGACCATTATTTCTTTCATGCCAAGCCGCTCCACCAGCAGGCCGCTGATGAACTCCCGGGCGGAGGTCAGGGCGAACTCCGGGGTGAAATCGGCGCAGACGAGCACGTCTATGCCGCAGCGCTCGATCAGCTCCACCTTTTGGTCATATACGGTGATGAGCGGTGGACCGGCCTGGGGCCTGACCACCCGAATGGGATGGGGCTCGAAGGTGAAGACCACCGCGGTGCCGCCGATGTCCCTGGCGCGTTCGATCACCCGGCGGAAAATCTCCTGGTGGCCGAGATGCACACCGTCGAAGTTCCCGATGGTGACCACCGCGCCAGGGAGGGGCGACCTGATATTTTCTATGCCTCTGATTACCTGCATGGCTGAAGATCTGTTGGAGTAGCTTGACAAGCATTCAAGCATAATCTAAATTCAAAACGGTTGCAAGGTCGCTGGTGGGCAGTCAGGTGGCGCGCAAGTGGCGCCTTGGGCCATCCGCGGCAACGTGCCGAAGTGGCGGAATTGGTAGACGCGCTAGGTTCAGGGTCTAGTAGGGGTTCCCCTGTAGGGGTTCGAGTCCCCTCTTCGGCACCATTTGATGAAATTCGCTGGCAGTTGCAGCGTAAGCTAAGGGCGGTGGTTGCGCGTTGCAGCCCCGCCCCTTTTTCATGCCTGTCTGGATACCCCCAAGCGGGCATGGTGGCCAGGTCAATCCCATGCACATCGGCATTATCGGACTGCCCAACAGCGGCAAGACAACCGTCTTCAACGCCCTCACAAGGGGCAAGGCCGAAACCAGCGCCTTCTCCTCGGGCAAGATCGAGGTTCACACCGCCACGGTGGACGTGCCCGACCCCAGGGTGGATGCCCTGGCCGCCATGTTTCGCCCCCGTAAAGTGACCCGCGCCCAGGTGCGCTATGTCGATATCGCCGGGCTGGCTCGCGGCATCGGGGAGAAGGGCGCCCTCGACGGCGGGCTTCTCACCCAGATAAGTCAGGCGGACGCCCTGCTCCATGTGGTACGCGCCTTCGAGGATCCTGAGGTCATCCACATAGAAGACTCGGTCGAGCCCCGGCGCGACGTGGACATCCTCGACACCGAGCTTATGCTTTCCGACCTGGGCATCGTGGAGCGGCGGCTGGAGCGGGTGGACGCGGGGCTGGCCAAGCGGGGCCTGCCCGTGGCCAACCAGGAGGCCTTGGCCGCCGAGCGGGAGCGACTGGTGCGCTTTCAGGCCCAGATCGAGGCCGGACGCTCCCTGCGCGACCTGCCCCTGGAGACGGCTGACGCGCAGCTGCTGCGCAACATCGCCCTGGCCATGGCCAAGCCGCTGCTCGTGGTGCTGAACACGGGCGAGCAGGCCGCCGCCTCGGGCGAGCTTCTGCCCGACTACCGGCACCAGAGCACCGTGGTGACTGCCCTGCGGGGCAAGCTGGAGATGGAGCTGGCCCAGATGGAGGCCGAAGAGGCGGCCGAGTTTCTGGCCGAATACGGCATCGAGGAGCCGGGGCTCAACCGCGTGGTGCGCCTGTCCCATGGGCTGTTGGGGCTCATGTCCTTCTTCACCGTGGGCGAGGATGAAGTCCGCGCCTGGACGGTGCCCGTGGGCGCCAAGGCCGTGGAGGCTGCCGGAGCCATACACTCCGATCTGGCGCGGGGCTTCATCCGGGCCGAGGTGGTGGCCTATGCCGATCTGATCGCCGCGGGCGGGCTGGTCGAGGCCAAGAAACGCGGCACCGTGCGGCTGGAGGGTAAAGGCTACGTGGTCGAAGACGGCGACGTGCTGAACATCAGATTCAACGTGTGATTTTCGGATTTTCCCCCGTTTCGCTCCCCTTCGCTAACTTACGCTATAAACACACCTTCTCGGATTGACTCTTACGCTCCATTGCGATACGTTAACCCATGAGTTGCTCCCTGCTGCTTCCTAAGGGCTTCCCGTAGGGGACAACAGACACGCAGGAATGCGAGAATTGAGAGCCGAGGAGAGGTGGATATGGCGAAGCTGACCAAGCGGTTGATAGACAGCCTGGAACCCGTGAAGAAGGACACTGTTCTTTGGGACGCGGAGTTGCCTGGCTTCGGGCTGCGGCTGTGGCCTTCGGGTCGTCGGGTGTTCGTTGTCCAGTACCGCAACGCCCAAGGGCGGACCCGCAAGGTCACCCTGGGCCGCTATGGCATCCTGGCCCCCGAGGAGGCGCGCCGTCTGGCCAAGCAAATCTTGGTAGATGTGCAGAAGGGCAAAGACCCCGCCGAGCAACGGGACGCGGACCGCGAGGCCCCCACGGTGGCTGAACTGGCCGAGCGATTTATGGCTGAGCATGCCGAAACCAGGCAGAAGCCCCGCAGCATATCGGAGAACAGGCGTTTCCTGGAGCAGTTCATTCTGCCGGCCCTGGGCGGGCAGCGGGTGGACGCTGTTACTCGCGCCGACCTAGCCAAGCTGCACCACACCATGCGCGACACTCCGTATCAGGCAAACCACGTCAGGGCGCTACTCTCCGCAATGTTCAACTTGGCCGAGCGCTGGGGACTGCGGCCTGACGGCTCCAATCCTGTACGCCACGTCGAGAAGTTCAAGGAGTACAAGCGCGAGCGCTTTCTATCGAGTGAGGAACTGGCGCGCCTGGGGCAGACCTTGGCCGAAGCGGAACGCGAGGGGAAAGAATCTCCCGGCGTTATCCATGCCCTCCGCCTGCTGACCCTGACCGGCTGCCGCCGGTCCGAAATCCTTACCCTGAAGTGGGAGCATGTAGACTTCGAGCATGGCCTGTTGCGGCTGCCCGACTCCAAGACCGGGGCCAAGACCATTCCCCTGGCGGCCCCCGCGTTGGAGATGCTGGCCACGATTCCCCGCCTGATGGGAAACCCCCACGTCATTCTGGGCCACAAGACCGGGGCGCACCTGGTCAACCTCAACGGACCGTGGCAACGGTTACGAACTAAGGCCGCCCTGCCCGAGGTGAGGATACACGACCTGCGTCACAGCTTTGCCTCTGTCGGCGCCGCCGCCGGCCTGGGGCTGCCGATTATCGGTAAGCTGCTGGGACACACTCAGGCCCAGACCACCCACCGCTACGCCCACCTGGCGACGGACCCCCTCAAGGCCGCCGCCGACGTGATAGCTGGGAAGATTGCCGAGGCCATGAAGGCCAAGCCCAAGGTAGTCAACCTGAAGCGGAACGGCTGAAGAGACTTGAGGCCGCAAATTGCGACCTCAAAACAGGGCTGAGCGCGCCACCGACACCGACTACCCCTTGTTGACTCCTCGCGTAATCAGTATTACGCTAGCGTAATAAGAAGTAGGAGGGCGCAACCATGATTAGCTTTAACTCGAAGGTGGCGGCCAGGCTGGCGGGAATGTCCTTCCGGCGGCTCGACTACCTGGACAGGAGCCACCTGATTAAGCCGTCCATTCGGGAAGCCACCGGGAAAGGCTCAGCGCGCCTCTATTCTTTCAAAGACCTGGTGCAACTGCGGGTGGCGGCGGCACTGCGCGAACAGGGGCTCTCGCTTCAGAAGATTCGTAAGTGTGTCAGCTTCCTAAAGAAAACTCTCGATGTCGAACAGCCCTTGGCCGAGTTGAAGTTGGTGACGGACGGCCAGAGCATCTTCTATTGGGTCAAGGAGGCCGGTGGCTTCGCCGATGCCCTGAAGGGCGGCCAGCTTGTCTTCCTCATTCCGGTGGATGAATTCATCAGGCAGCTACGGGGCCAGGTGGAGGCACTGGCAGCGGAGAGGGCTTACACGGTCACAGTCAAGGGCCGCAAGTTCCGGGCTGTACTGCACCCGGACCTGGAAGCGGGCGGCTTCTGGGTCGAGGCTCCTGAACTGCCCGGCTGTGTCTCTCAGGGCGAGACGGTGGAAGAGGCCCTGGAGATGATCGAGGATGCCATCACGGGCTGGCTTGAGGTTGACGCTGAGTTGCGGGCCAAGAACAAGAAGGCCGAGGGCGAATGACAAGCCTGCTCAACCTGAAACCCGAGCGGGTAGTCAAGGCACTGGAACGGACTGGCTGGAAGGCCAGGAAAAGGACGGGCGGCAGCCATGTTCACCTCTTCAAGGAAGGCAACCCCTATATCCTTACGGTGCCCGTCCACAAGGGCAGAGACTTGAAGCCCGGCCTGCTGGCCGGCTTGCTGAAGAAGGCAGGGCTGACCCCGGAAGAATTCCTGAATCTGTATCGAGACTGATTCACCTGCCTGGGGATAGGGGTCGCTCCCGAAAAGAAACCGGCACCTGCCCGGCTTCCCCAGACTCACCTTGCAGGGCCATAAGCAGGAGTGTGGCCATGTCTAAAATCCCCCCAGACGGGCTTGAGCGGCAAGCCAACGAAATTCTTCGGCGGGCTGACGGCGAGGGGCTGAAGACCCCCAGCACCGATGCCTTAAGCCACGTCTCGCCTCACGATTCCAACAGGGGCACCGAAGCCGAGGCGCTTGACTGTCGCGCCCAAGCTGCGGGGCTTTCCCCCGTGCAGCCTCACGCAGCGCCAGACCACCCCCCCCGGAAGCCCCCGCAACAGATTGCATCCAACTTGGCCAAAAGCCTGGGCATGACCCCGGAGGAACTGACCGAACACATTGAAGACGGCGGCTCCCGGCTGAGACCAATATCCCGCGAGGAAGTGGCCAGCCACCCCGTTGGCGGCTGTTTCAACCCTTGGAGCACGTCCGCCACACTGAACCCGACGCAACGACCTCACCACCAGCCTGCCGGGCTACTGGACGCGGTGGTTTTTGAGCCGCCAAAGCCCCCGAAACCGATACGATCATTGCCCGTCATGTGGGTGGAGGGGAAGATTCTCGCCACCGGTCTCTTCCAAACCCGCCCCGTAACTCCAAACGAAACCCCTTGCGTGAGCGACTGCGCCGCCCGCCCCAGGTGGCATCAATGCGGGCCCGACCTTGCCTATCTGTTGGCCAAAAAAGCCGTGAGGGTGGAGCAGTCCGTCAGTTTGGCTGACATCTTTGACCATGCCCGACCTAAACAGGCAGGGTGGCGCAAACTTGCCGCATGGCGAAAAAGAGCGTTCAGGCAGAACCTGGTGACGGAGTGGGCAAATGCCCTGAAGTCCGCGACAGATGAGAGTCTATCTAACGACGCACTCGCTCGTATTGTTGGCAGACTCCTCAACAACGTTACCGGCGCGACAATAAAACGGTCCGCCATTCTCAAAATTATCTCCCTCCCTAAAAAAATCTGGGCGCCGCGCCTGTAAAGTCTCCACAAAACAGCCCAAAACGACCACTTTTCCGGAGGAATTGAGCCTGACCGCGCTACCTCGCGTTCCTTGATGAGGGATTGCTTTCCCTACTAAAGACGTGAGGTGTCCGAATGCCACACAAAATCACCACCATGTCCAACGAATTTCAGGCCGCTGAGCAGCTGGGACTTGCTGTCGCCACGCTGCGCCGTTGGCGGTGGGCCGGAAAAGGGCCGAAGTTCCGAAAGCTTGGCGCGGCTGTCCGTTATTCCGAAGCCGACCTGTTGACCTTCATCGAGCAGGCCGGACGCACTTCGACGTCAGACCCCGGTCCGGTGGCCGGCCATGCCGAGTGACCCCATGCAGCTTGTCCTATCCCGGCTCGAAGGCGTCCGGCGGAGTGGCAACGGCTGGACGGCCCGCTGCCCGGCCCATGACGACCGCAACGCAAGCCTCAGTATCAACGAGGGCGACGGCGGCGTGCTTCTGCACTGCTTCGCGGGCTGTGAGAAGCCCGCCATCATGGCAGCCCTCGGCATGACCTTGGCCGACCTGTTTGCGGACCGGCCCAAAGACCAGACGCCGACCGCCACAAAGATCAACCTGGCTGACCTGGCTCGCGACAAGGGGCTGCCCGTGGACTTCCTCAAGGCTCTCGGCCTGCACGAC
>JAZDOA010000223.1:0-18098 GCA_043799175.1 Pseudomonadota bacterium | reverse complement strand
GTACCCCCTGAATGAAAAACTGCCTGGTGTAGAGGGTCCTTACCGTACCCGAAACCTCGTCGGTCGGGGCCACCACGGCCACGGACCAATAGCGGCCGGGATCCACCTCCACGGGAGAGAAGGCCAGAAACTTCTTCATCTCGCCCGTTACCCCGCGGTGCCAGCCCGAGGTATACACGGCGCATCCCTCGCCGCCGCGAAGCATTCTGGTCTTCTGGATGGCGTTGATGGCATCAAAGCTTATCGCCGGGTTACGCTGGTGGCGGGCGGTAAAGGCATCGCGGCCGACGAAGGTCGCGTCGGGGTGATACAGGAAGACGCCGGTCTCGCTCAACACCCAGGCGTAGCCCGTGTGGCCGCTGTGGATGTCGGCGGCAAAGCGTTCCACCAGCCGGTTGACCCTGAGCGTTATGGCAACCACGCCGTCGAAGCGGCCCGTGGCCACTGGGTGCGATTCGTCCACCGAGACCTGATAAATGGGCATGGCCACGGTCATGACCGGATCCAGCCCGGTGGGGCCGGGGGCACCTGTAACCGGGCCGTGGAATATCCTGCCCCGGTTCTTCTCTTCCAGGGACCAGGCCCAGAAGGCGTCTGCCTCGGGGCCTCGCCCAAGCAGCTCAGCTTCGCCGTCCTCCCCCAGCACGTAGCGCGTCCGCCCATCGGCGCCGTAGCGACTGATGCTTTCCGCCCCATAGCGCCTCAGCTCCTCCATGCTCAGCCGCATGCGGTTGGCCCAGGAGACCCGTTCCAGATACTGAACGGAAGGCGAGTAGCCGAGGGTCGTCAACTCCCGCTCCACCTGATGGAGTGCCTCGCCCAACTGGCGCGCCATGCTTCTGGCCAGTATCAGCTGTTGCCGGCTGAAGTCGTCAGCGACTATCTTCTGAGTGCCCTGAAGAGACGCCAGCCCTATCAGCATGGCCGCGATGAGGAGGACCACGGTGAGCCCTCCCATCAGCTTCACCACCGACGAGCCACGCAGAGAGTGGAGCGGGTTGGGCGTCATGGTTCCAGCCGGTAGCCCCCCTTGATGAACTCCTCGGCATAGTGCTCGGCCATGGCGTCGGAGGACATGACCATGTCCATCTGCTTGGAGACCATCATCAGCCGGCCCAGTATCTCGAGGCGCTCCTCGAGGCTCTTGGGGCCGTAGCCCTCCATGCGGGCGGCCAAGGCGTCTTCCTTGAGATCCACCCTGAAGCCCAGGTGCCGGAGCACGCAGGCCAGAAACTCCACCCGGCGGACGCGGCGGGCCAGTTCCGCCCCACCACCGTAGAAGGTCAGGCTGACGTGGGAGTCCGTCTCGTCGTTGAGGTAGGAGTCTATCACCGCAAAGTGAAACCCCACCCGGTTGGAAAGGTTCATGTAGGCCGCGGCGACGAGGGCATAGTTCGTCTCCTTGAGCCGCTCCCTGATGTTGGTGCCGGCGCTGGCGGAGAGGACCACGGACAGGAACCCCCTGAAATTAACCGGCTGGGGGCCCTTCCAGCCGACGGCGCGGACCCCCCGCCAGTAGGCCAGCAGGGGGCGGGAGAGAAAGTCGTCAGGGGTGATGGTCTGCCTGCCGGCCGCATCAGCGCGCAAACCGCCGCCGAGGTCCAGAAAGGAAATCTCCAGCGGCAGGTCGCTTGCGAGCCGCTTGACCGCTCCGCTCCGGCCCTTGCTGGAACTGGGCATCTCGAACAGCTCCCGCATGGCCATCTCGTGGGCGAAGCGGGTAATGTCGTGGTAGGTGGCGCAGTTGTCGGCCCGGAACTCGGGTGACCTGGGATCGGTCAGCCCAAGCGGCACGATGTCCTTCAGGACCGCCTCCAGAGCCAGATAAGACCGCGTCTGGCGCAGGGTGCGGCCCCCGGAGGGACCAGGGGAGAGCAGATCCTCCACCCTTCCCTGATAGACGTTGCCGTAAAGGGCGTCCACGGTAACCTCCTGGCCCTCCCGCAGCAGACCGCGCGCCCCCTTGGCTCCGAAGAGGGCGGGAAGGCCCGCCTCCCGACAGACCGTCGCCAGGTGGCTGGTGGCCGAGCCAACCTCGCAAATCAGGCCCCTGGCGGAGGCCAGATAGACCGCGTGGTCGGGGGAGGGGCTGCGGGCAACCAGAATGCAGCCTTCGGGGACGGCCGCTTCCGGCTCGTCGCCGAGTATGTGCACGGGCCCGGCGGCCGAGCCCCGGCTGGCAATGGTGGCCGTGCCTATGAGCAGCCGGGCCGCCTTGAGCACGGGCGGGTTGTAGGCCGAGGGGGCCTTGACCCGCAGGGGCCTCGATTGCAGGACAAAGATATCTCCCCGAGCGTCGATGGCCCATTCCATGTCTTGAGGGCAGCCAAAGAAAGCAGCCGCCCGCTGTCCCAGTCGGGCAACGCGGCGGGCCTCTTCCTCTGACAGGCAGGGCTCGGTTCGCGCCGTGCTTTCGGTCTCCCGCACGACGGTGCCGCCGCCGGGCAGGCAGCGGGCGGCCTGTTTTTTGTCTCCTACCTGGACCTCTACCCGGCCGTCGCCATCCACCCGGTAAATGTCGCCACCCACCCCGCCTCCGACGGCCAGCGTCCCCAACCCCAGGACGGCATTGATGAGAACACCCTCCTGCCGCCCTTCGGGGTCCGCGGTGTAGAGGACTCCCGCCGTCCTTGCCTCCACGATCTGCATTATCAGCACTGCCATGCCCATGTCCTCGAAGGAGAAACCATTGGCATGGCAGTAGTAGAGCGCCCGAGACGTGAACTGGCCGGCCAGTACCTCCTTGTACTTTTGCAGAAGGTTTTCGGGCACCACGTTGAGTTCGGTGTCATACTGCCCGGCGAAGCTGAAGTGGCTGTCTTCGTGCAGGGCGCTGCTGCGCACCGCCAGCCGCGGACCCAACGAGGCCGCCTGGTCTGCTATTTCGGCGGCGAGCTCCGGCGGCGGTTCCGCCTCCATGAGCCGTTGCCGGATACCCGTTCCCACCCGGCGCAGAGACTCCAGATCGCGCGGGTCGGTTTTGGCCAGCTCGCGCCCGATAATGCCGCTCAGCCCGCTTCGCTCGAAGAAAAGCCTCTGGCCATATGCCGTGACCACGTAGCCCGAAGGCACGGGGAGACCCAGTCGGGCCAGCGCCCCCAGCTTCTCGGCCTTGCCCCCCACCTGGAAGGCCCCGACCGGAATGGCTTCGAGCCGGTAGGTCAAGGGGCCGGGCGACACCTTCGGCGGCAGAAGTCTTTCCTGAATCCGGCTCTCCACCCGTCGGTGCGCCTGGCGCAGGGCGCCGAACCTGCCTCCCGACATCTCTATCAGCGCCTGGACCAGCTTGCCCACCTGGGTCGAAATCTGCTCACAATGGTGGGTGACATAGCGCATGTCGAAGACGAAGTCCTCGGCCAGCTTGGCTTGCATGTCACCTATCAGCCCCAGGATGGCGCCGTTGGCCGCCAGGAGCTCCCGGTAGCGGGCGTACTTGGCCTCCAGGGATATGCCGGGAGGCTTCCCCTCGTCGGCCTTGTCGGCCCTGCCTCGAACGCCAAACCAGTTGGTCAGCCTTCTCATATGGTCTTCTTCACTCAGACGCCAGGCCGTTGGCAGGGTGAGCGGCCGCCCCTTCCGCGCGCGAGGGCTCAGGTTACACCACTGCACCTGGCAATTCCAAGGGTATCGAAGCCTTGGACCCGCG
Source organism: Pseudomonadota bacterium (assembly GCA_043799175.1). GTDB lineage: Bacteria > Desulfobacterota > JAZDOA01 > JAZDOA01 > JAZDOA01 > JAZDOA01. Next base: position 14,452 of record JAZDOA010000223.1, on the reverse strand, counting down.
CCAGGGCAGAGACCAGTCTGTCGCAGGGTATCGTTATCCGGCGGCGTTGGCAACGGCGCAGGTGAGGCCTGAATCTCCGGGTAAGAATGCAGGTCGTCTGGGCGCCGATAGCCGGTGCGAATGCCGCGTCCTCGGGCCTCACCGACCCGCTCAACGTAGCGGAGCTACGCCTCGGGGTCGGCGAGTCCCTGTGGTGCGACCTCGCTTGGCTCTCGACACCCAAGCGGTTCGACCCTTTTACCCCTTTCACCCATTGGGTGAAATCGTGAAGTGACCATTATGCCAGTAACTTCGCTGCCGGAAAGCACAAATTCCCCTTCACGGAAATCTTAGCCGGAGATTGAGGTGAGGCCTGTGTTAGCCCAGGGAAAATGTCCCCTTCGAGGAGGCGAGAACTTTGGAGGGGAGGGTGGTTTTGAGCCGGAAAGAGGAGCTACATCGGGGGCAGGTGCTGGAGCGGGTGGTCCAGGGGGACATGACCTTGGCCGAAGGAACCGAGTGGGCTTGAGCCAGTTCGGCTACTGTCTTGTCGCCCCGTAGCGCTTCCAGTGCCACCCGCGCCTTGAAGGCCGACTTGTACTTGTTCCGCTTGCCTTCCATTTCCGGGATCCTTCCCAAGTCGCCCAGAAGCTCAGCACCTTGTCTGATTTTCGGGGTCCACTTCAGGTTGCTGCAAGCAGGGGTTTCTGCTACACAGTTAGGTTCAGGTTTCGGCAGGTTTTCAGGAGACAGCGATGAAGCTAAGCAAGGCCGAGGTGGAGTACGTCGCCCGGCTGGCCCGACTGGAATTCAGTGAACAGGAGAAGGAAATCTTCACCACTCAACTGAACTCCATCCTGGACTATGTCGGCAAACTGGGCGAGCTGGACACCTCTGGTGTCTCGCCCACGGCGCACGTCATGGACCTCACCAATGCCTTCCGCGAAGACGTGGTAGGCCCCTCCTTGAGCCCCGATGAGGCACTGTCCAACGCGCCTGAGCACGAGGACGACTTTTTCGTGGTACCTAAGGTCATCTAACGCATGGATATAACCGCTCTGACCATTCGCGGACTCGGTGGGCTGCTGGCGCGTGGCGAGACGACGTCCGTCGAGCTTACCCGGGCTGTCTTCGAGCGCCTGGAGCGCCTCGAGCCGAAGCTGCTCTGCTACCTCACCCCCACGCGGCAGATGGCGGAAGGCCAGGCGGTCGCCGCCGATGAGCGCCGCAAGCGGGGTGAATCCACGCCCCTGCTGGGGGTGCCCATAGGCATCAAGGACGTGCTCTGCACCAAAGGGGTGCGTACTACCTGCGGATCGAAGATACTGGAGAACTTCATTCCGCCTTATGATGCCACGGTGGTCGCCCGGCTCCGGAGCGCGGGGGCGGTCTTGTGTGGCAAGCTCAACATGGACGAATTCGCCATGGGCTCCTCCACCGAGAACTCCCGCTTCCAGGTAACCCACAACCCCTGGGATCTCGACCGCATACCTGGCGGCTCCAGCGGCGGTTCGGCGGCGGCGGTGGCCGCTGATGAGTGCTACGCCTCGCTTGGCTCGGACACGGGCGGCTCCATCCGGCAGCCGGCGGCCATGTGCGGGGTGGTGGGCATCAAGCCCACTTACGGGCGGGTGTCTCGTTTCGGGCTGGTGGCCTTCGCCTCTTCGCTCGACCAGGTCGGTCCCTTCACCAAAGACGTTACCGATTGCGCCCTCATGCTCAATGCCATCTGCGGCCATGACCCGCAAGACAGCACCAGCGTCCCGCTGCCCGTGCCGGACTATACGGCCTCATTGGGCAAAGATGTACGCGGGCTGAGGGTCGGGGTTCCTAAAGAGTACTTCGTGGAGGGTATGGACCCCGAGGTGGCCGGGGCGGTGCGCGGGGCCATAAGGCAACTCGAGGGACTTGGTTGCGAGGTTGTGGACATCAGCCTGCCGTACACGGAATACGCGGTGGCGGTCTACTACATAATCGCTCCGGCCGAGGCCAGTTCCAATCTCGCCCGCTACGACGGGGTGAAGTACGGCCTGCGGAAAGAAGGCGACGACCTGCTGGACATGTACGCCAAGACCCGCTCCGAGGGGTTTGGAAGCGAGGTGAAGCGGCGCATCATGCTTGGTACCTATGCCTTGTCTTCCGGCTACTATGACGCCTACTATCGCAAGGCGTCTCAGGTGCGGACCCTCATCGTCAACGATTTCAAACAGGCCTTCGAGCGCTGCGACGTCATCGCCACGCCCGTTACACCCACGGCGGCCTTCAGAATCGGCGAAAAGGTCGCGGACCCGTTGCAGATGTATTTGTCCGATATATTCACCATCTCCACCAACCTGGCGGGGATACCGGGCCTGTCGATGCCCTGCGGGCTGACGACCAGCCGGCTGCCCATCGGCATTCAACTCCTGGGGACTCACTTCGGGGAGGAAAGGATCCTGCAGGTGGCCCATGCCCTGGAAGGCGCTCTGGGGCTGGCAAATATGAAGCCCCCTCTATAGTGCGGCTCAGGGGGCATCATCTCATTTGCCTGCATTTCTACCATGGCGAGGGCTACGACGCGGAGTTCGTCAGCCACCTGTCAGTGCTCCTGGGCCGGGCGGAAATCGGCGAGGCCGTCCTGGTGGTGGAGGGACCGGACGAGGTCTGCGGGATTTGCCCCTGGTTTAACGGGCAGATCTGTGAGCACTCCGCCGGGGCCGAAGCAGAAATACGAGATATGGATGCTACGGCCATGAGGCTGCTGAATGTGGCACCGGGTGATTCCGTGGCCTGGCCCGCGCTGCAAGAGCACCTGCCCGAAATCCTGTCCCCGTGGCGGGAGCGCTACTGCCGCTCCTGCGGCTGGCAGGCCGCCTGCCGCAAGGGGGGCCTGGCGGGGCTGTAGTTCCGTGTTTGTTCCGCACGCGGAGCTTGACAAAAGCCCCGTTCTTAACACAATTGATAACGACTGCCCCCGTAGCTCAGTATGGATAGAGCGACGGATTCCTAATCCGCAGGCCGCGTGTTCGAGTCACGCCGGGGGCACCACAAAGATTTCAAGGGCTTAGCCGAGTAAGGCTAGGCCCTAGATTTTGGCCAGGTAAGCATATAGGAAGCAGGAGCCAACAACTCCCTTCGGACGACGTCCCGAATCTCTCCGTCCCGGGGGGCATTACTCACGGCTTCGACGAGTCGCTCATTATGGCAAGCGACTCTGACAGGCCAGCTATGCAGAAGTAACGGGTCGGCGGGCCAACAGTCTCACCGTGAAGCGTTCCCCCTCTTCGATCAACTCAGGCTCGGTGCCGTTGTGGGCCTTCATGCCCCTAATAATCTTGCGCGGCACGCCCATTCCCATGTGCTCCAGATAGCCATAGTCCCGCATCATGTCTTTGATGAGTTGGTTACGGGCGGCCCGGCATCCGGTGCGCATCCGCGCTGGAGTGATGCCGTTCGGGAGCCGGCCCGGCGAGACTACCTCCAACCGGTCGCTGTAAATGGCAAGCTCAATATCCGTGCTTGACAGCAGATAGTCCCGGTGGGTCAGGGCGTTGACCACCGTTTCCCGCAGCACTTCCGGCGGATAGACCGAAACCTCGACCCGTCGCGCATCGTCTTCAAGGGCTGCAATCATCCCAGTGTTCCTGCGGATGAAATCGAGCGCCTGTTCGACAAGCCCGTTCTCCACGAGCCCCCCTTCTCCGTAAAGCGGGGTCATGGGGCCACGCAGCGTGGCGCGTTCCCGTGCCGCATAATCCTTCTCGGCCCCCGGAAAGGCCGCCGCATCAATGCCCGCACAAGGAAGAAAGCGGTTCGGATTCTTCCCGAACAACAGCAGGCCGCTCACGGTGATGCCGTCCTCGACCATGATCTCTGTGTTGAAGAGCAAGGTCTGCCAAGCGGCTTCATCTGCCATATCCGGTGTTTCCTGTTGGCGGATGCGCCCAAAATAATCCCGCAGGCGCCGCAAATCAAGATCGGCCAGGGTAGCACCTGATACTGGGCGCAGTTCGGCCCGGAAGCTGCCACGTTGTTGGAAAAGCCGCCCCAGCTCTTCCGGCGTAGGCTCGCGGCTTTGTGTGCCGACCCGTATGGCGTAGCTGTTTCGGTTATTGTGCCAGATACTATGAACGTCAAACCCACCGGTAACGTTGATGATTGCGACGTCCTTGCCAGGTACGACATCGCGGACGACCTCAAAGAATGGGATGATTGCAGGGCGGATCTTGTCCCGGCAGGCCGTCATCACCCATTCTTCAAGGTTCGGCCTAGTCAGGCCTTTAACCGTGCCATCGTCTCCCACCCCAAGCAGAACAGCACCGCCACTGAGGTTCGAGAAGGCCACCAATTCTTTTGCCAGGGCATGATTCTCAATTACGTCAAGCTTGAACTCGATGCCGGAACTTTCGCCGTTGTTGATGAGTTCCAGTAGTTCCGTCCGTGTCGTCATCGCCATCCTCAGAAGCCGTACTTAAGCCGGCGCATCTCGAAGGCCGTCTTGCCACCCTCAAGAATCTCTTCGACCAACTCCCGAACCGGCAGGCTATCAATCGACCCCATATGCGTCGGCTCGATCATCGCTTGCCCTTCCTTGTCCTTGGCCTCCCCCGAGGCACCAAGGCCGAGTATGAGTTCGGCATCGCCCAGAACTGGTATGTTAGCGTTGTGCGTCGAGAAAACGAACTGCCGGCGCCGCTTCTCTTCGCGCATGCTCGGAACGACGCCTTCCGTGATGAACCGATTGTCGAGATCATCTTCGGGCTGATCGACCACTAGCGGCGCTTCCGATTCCAGCAGCAGCAGCAGCAGCACTGCCGTTGCCTTCTGCCCCGTGGACAGCTCTCCTAAAGACTGCCACGTCGCCGGTTGACCCTCCGATGCCGTGTTCAGCTCGATCCTGGTTGTCGCCGTCAGCTCCAGCTCTTCGATACGCATGAACAATTCGGCATCAGATCCTGCGATCCTCTCGGCCGCACCCGGCGGCAACGCGTAGTGCTGCGTGAGTGCCTCCTTGCCTTCCCGGCAGCACATCGCGAAATCCGGCAGCGACAGATCTGTGCGCTCGCGGAGCCGCTCCAGCGCCGCCGTCAGATTCCCGCCGACTGCATCGCGCAGGAGCCGCTCCAACGGTTCCCGGTTGCCGGCCATTGTAACCTCGACGCGTACCCTTCCCCCCAATTTCTTGGAGACTTTCGTTGCTGCTCTCTCGATACCACGATACTCCGCCGCCTTCACATCCTCCCAATCGACAAGGAGTTGACGTCGGTGCTTGTCGTGGGTATCCAGGTCGCGGAGCAGGCTTTCGCGCCGCTCTCGCAACGGCCGCAGCTCTTCGATTCGCTGGCGCAGGCGGATGAATTCCTCGCCATCGATCTTGGACTTCTGAAGTTCGCGCAGAAGCTTCTCATAGGTCTCTTCGACGGCGTTCCGCCGTTCTTCCCAGCGTTGCCGCATCCCGGCGAACTCGGCGTCGGCACTTTTCAAAGCGCTGTCGAGCTGGTCGGCGATGGCTTGGATCTGTCCGTTCAGGCGGCCGAATATCCCTTCGGCCTCGCTTAGTACATCCGCGTTCGGCAGGTCTTCCAGCGCCTTCGGCGTCAGGAAGGCCGTGTCGATCGGGAAGCTTCCGGCCAATTCCTGATTGAGTGCCTGGATTGGCGCCAGCCGTTCGGTGATAATGGCAAGAAGCCGCTCTTCCCGGATCAGCAGGCTCTTTTCCCTCAGCCGGTCTTCGATGCCGGCTTCCTGGAACCGCTTCAGCGTCTCTTCAAGACGAGGTAACGCCGCCATCCGCTCGTCAATCGCCCTTATCTCCCGCTTCACGTCGCCGATCCGGCTCCGGGAACGTTCTAGTTCCAGCCGCAGCTTGCTCTTCTGCCTGGCGAGCGACGGGTCACGGTCGATAAACCGCTCCAGCAGCAGTGTCAGTTTCTCTGGGCTTTTCGTCAGTTCAGAAATTTCGTGCTGTCCAAACACCTCCACACCAGGCATGACGTCTTTAGGGCTAAGCGTCAGTATCGTACCCGTCTCGTCCTTCACAACCGGAGGGTTGGGCACAGTCCGCTCAACCGTGTAACTGCAAGGCGAGGGCCTATGTGAACGCACCAGCAATGATATCTTAGTCCCGCTGCGCAGAACATGACGGATTATGCCTTCATGCGCCTTACGGGCATCCTCCCCGAGTGGGTCGAGGCCTAGCACGTAACGCAGGCTCTCAACTATGGTAGACTTGCCAGTGCCGCGCCCTCCGACGAGTACATTAAGGTTCTCGTTGAAATGGATCGCCGTGTCGCGGAGAAACCCGCCTTCCCAAGTCATTGCCAGGAACTCGGCATGGGGGGCGGCTGGGCCATCGCTGCTGTTCAGACGAATCCGCGATATCGGGTCCAGGAATGCCTGGCGTAACGCCTCGACCGAGACCTCGGACATCTTGATAAAGCAGTTCGATCCATCCTTGCGCAGATCATCTGGGCTGTTCACGTCCGAGGCATTGATGACCGCGACCGGCCGCTCCCGGCGATGTTGCGCGTCCTTGTTTTGCAGAATGGGCCAGGGGTCTTCCGGGGCTTCGCTGATCGGCCCAGGAAGCGCGCAGGCGAGCAAATCGTCCGACTTCCAGGTCTTGATCCGGGTCTGGCCGGAAAGCTTCCTGAGCAGGCCGCCATCCCACGCCACATGTGCGGCGATGCAGATCGATCCCCACTCCCGGGCCCGATGAAGCAATTCGAGGCAATCAAAGTTTCCCAGTGGAGAGGCCTCTTTCTGGTCACTGACACCGCATTCCCCGATATACCGTACCAGTACGTCGTCCTTATCGGGATTGAACAGGCAGAGGATATGCACGCCGTCCTTGGTGACGGCCTCGAAGCCGCTGAAGGCAAACAATCCGGCGTCACGAGCGGCCTTGAGCAGGCCGGTGGACTCATGCACTTGGTAGTGATCGGTCACGCCGATCACTTCGATGTCCTGTTCCTGGCAGGTGGTGATGATCGCCGCGTTGTAGTCAGCCTCGTTCTGAAAGCTGATTTGCTTGTTGTGCCGGCTGAGATAGGCGAAGGGGTTCACCTGCAGGGCACAGCGATAGAAACGCGCGCCGTTCGGCAGACTGCTCGCTGCCCTCAGACATTCGGAGACGGTCATTACTTGATGCATTGTCGCTCCATGACTGTACCCTATCATCGGCCTATGGCCTCCTGCGTTCCACCGGTTCTTTCTTCTGTCCGCTTCCTCTGATTTCCCATGGCAGCACCCTCCTTGGTCACGCTTCCTTACCGGAAATTCGTGTCCAAGAAAACCGGGTCCGCCTCAATCCGGCTTTCCTTCTTCGCGACGCCGCGAAGATCGAATCAGCCAGCCACTTCCTGAAACTGTCATTCTCACTGAACTGCTTGAACAGCTCCGTGTGGTCGGCCAGTAAGTCGGTCACGGCCTTTCTCAACGTCCTGTCATGTTCGAGACGGGCCGCCGCCTTGTCTGAGTGCTTGATTGCGTTCCGGTAGGCCTTATCCGCCGCCACCTTGGGAGGTATTTCCTCGGCGATGACCTTGCGGCGGGAAGACTAGAGTTGATCTGCTCCAAAAACCAGCTCGCCCAGCCTTGCTGCGGCCTCCTGTTTCACGCTGTCCATCAGGTGCCCATACGTGTCCGTGGTCACGTTAATAGAACGGTGGCCCATTTGCACCTGAATATATTTTGGGTGTTCCCCCTGCTTGATGAGCAGCGCGGCGTAGGTGTGCCGCAGGGCGTGGACCAGTCAGCACCACGGCGGGGAATTCTCCCGCCGCCCGGAGGAGCGCTGGCTCCAGGGCTCGTTTGAGGTAGTTCATGCTGCAATTATGCATTCAAAATGCAAAATTGCAAGGGGGGAGTGGCGGGGGGGCGTCGTGAATCAATCGGCGCGATTGTTTTTTAAGCTGCGGGTTACCACTCGGGCGTGAAGGACAAGGCGTGAGCGAGGCCAAGGGATGCACCGCATCGGCCCGCTCAAGGACAAGCAGTAGCTCGTCAACGCCCCGCAGTAAGCCTTCGCTCAGGTTCAAAAGATCGCCCCGTCCGGGCGAACAACGAAGTAATCGACCAGTTTTCCCGCAGCCTGGTAAGTAGCCCCCGGCAGAGCCGGGGGGACTCCCGCTTACGCTAGCAAGCGGCCTCCTCTTTCAGATCGCGCGCCATAAGTTCGGCCACGGCCTGACGGGGGTCCTTGTCTTGATAGAGTATACGCCAGACCTGCTCGCAGATGGGCATATCCACGCCTTCCCGCTCGGCCAGGCGATGCACGGAGAGCGCCGTGCGCACCCCCTCGGTGACCTGACGGCTGCCGGCGGTCAGCTCCGAGAGTTTCTTGCCGCGCCCCAGCCCCAGCCCCAGGGTCCGATTGCGCGACAGATCACCGGTGCAGGTGAGGATCAGGTCTCCCACCCCCGCCAGCCCCGAGAAGGTGGCCGCCGATCCGCCCAGCTTCACGGCGAGGCGGGCCATTTCCGCCAGGCCCCGGGTAATGAGGGCCGCCCTGGTGTTATGGCCAAAACCCAGGCCGTCCGAGATGCCCGCGGCTATGGCGATGACGTTCTTCACCGCCCCGCCCAGCTCGACCCCGATGACATCCTGGCTGGAATAAACCCGGAAGGAGTTGCCGGCGAAAAGGGCCTGAAGACCTCGGGCGCGGTCCAGGTCGCGGCAGGCAATGGTGACGGCCGTGGGCAGCCCGGCCGCCACTTCCTTGGCAAAGCTGGGCCCCGACAGCGCGGCTACCGTGACTCCCGGCGGGAGGATCTCCGAGAGCACCTGGGCCATAGTCAGGCCGCTCTCGGCCTCGATACCCTTGGCCGCCGTGACGGCCACGCAGCCCGACCCCAGCATGGGAGCGAGCTCACCCGCCACCGCTCTCATGGCATGAGAGGGCACCACCAGCACCAACGTCCTGGCGCCGGCGGCGGCTTCCTTTAGGGAGCGGGTGGGGCGTATCCGAGCCGACAGGAGGTGGCCCGGCAGGAAGACGCTGTTTTCCCCCCGGCCCCGAATGGCCTCGTAGGCGTCCTCTTCGCGCACCCACAGGGTGACGGCCGTCCCCTGGCGGGCCAGTAGATCGGCCAGCGCGGTGCCCCAGGCCCCGGCGCCTATTACAGAGACGGGCTTCATGACCTGGTCCTCATGAGTCTTGGCCTCATTGCCGGGCTTCATTGTTTGGGCTTCATGGCCTGCCTGCGGTAGAAGCACCGCAGCCAGTCCTTGGCCGTCTCCTCGGCGGAGGCGTCGGCCTCCTCCCTGGTGGCAAAATCCACCCCCTCGGCACCCCACAGCGGTTCGAAGTCCAGACCTTCCTCGGTCTCGAGCTGGATCACCGCATAAGGCTCCCAGCGGGACCCGGCGTTCTGTTTGGAATTGACCTTCCAGGTTACCTTGGGCTTGTTCATATGCTCCCTAAGAGTTCGGTTGGTCGCTGTCACTTATTTGATTCGAGCCGTTTGGACTCCAGCCGTCTGGCCGCCCGCTCGAATTCCTCCTCGTCTTCCTCCCTGGTCGCCTCTTCCGCCAGCCTGCGCTGATTGAATCTCTCGTATTGCTCCAGCGCCAGTACCTTGGCCACCTCCATCCTGACCCTGCCAGCGTCGGGGAGCACACCCCTCTCGTTGAACCTGAGGAAGGCGTCGAGCTTCTCCCTCCAGTCACGCATGTAAAGGGGCCGGCGGCGGCGGGCGTGGTCCTCGGCAAAGTCGAGGAACATGACCACGATGCGATTGAGCTCGTCGATTTCTTCTGGTTGCAGGTAGTTCTTGGCGACGGTTACATCTGGCTTGCGGACCTTGGCACCCTTCCAGGTGGTAAGACCCATATTCGGCTGAGTGGCATCGGCCCGCTCGTGAATGATTTCCGCCGCCGTCTTGCCGGAAATGGCCCAGTGCAGCTTGTTCTGCACAATCTGAAAGAACTCCCTGGTCGCCTTGTCGGTAGGGTCGTAGTCTATCGCCAGCTTGTATATGTCTCTGACTTTTTGGTAAAAGCGCTTCTCCGAGGCCCGGATGTCGCGTATGCGTTCCAGCAGCTCGTCGAAATAATCCACGCCGAGCGAACGGCCTTCCTTGAGCCGCTCGTCGTCCATGGTGAAGCCTTTGACGAGATACTCCCGCAGCCGCTCCGTGGCCCATTGGCGGAACTGCGTCCCCCGGTGGGAGCGGACACGGTAGCCGACGGCCAGGATCACGTCCAGGTTGTAGTGCTTGACCCGGTAGTTCTTGCCGTCAGTGGCAGTTGTCAAGTATTCCTTGACAACTGCCCTCTCTTCAAGCTCCCTCTCGGCAAAGATGTTCTTCAGATGCAGACTGATATTTTGTTTGGTGGTCTGAAAAAGTTCTCCCATCATTGCGTTCGAGAGCCAGACACTGTCCCCCTCCAGCCGCACCTCGATGCGGCTTCTCCCGTCCTCGGTCCGGTACAGAATAATTTCCGACGAGGTAGCCCCTGCTTCAGGCAGAATGTCTTTCTTCCCGGAAGGCAATTATGGCTGCTCCTGCTTTGGCCGGCGTCCCGGCGCCAACCGTGCCAGGCCGCCGGCGCCCGCGCCTCGCAATCATTCTTTCTCGGCCAGCTTGACTATCCCCACCACGTGCTCCGGCTCTTCCATGTCCATGAGCGTCACCCCCAGGGTGTTGCGGCCCACCACCGGGATGTCCTTGACCTCCATGCGGATGATCCGGCCCCGGTCGGTCATGAGCAGGACCTCGTCGTCGTCGGCAACCTGGAGGACGCCGACCACGTCGCCGTTTCGCCCGCCGGTCTTGATGGTGATGATGCCCATGCCACCCCGGCCCGTGACCCGGTATTCGTCCAGCCGGGTACGCTTGCCGTAGCCGTTGGAGGTAACGCTGAGCAGGGCGCCCCCGGAGACGATATCGACCCCCACCACGGCGTCATCGGCGGCCAGGCGCATGCCGATGACCCCCCGGGCGATGCGACCCATGTCGCGCAGGTCCTGTTCATCGAAGCGGATGGCCTTACCCTGGCGGCTGGACAGGATGACGTCCTGGTTGCCGAAGGTGAGGCGGGCCGCTATCAGCTCATCGTCCTCGTCTATGACCAAGGCCCGGATGCCGGCCATCCTCGGGCGGGAGAACTCCATGAGGTCACTCTTCTTGACCACGCCCTTACGGGTTGCCATCAGCACCCGGCGCCCTTCGTCGAACTGGCGCACCGGCAGGATGGTGGCCACCCGCTCCCCCGGCTCCAGGCTGAGCAGGTTCACTATGGCCTTGCCGCGAGACATCCGCCCGCCCTGGGGTATCTCGTGGACCTTGCGCCAGTAGACCCGGCCCTGATTGGTGAAGAACAGGAAGTAGGAGTGGGTGGAGGCCACGAAGAGGTGCTCCACGAAATCCTCCTCCTTGGTCTCCATGCCCATCCTGCCCTTGCCGCCGCGCCGCTGCGCCCGGTACAGGTTGGAGCTGTTGCGCTTGATGTAGCCCCCGTGGGTGACCGTGACCACCATCTCCTCCTCGGCGATCATGTCCTCGAGGTTTATCTCCCCGGTGGCCTCCAGAATCTCGGTGCGGCGCTCGTCGCCGTACAAAACCTTCATCTCGGCCAGCTCTTCCTTGATGACCCCGAGTATGCGGCGCTCACTGGCCAGCATCTCCTTGTACCCGGCGATGGCCTTGAGCAGATTGCGGTACTCCTCGAGCAGCTTGTCGCGCTCCAGGGCCGTGAGCCGCTGCAGGCGCATTTCGAGTATGGCCTGGGCCTGGATGACGCTCAGACCAAAGCGTTCCATGAGGCCCTGCCTGGCCTCGGGCGGCGAGGCGGAGGCCTTGATGAGGGCGATGACTTCATCAAGGTTTTCGAGGGCGATCTTCAGGCCCTCCAGAATATGGGCGCGTTCCTCGGCCTTGCGCAGCTCGTATTGGGTGCGGCGGCGGACTATCTCGCGGCGGTGGCGTATGTAGTGAGACAGTACGGCCTTGAGCCCCAGCACCACGGGGCGGCTGTCGCTGATGGCCAGCATGATGATGCCGAAGGTCGCCTCCATCTGGGTGAACTTGTAGAGCTGGTTGAGCACGGCCTGGGCCACTTCGTCCTTCTTCAGGAAGAGAACCAGCCGCAGGCCCTCGCGGTCTGACTCGTCTCTTACCTCCGATATGGAATCCAGGCGCTTGGCCTTGATCAGCTCGGCGATCTTCTCGATGAGCTTGCTTTTGTTCACCTGGAAGGGCAGCTCGGTGACCACGATGCTCTCGCGCCCCCCGTGGCCGCGCTCTACTATGGCCCGGGCCCTCATCTTGATGATGCCGCGGCCGGTGGCGTAGGCCTCGGCAATGCCCGAGCGGCCGTAAATGAAGCCCGCGGTGGGCAGGTCAGGCCCCGGCACGTGGGTCATGAGCTCGGGCAGGGTTATCTCCGGGTTGTCTATAAGGGCCACGGTGGCGTCTACTATTTCGCTCAGATTGTGGGGCGGAATATTGGTGGCCATGCCCACGGCGATGCCCGAGGAGCCGTTGATCAACAGGGCCGGCACCTTGGCCGGGAGCACTACCGGCTCCTCCATGGAGCCGTCATAGTTGGTGGTGAAGTCTACCGTTTCCTTGTCGATGTCGGCCAGCATCTCCCCGGTCAGCCGGGTCATGCGGACCTCGGTGTATCTCATGGCCGCCGGGGGGTCGCCGTCCACCGAGCCGAAGTTGCCCTGGCCGTCCACCAGGGGATAGCGCATGGAAAAGTCCTGCGCCATGCGCACCAGGGCGTCGTATACGGCCGAGTCGCCGTGGGGGTGATACTTACCTATGACATCGCCGACCACGCGGGCCGATTTCTTGTACGGCTTGTCGTGGTCGTTGCGCAGCTCGCGCATGGCGAACAGGATGCGCCGGTGCACGGGCTTGAGGCCGTCGCGGACGTCGGGCAACGCGCGGCCGATGATGACAGACATTGCATAGTCGAGGTACGAGCGTCGTATCTCGTCCTCGATGCGAATGTCCAGATTCTCTCCTGGTAGACTGGTGGCCATTGATTAGTGTCCCTGAAGCCCGCTATCTATTTCCGAGCCTGCTTGGCAGTCCCCCGCATTATTGGAGCGCCCGCGTGAAGTCCTTGTCTCCAATTCTGTTCGTCCGAACAGCGGGTTTAGTTCGTTTTCAAGCCTTCGGCGGGCCATTTGGCAATATACCGGGTCCGTTTCCACCCCGATGCTGTGGCGATTGGTTTTCATGGCCGCGACCATCGTCGTCCCCGTACCACAGAAGGGGTCCAGCACCGTGTCGCCAGAAAATGAGAACATCCTGACCAGACGATAAGCCAACTCGTGCGGGAAAGGGGCCGGGTGTTCGCGAGTGGACGCGCCTGTAATCGTCCAGAACTGCCGAAACCACTCTTTGTAGTCTTCCTTGCTTATCATTGACAGACGCCGCTGTTCCTCGGTAGGTTTGCGGTAACCTCCCGGCTTACGCTGCATGAGAATGAATTCTATATCGTTCTTGATAATAGCATTAGGTTCATATGGTTTTCCCAAGAACTTAGTACCGTTCTCCACTTCATAGTGGGCATTGCTTATCTTGTACCAGATAATCGGGTTGAGATTATCGAAGCCAATCCTCCTGCAACATACGGCGATGTCCGCATGAAGCGGCATGACGACATGCCTCCCGAATTTTTTCCGGGACAGGCAGACATCCCCAACTACACATATCAGCCTCCCGCCGGGAGAGAGAACCCTGTAACACTCCTTCCAGACTTTACTTAATTCCACCAAGAATTCTTCATAATCTTGTACATGCCCAAGTTGATCAGGATGCTCACGGTATCTCTTGAGTGTCCAGTAAGGCGGTGAAGTAAGCACCAAGTGTATTTTAGCATCATCAATGAAAGACAGATCCCGCGCATCCGCCTCTACCAAGAGATGCCGACTATCATGGTTTTCAGTCACTTTGTTATCAATAGCGTCGTTTCGTCCTCGATGCTATATACTGGTGTCTGTACTTGGCACCTTGTCCTGCTCCGGTATCTTCATGCAATTAATATCGCCGCTACAGCGCACACATGAAACACTCACGCCCCGCTGCCAACGGCAGCGGGTAGCCGGCGCCCTTGCCAACCTTCAAACAGCCGTTAACCGACCACGGGTGCCGAACTTGGCGGGCGGCCCTGCCGCCCCGCAGTTTGCCTGGCGCGGCTCGCGCCCCCTCAGCTCGGCCACCAGTCAATCTCCCCCTTCTCATTCCGGGGAAACTTCGGGTCCACGTTCTCGAGCAGTATTACGTGCTCCTCGCCACATTCCGCGCTCTTGGCCTGGGTGGCGGCCCTCCAGACGTTGTCCACCCGGCGGAGCTTGATGGCCTGGTTCACGCTGCTCTTACAGGCATCTATATAGATGGTTCCTCGCTGTTTCATGTGGGTAATGCCAGATCCAGCTTTCCGGCGATGAGGTAGATGATCGCCTTGAGGTTGCGGGTCGAGCGGTACCCGCGAGCCTTGGCTTTCGCTGCCTGAACGAGGCTGTTGATGCCCTCCA
>JAZDOA010000166.1:0-12595 GCA_043799175.1 Pseudomonadota bacterium | reverse complement strand
GTCGTTCCCCGGCCGCGGGGGGGCGCCCCGCCCGTCGCCGCCGCCGCCCCCCCCCCCCGGCTGGTCCAGTCTTCCGTAGTACAGAGGAGTCTGCAACGTCGCGCCAGGCACGTGGCTAGCAGGTTGGTAGAGCGGCGGCATGAGCCGGTCGCTGTGGCCGAGCTCCTGGAGCCTGCCGTGGCCGAGCTGGTCGCGCCCGAGCCGCCCGAGATGGCGGAACTGGTCCCCGTGGTGGAGTCCCCGCTGTCGCCGGAGCCGTTCATGGTCGCGAGCAGCGAGTCACCGGCCGAAAACGACATGCAGCAGCCCCCGTCCTTCAAGTACCTCCAGCGCAGACGCCTCGTTGGCCACCCGCCCACATTTCATCCAGAGGGTGGTCCCGCCCCGGTGCCCGAACCCTGCACCCTCGCCATGCTTTCGGTAGGGGCGGCCTTTTCCGCTGTCGCCGCCTGCCTGCGGCGGGCGCGGCCAAGGAAGCAGGCGGGCGCGAGCCGCACCTTAATAAAATAACCCGCAACTTTTTTATTGTAACCGGCCCTGGAAACGACTACGGTCGGGCCAGGGGTCGGAGCGGCTTGCCGCGCCACCGGCGGCGTGGCCCCCAAGGGGAGGGGCAAATATGGTTCAACTCGGCATGGCTCAACTCATCCTGGGGGCGGTTCTGGCTGTTTGCCTGGCCGTCGGGGTGCCCGCGGCGCAAGCGGCACCAACCGTGCTGAACTTCGATGAGCTTCAGTATGGCGAGGAGCTTTCCGGCCAATATACTGGCCTGGGGGTTGTTTTCGGCACCGCCGATGGACAGCCGATCCACGTACGCTGCCCCGTTTTGCCAGCGCCGTTCACCGGGCCTAATGCCGTGAGAGGCGTGCACGACACCAACGCCGACATCATTGCCACCTTCTCGAAGGACATCTACAGCGTTTCCGTCACCATGGGTGACAACGTCAATCTTTGGGAGATCGGGGAGGACACGGACGACCTTTTTCTGAGACTCTATGACTCCTCGGATAACCTCCTGGCCAGCGAGGAATATTCCCTGGTCCCCCCTGAGGGCGGCTACACCCTCGGGGCCAGCTCGTTTCACCCCGTGGCCTATGCCCGCTTCAACAGTACGGGGGACTATCCCGGAACGGTATACTTCGACAACTTCGGCTTCGATACCGAGGCACCGGCGGTGCCCGTGCCCCCAGCGGTCCTGCTCTTCGGGAGCGGGCTGACCGGCCTGGCCGGCTGGAGATTCCGGCGCCGTTAACAGCCTGCTACACTGACCGCAAGGACTCGACGATATTCATCCGGGCCGCCCGCAGCGCCGGCAGGGCCCCGCCCAGCAGGCCCATTACTAGGGCGAACAACATGCTGTAGATGATGATCGAGGGGGTGAGAACGAAGCTGAAGGCCAGCTCGGAGAAGGTCTGCCAGTTCAGGGTCGAGACCGTGAGAAAGCGCATGAACGAGGCGGCGAACAGCCCCGCGGCCGCCCCCAGCCCGGACAGCAGCAGGGCCTCGGCCAGGAAGGCCAGGAGGATGTTGCGGCGGGCGAACCCCAGTGCCCGCAGGGTGCCGATTTCGCGGGTGCGGTTGGCCACGGCGGCATACATGGTGATCATGGCGCCTATGGTCGCCCCGAAGCTGAAGATGATGGTCAGTACCAGACCCAGGATGCGGATGAAGTTGGCCATCAATTCCGACTGCTTGGTATAGAAGTCCACCTCGCGGTGCGCCTCGACCGTCAGGCGGGGGTCTTTCTCCAGCCGCTGCCGCAGCCCGGCGAAGCTGCCAGGGTCTGACAGCCCGCATATGGCGGCCGAGTAGGCGTTGCGCCGGAAAGACTGCATCAGCAGATCGGCGTCGCCCCATATCTCCGAGCCGAAGCCGGTGCTGCCGGCGTCGAAGATGCCCACTACCCGCCAGTCCCGCAGCGCAAAACGCAGAGACTCCCCCAGGCCGGTGTGCTGGAAGCGTTTGGCGATACCATTGCCCACCACGACCTCGGCCGCCCCTGGTCTGATGAACCTGCCGGCGGTCATTTTCACCTGAGGCCGCAGGGCCAGAGACGCCGGGTCTACCCCCCGGATACTCACGTTAGAGGGTTTGTTACTGCCCCGCTTGGGCAGGTTGATCAACACCATGAGCTCGCGCGCGGCCAGCCTTCGCCCGTCCGGTCCGGTGGCTATCTCGGGTTGGGAGATGATTATTCGCGCCTGATCGCGCGAAAGGCCGCTCTGAATCTCCGTCTCCGCTCCGGCTCTGAGCACCACGACGTTGTCGGCGGAGCCCGTGGCCACCAGGGTGCTCCGAAGCCCGGCTGCCAGCATGAGCACCGAGGCAAACACGAATACCACCAGAGCCAGGCCCCCGGCGGTGAGGGCGGTGGTGAGGCGCCTGGCGAGAAGGCTGCGGAGGCTGTATGCCAGGGGCACGGCGGCCATCAGCCCACCCTGCCCAAGGCGTCTGCTATTTTTAGGTGCGTGGCCTGCCACGCCGGTTGCAGCGCCGCCAGCAACCCGACCAGCAGGGCCGCGCCCCCGGCGGCCGCCAGGGTGGCCGGGCTGACCTGAAAGACGGGAAGGAAGCTGGAGAGCGCGCTGCCGAAGGCGGCCGCCGCGGGGAAGGTGAGTGCCAGCCCCACCAGCCCGCCCGCCGCGGCCAGGACCAGAGACTCTCCCGCGATCATCGCGAACAGAAAGCCGCCGGAAAACCCCAGGGTCTTGAGCACCGCGTACTCGTTGGCGCGTTCCCTGGCGCTCATGGCCATGGTGTTGGCGAGGACAATCATGATGATGCCGATGACCACGAAGGAGACCACCCGAATGGCCTGGACGATGACCTCCGTCATGGATACGAAGCCCAGCTGAAAGGCCTTTTCAGTTTCGGTCAGGGTTTCGGCCAGGGAGTTGGCGAAGGTGGCGTCTATGGTCCGCGAGACCCGCGCGGCGGCCTTGGGGTCGTCTATCTCGGCGATGTACCAGCCCACGTGGTCCGCCATTTCCACCATTTCAGGCATGGTCTTCTTGATGCGCTCATTCAGATAGTTCCAGTGGAAGATGAACTGGGTTTCGTCCACGTTGGGGCGCGCCCCCCGGTAGATGCCGCGCAGCACGAAGTCGTACTGTCCGGGGTAGATGGTGCCTTTCAGGGTGATGATGTCCCCCAGCCGCCAGCCGTACTTGGTGGCCAGCTTGCGTCCGGCCACGGCGGAGTTACGCTCCCGCACAAAATCCCGCTTCTGGGCCTCGGAGAGCAGGAACTCCGGGAAGACCGCCAGGAAACCCTCGGGCTCCGCGGCGAACTGGGGAAAGAAGTTCTTGGAGTCTATGTAGGTGCCCGCGAACCAGTTGGCGTAGGAGACCCGCTTCACGTGGGGCACGGCCTTGATCTTGGGCCCGTAGGACAGGGGCAAGGTGAACATCAGCGAGACCGCGTTGCGGGTGACCAGCCGGTTGGCCGAGGCGGCGTTCGCCCCGGCGTACCAGGCATCTATGACCGTCGAGAGCAGCCCGTAGGAGAGAATGGCCACGGCCATGCCCAGGACGGTGAGGGCGCTGCGCAGGCGGTGGCGCATGGCGTTGCGGAAGATCAGCTTGAGGAGCATGGGTCAGGTATTCAGCACCCCCTTGTCCAGGTTTTGGACGCGGTGGGCGCGGGAGGCCGCGCGGGGGTCGTGGGTGACCATGACGATTGTTTTGCCGAACTCGGAGTTCAGCTTTGAGAGCAGGGTCAGGACGTCCTCGGCGGAGTTCTTGTCGAGGTCGCCGGTAGGCTCGTCCGCCACGATGAGGGTCGGGTCGGTGATGATGGCCCTGGCAATGGCCACCCGCTGCTGCTGGCCGCCGGAGAGCTGGGAGGGGTAGTGGTCGGCCCGATCCAGCAGGCCTACCATGCCCAGGGCGGTGAGGGTGTGCTCCCGCCGCTCGGAGCGGGACATGCCGGTCAGATATAGGGGCAGCTCGACGTTTTCGGTGGCGGTGAGCACCGGCATGAGGTTGTAGACCTGGAAGATGAAGCCCACGTGCCTGGCGCGCCAGCGGGCGAGATCGCTCTCCCCGAGGGTGGCGATATCTACCCCGGCCACCACCAGCCGCCCGGAGTCGGGCCGGTCTATGCCGGCGATGAGGTTCAGAAGGGTGGTCTTGCCCGAGCCCGACGGCCCCATGAGGGCCACGAACTCCCCCTCGGGCACCTGGAGGCTGATTCCGGAGAGGACGGGGATGTCCTGCTGCCCGCGGCGGTAAGACTTGTAGAGATCCACCACCTCCACCATGGCGGCCAAGGCCCTATTCCCTCGAGGGGCGGACTTTGGCGCCGTCGGCCATGCCCCGAGGCCGCAGCACTACCTGGTCGCCCGCCTTGAGGCCGACGGAGACCTCGGTCAGGTTGCCGAGAACCCGTCCCGTCCGTACCGTGGTCTCGTGCGCCAGGCCGTCTTTTACCACAAAGGCGATGGTCTTGCCTCCGCGTCCCACCAGGGCCTCCCGTGGCACGGCCAGCACCGGCCGCTCCTCCTTGCCCACCGGCCTGGAGAGGAAGGCCACCTTGGCGCTCATTTCGGGCAGCACCCTGGCGTCAGGCTCCAGGAAGCGGATTTTGGTCAGGACGGTTGCCTTGGATCTGTCGGCCGTGGGGACGATCATGTGTACCCTGCCGGGAAGCCGCACCCCGGGGAGGGCATCGAGCTGGATTTCGGTCGGCTGGCCCGCCCGCACCTTGCCGAGGTTGGACTCCGAGACGTCGGCCTCGACATCAAGCGAGGACATATCAGCCATGGTCACCACGGCGGCCCTGGTATTGACCGAGGAGCCGAGCGGGGCCACCACCTCGCCCACGTCGGCGTTTTTGGTGAGGATGACGCCGTCGAAGGGGGCGCGGATGTTGGTATATTCGATGTTCACCTCGGCCGCGGCCAGGGCGGCCTCGGCGGCCCTGATCTGGGAGCGTGCCGTGGCCTGGGCGGCCGTGGCGATGTCGTAGCGGGCCTGGGCGGTGTCGTACTGTGCCCGGGCTACCACTCCCTCGGCCAGCAGGGTTTTCTGCCGCCGGTGGTTCCGCCCGGCGTCGGCCAGCTCGGCCTCCGCCTGGGCCAGCGCGGCCCTTGCCGTGGCCAGGTTGGCGACGATTTCCCGGCGCCTGGCCTTGAGGTCGTCGTTCTCCAGGCGGGCGATGATCTGCCCTGCCTTTACGTGGCTGCCTTCCTCCACTCCCAGGTATTCCAGCCGCCCGGTGCCCTTGGAGGCCACGGCGGCCTTGCGCTGGGCCACCACGTAGCCGCTGGCGTTGATGACGGTATAGCCCTCGGAGGGGTAGGTCACGCTCGCGACTGCGATATCCACCGGGCGGGCCGACCTGAATGCCCCCATGGCGTAGGCCGCTGCAAGCACGACCAGAAGGGCGACGGCCAGGAGCCACCACCAGCGCCGGGGGCGCCGGGCGTGGCCGGCCGCCAAGGTTTTTTTTCGCTCGATCCGCAGCCTGGAAAGGTCGCTTGCCATCCGGCTCCGTCAGTCCTTCACAATTCCGACATAAAAGAATCAGTATAGCAAAGGGAGCGCCACTTGGCACCGAATTATGCCGCCGGAAGCCCAAGCGCTTTGCGTCTGCCTTCCCCCCGCGGGGCCTCCGCGGCTAAGTGCCTTTTACCTTGACATTATCTCTTTCGGCCCTAATAATTCGTTCGCGGGGCGGGGAATGGGTTTTTTTAGGTCGTGGGTCCGCCACGGCCGTGCCGTTGGCGTCCTGTTCATCACTCACGGCTTTCCCCCGACAATTGGCAAGGCGCCGTTTGGCAGGTATTCTAACTATAGTTATGAAACATGTTTTTGGTCCGGTCAGGTCTCACAGACTCGGCATGTCCCTCGGGCTGGACCTGGTCTCCCCCAAGACCTGCAACTTCAATTGCATCTATTGTGAACTCGGCCCCACGCGCCGCCGCACGGCGCGCAGGGCGGTGTATGTGCCCGCGGAAGATGTATTGGCGGAGGTTGACCTTGTCCTCGGCCGCAATGACCGGCCCGATGTCCGGCCCGATGTTCTCACGCTCTGCGGTTCTGGAGAACCCACCCTCAACTCCCAGATCGGGGCGCTGATAGCCGCCCTCAAGGGGCGGGGGGTGCCGGTGGCGCTGTTGACCAACGGCTCGCTCCTGGCCTCGGAGGCGGTGCGCGAAGATGTCCAGGGGGTAGATATCCTGCTGCCGTCGCTCGATGCCGCCGATGATGCCACCTTCGCCCAGGTCAACCGCCCGCTGCGAGCCTTCTCCAGCGTCGCCGCCCACGTGGCCGGCCTCAAGGCCATGCGCCGGCGGTTTAAGGGCCGCATCTGGCTCGAGGTCATGTTGGTGGCCGGCTTTAACGATTCCGCGCCGCATCTCGAGGCGCTGGCCGCGCTCTGCCGCCAGACCGCGCCGGATCGCGTGCAGCTCACCACCGTGCTTCGGCCGCCGGCGGGCGGTACCGGGGTGCGGCCCCTTGCCACGGTGGCCATGAACGAGGCCCGGCAGATCTTCGAGGGCCGGGTCGGTTGCCCGGTGGACATTCCGGCGGAGACACCGGCCACGAACAGGAAAGAGCCCGCGCGGTCCCCGGGCCTGGAGGAGGAGTTGCTGGCCATGTTGTCCCGCCGGCCCTCGACGGCCGAGGGCGCCGCCGAGGCGCTTCGCGCCGAAAATTCTCTGGTGGCCGAGCTGCTGGACCGGCTGCACCGGGAAGGGACCATAACCCTGGCGCGGCATGGGGGACAGACCTTCTACACCAAGCGGTGAAGAGGGCATTATTGATGGGATCGTTCAGTTGGCTCCGGGAGGAGAGTAAATAGGGATGGAAGGGCTTCATCTGGGCATCGACGTAGGCTCGGCCAGCGCCAATACGGTGCTCTTGGGTCCCGGTCATGATGTAGCTTATGAGGAATATACGCGCACCCAGGGACAGCCGCTGGAGACGGTGGCCGAGGTGCTGTCCAGACTGCTCAAGGACTTTCCCGCCTCGCGCATCGCCTCCGCCTCTTTCGCCGGCTCCGGCGGCAAGCTGCTGGCGGACCTCCTGGGTGGCAACTTCGTCAACGAGATCATCGCCCAGGCGCGCGCCATAGAGCACTATCACCCCGAGGTGCGGACGATCATCGAAATCGGCGGGGAGGACAGCAAGTTCATCCTGCTGGCGCGGGACGGGCAGGGCAGGGTGCGCATCGAAGACTTTGCCATGAACACCCTGTGCGCCGCCGGCACCGGCTCCTTCCTCGATCAGCAGGCCTCCCGCCTTGGCCTCAGTATCCAGGATTTCAGCCGGCTGGCCCTCCAGAGCGAGAGCCCGCCGCGCATCGCCGGGCGCTGCTCCGTCTTCGCCAAGTCAGACATGATCCACCTCCAGCAGGAGGCCACCCCAGACTACGACATCGTGGCGGGGCTGTGTTTTGCGCTGGCCCGCAACCTCAAGAGCAACATCGGCAAGGGCAAGAAGATCCTCAGGCCGGTTTCCTTCCAGGGCGGAGTGGCGGCCAATCTGGGGGTGCGGCGGGCTCTCTCCCAGGTGATGGACCTCGGCGAGGGGGATCTCATAATCCCCGAGCGCTTCCTCTCCATGGGCGCCATCGGCTCCATCCTCATCACCCTTGACGTCCGTGGCGGGGGTCTTCCCAAGTTCCGGGGCGTGGAGGCACTCCTGGCCTACCTGGGCGAGGATCGGGGGGAGGTAAAACACCACAAGCCCCTCGTGCCCGCCAGCAGCCGCTGCCTGCCCGCGGCCAGGGTGGCCACGGAGGGCAAGGCCGAGTGCTATCTTGGGGTGGACGTCGGTTCCATCAGCACCAAGGTTGTGGTCATAGACGACAACTGCCGCCTGGTGGCCGGCTGCTACCTGCTGACGGCGGGCAAGCCCCTGGAGTCCATCAAGCAGGGCCTGCGCGAGATAGGCGGGCAGGTGGCGGGCAAGGTAAAGATAGTCGGCGCGGGCACCACGGGCTCCGGCCGCTACCTCATTGCCGACTTCATCGGGGCCGATGTGGTCAAGAACGAGATTACCGCCCAGGCCACGGCGGCCGCCTTCATAGACCCCGAGGTCGATACCATCTTCGAGATCGGCGGCCAGGACAGCAAGTTCATCTCCCTGGAGAACGGGGCGGTGGTCGATTTTCAGATGAACAAGGTCTGCGCGGCGGGGACGGGCTCCTTCCTCGAGGAGCAGGCCGACCGGCTGGGGGTCTCCATCAAGGGGGAGTTCGGTGCCCTGGCGCTGGCCTCGCGAAAGCCCGTGCCGCTGGGCGAGCGCTGCACGGTGTTCATGAAGAGCGACCTGGTACATCACCAGCAGCGGGGGCTTCCCAAGGCCGATCTCATCGCGGGGCTTTCTTATGCCATCGTCCACAACTACCTGAACAAAGTAGTCGAGGACCGCAGGATCGGCCAGCGCATCTTCTTCCAGGGGGCCACGGCGGCCAACGAGGGTGTGGTGGCGGCCTTCGAGAGCGTACTGGGCCAGAAGGTGACCGTACCGCCGGACCATCACATCACCGGGGCCATTGGGGCGGCCATTCTGGCCAAGCGGGAGCGCACCTGGAAGGAGAGTCGGTTCAAGGGCTTCGATGCCTCGGAGCGGGCTTACGCCACCTCCACCTTCGAGTGTAAGGGCTGCGCCAATGGCTGCGAAATCAAGAAGGTGTCCATCGAGAGCGAGAAGGCGCTGTTCTACGGCGGGCGCTGCGAGCGCTACGAGGTGGACAAGAGCCGCAACAAGGGCAGGGACCTGCCCGACCTCTTCGAGGAGCGTGAGGCCCAGCTTATAGCCTTCTCCGAATGCACCCCGGCGGGTTCCGTCAGGCGGGGCACCATCGGCATCCCGCGCACGCTCTTCTTTCACGAAAACCTGCCCTTCTGGAGTACTCTCTTCGCCAGGCTGGGTTTTGAGGTGGTCGTCACCGACACCACCACCAAGAAGGTGGTGCGCCAGGGCTGCGAGCGCATCTCCACCGAGACCTGCTTTCCGCTCAAGGTTGCCCACGGCCACGTCTTTGAGCTGCTGGAAAGAGGCGTGGATTACCTCTTTCTGCCGAGCGTGGTGCGGGTACACTGGGGCAACCCCCGGCTTGGCTGGGGGGCGGTGTGCCCCTACGTCCAGAGCCTGCCCTACACCCTGCCTTCCTCGGTGGTTCTGCGTGACCACGGCACCAGGATGCTGCAGCCGGTGGTCCATTTCGGGCTGGGGTCGCGGAGGTTGGCCTCGTCGGTGCTGAACATGACCCGCGAGCTGAACATCGGCGACCACGAGGCCCGCGGCGCCCTGGCCGCGGCCCAGGCGGCGCAGGAGGGTTTCGATGCCTATCAATCCCACCGGGGCCGCGAGGTGCTGGCGGAACTCGGCCCGGATGAGAAGGCCATCGTCATCGTCAGCCGCCCCTATAACGGCTACGACCCAGGGGTTAACCTGCGGCTGCCAGGCAAGATCAAGGAGCTGGGCATAAAGGCCCTGCCGCTCGATTTTCTGCCCATCCGCGGGCTGGAGGGCCTGGACTCGGTACAGAAGATGTACTGGGTTTACGGCCAGAAGATCCTCTCGGCGGCGGAGATCATCCGGCGGGACCCGCGGCTGTTCGCGGTCTACATCACCAACTTCGCCTGCGGCCCCGACAGCTTCGTGCAGCACTTCTTCCGCGACCACGTCCGGGGCAAGCCCTATCTGGAGATAGAGATAGACGAGCACTCGGCCGACGCCGGGGCCGTCACCCGGCTGGAGGCCTATCTCGACTCCCTGAGCAACGTGCGCCCGGCCGTGGTTGCCCCGCAACCCGTGGCGCGGGCCGACCGCGTCCTGGTCCGCAAGGGCGAGAGGCGCCGGCTCTATTTGCCCTACATGACTGACCACGTCTTCGCCCTGGCGGCGGCCTACGAGGCCTGTGGGGTCGCGGCCGAGGTGCTGCCCGAGCCCGATCACGAAACCCTGGATCTGGGGCGCAAGCTGACCTCGGGCAAGGAGTGCTACCCTTGCATCCTCACCACCGGCGACATGGCCAAGAGGGCCATGTCGCCTGATTTCGCCCCCGCCAAGGCCGCCTTCTTCATGCCTTCGGGTCAGGGCCCCTGCCGGTTCGGGCAGTACCATCGCTTCCACCGGATGGTACTCGACGACCTGGGCTTCGCCGATGTACCCATCTACGCGCCTGATCAAGATGACGAGCTCTACAATGAGCTTCAGTTGGTGGACGGTGACTTCTCCCGGCTGGCTTGGCAGGGTATCGTGGCCGTGGACCTGCTCGAGAAGAAGCTGCGGCGGGTGCGACCCTACGAGAAGGAGAAGGGAAGCGCCGACTCCATCTACCGCCGCCAGCTGAAGGCGGCCTGTCAGGCGGTGAAGGGCAGACAAGACCTGGCCAGGGTGCTGCGGCAGGCGCGCGAGGAGTTCGAAGGCCTGCCGCTGAACGAATCCGGCCGGCGGCCCATCGTGGGCATCGTGGGCGAGATCTACATCAGGTGCAACCGCTTCGCCAACGAGGACATCATCCGCCATCTCGAGGGGCTTGGCGGAGAGGTCTGGATGCCGCCCTTGCTGGAGTGGTTTCTCTATTGCAACATGACGGCGCGCGACCGACAGTGGCGCCGCCGCAAGTACAGGCAGTTCGTGAAGCTGCTTCTCACCGAGCACGTGCAGAAACGGCTCAAGAAAAAACTGGAGACTACCTTTAAGGGTTCGCTGTCGGATTGGCACGAGCCCCACGTTGAAGAGACTCTGCGGCTGGCGGCCCCCTTCATCCACCGCTCTTTCGAGGGAGAGGCGATCCTCTCCGTCGGCAAGACGGTGGAGTTCGTGGAGCGAGGGGCCTCCGGCCTGGTCAACGTGATGCCTTTTACATGTATGCCCGGCACTATCGTCCATTCCATCCTCAAGCACTACCGCGAGCAGCGCCACAACATTCCGTTTCTCAACATGGCTTACGACGGCCAGGAGCAGACCAACTCTCGCACCCGGCTGGAGGCGTTCATGTTTCAGGTGGCACAGTTCGACGAAGCGAGGCGGAGGGATTAGTAGCGGGCGGGAAGGAACATAAGTCTGCTTCATGTCACGACAAATGCTCATTAACGCCGCGGAGCGCGAGGAGTTTCGCATCGCGCTCGTGGAGAACGGCAACCTCGAGGAATTTTACGTCGAGGCGGCGGCCAGACCGCAACTCAAAGGCAATATTTACAAAGCCTCCGTGGCCAATGTCGAGAAAAGCCTGGGGGCCGCCTTTGTGAACTATGGAGGGGAGCGCAACGGCTTCCTTCAGATCGATGAAGTACACCCGGAGTACTACAAGACCTACTTTCCGGGGCAGGAAGACGGCAGGCATCCGCCCATAAACCAGGCCATTTCCCGCCATCAGGAAATGCTCGTCCAGGTGACCAAGGAGAGCTCCAACCGCAAGGGCGTGGCCCTCACCACTTACATTTCGCTGGCCGGTCGCTATCTGGTCCTGATGCCCGGCAGCGACAGCAAGGGCATTTCGCGCAAGATCGAAAGCGAGGAAGAGCGGGCGCGGCTAAAAGAGGTCATGGGTGAGGTGGAGGTCCCGGACGAGATAGGCTACATCGTCCGCACCGCGGCCGAGGGGGCCAAGAAGCGCGACGTGCAGGCGGATCTCAAATACCTGCTCCGGTTGTGGGACAGCATCAAGAAGCTGGCGATGGAGGCCCCCACCCCTTCGCTCGTTTACCGGGAGCGCGACTTCGCCCTGCGTTGCGTGAGAGACTACTTCACCCCCGACGTCAAGGAAATAATGGTGGACGACAAGGACACCTACAAGGCGGTGAAGGACTTTCTGCGCATCATCTCGCCGCGCCACACGGGGCTGGTGAAGCTGCACAAGGAGAAGCAGCCGCTGTTTTCGGTCGAGCTCGAGGAGCAGATCGAGCGCATCTACTCCGAGCGGGTACCGCTGAAGAGCGGCGGCTCCATGGTGATAAACATCACCGAGGCCTTGACCTCCATTGACGTCAACTCCGGCCGCTCCACCCAGGAGCGCCATCTGGAGGAGACGGCCCTCCGCACCAATCTGGAGGCCTCGGCCGAGGCGGCCCGGCAGTTGCGCCTGCGGGATCTTGGCGGGCTCATCGTTATAGATTTCATCGACATGCGTGAGCGCAAGCACATGCAGGCGGTGGAGAAGGGTTTCCGGGCGGCGGTAAAGGGAGACCGGGCGCGGATAGATATGTCCAAGCTGAGCAAGTTCGGCCTCATGGAAATCTCCCGCCAACGGCTGCGGCCCGCGGTGCAGTTCGCGGCCTACGAGCTTTGCCCCAATTGCCAGGGCAAGGGGATGGTCAAGAGCTGCGAGGCCCAGGCCATATTCATCCTGCGGCGGCTGCGCCAGGAGATGGCCAAGGATGACGTCGGCAGGGTGGAGGCGCTGCTGCCGCTGAACGTGGCGGGCTGGCTGCTCAACCGCAAGCGCGAAGAGCTGGTAAAACTGGAGACCCGCTACGGTTCGACCATCGTCATTAATGGGCGCCCCGATATGCTGCCCGCCGAGGCGGAGCTGACCTTCGGGAAGCGGGAGATAGTGGAACCGGAGGTAGAGGCGCCCCGGCCGCTGTAGGCCTGAATCTCCGGCTAAAGGTACAGGTCGTCTGGCCGCCGAT
>JAZDOA010000154.1:0-4504 GCA_043799175.1 Pseudomonadota bacterium | reverse complement strand
CAAGTATCTGGAGGAGTTTAATTATCTCCAGAACCAGATAGACGCCATCGAGACCAACAGCGTCAGCGGCAAGACTAATTGGGCCGATATGGACGTGGAACAGAAGGTGGCCATTCGTGACCGACTCTTGAAGCGGCAGGGAGAACTTACCAAGCAGTATCACAGCCGCGCCCGGTCCGCAGGCTGGAACGAGCAGGGGCAGTGGGTAGGCGGCAAGAAGGCACCGGCGACGGGAGTAAAGAAGCATAGCAAACCCCTGAGCCAACACCTCTAGGATGGGCCGATGAACCTGGAGCAGCAATACCCAGCCCTGGCAGCCAAGATAGGTTCAGCCCGCCAGGATGGTTACGGCGACGAGGAGATTGCCGCACACATTCAGGGCAAGATCGCCTCAGCCCGTGCCGATGGCTACTCCGACCAGGAGATAAACGACTACCTGGGGGCGTCAGCGTCACCCCTGCCGCAGAGGACCGTCCCTGCCCGGCCAGGTGCCACCCGCTCCTTTGCGCTCCCCGAGGACATAGACTCGACAACCGCCTTGGCCCTCCAGAACATGCCCTCTTATCTACCTGCCGCGCAGGCTATGCGACCTCGTCCACCCGCGCCCACCAGGCCGGGTTTAGCAGACCAGGCCATCCACTCCCTTCGCACGGGCCTGGCCGCAATCCCGGAGGATGCAGGCCGCCTACTGTCTGCCGTTGTGGCCCCCCAGACAGACGAATTGGCCCTAAAGCACATTCCGGGGGCACGGGAATGGGAAGCCACCAGGGCAGGACGCCGGGCTGAGATTGCCCAGGCGGGCCGCGACATTGGGGGCCTTGTGCGACCGGCGCAGCCGCTTCCGCCTGCGAGTGGTCCCCTGGAAAGCATGGTCCGGGGTGCGATGGAGGGCGTGGGCAAGCTGCCCGAATACTATGGGGCGGCCAAGTGGCTAGGCCCCCTTATCCCCGCTGCTCCTGCCGGAACGGTTGGCGCACGAGCCGGTGAGGTGGCTAGACAGGCCCTTACTTTCGGTGCGCCCGCGATGGTGGCCGAGCAGCCCAAGCCAGGGGCCGCCACCATGACCGGGGCCGCCTATGGGGCTGTTGAAGCCGCTCCGATACCCAAGTGGGCCAAGGCAATCGGGGTGCCGTTAGCAGCCTTTTTCACCGCCAAGGCGGAGGGGCTATCTGACGAGGAGGCGGCAAGCTCGGCAGGCAGTATGGCGCTCATGTCGTGGGCTCCCAAAGTCCACAAGCTTCTGAAAACTGGCAGGGTCCGAGAGGCTGCCCAGGTTGCCCAGGCAGAGGGCGGTATCCCCGAGGGCGAGTTCCTGGCGATGTTGAAGCAGGCCCAAGGCCCGGAGCAACCCGCCCCCACTCAGGCCCAGGCCGCCGCCCTTGGCACCGAAGGGTTGTCCCTGCCGCCGCCCAGAGCACTCCAGAAGGTGACCGTGCAGGGTCCGAGAGGCAGCCGCAAGGGCATCTACACCAGCCCGGAGAGGCACGAGAGGGCACTGGCTGGGCGGGTAGCTGAGGAGAGGGGCATCATGCCTGCACCTGCGCCGGAGACGCCCCAGCAACTCCCCCTAGCGACTCCTGCGGAACCTGTCACCCGCATGGCCCCTGCACCGCCGCCGGAGGAGGTGGCATCCCTTGCGAAAGCAATCCCTGCGCCGCCTGCGCCAGCGCCAAGGCCGAGCGTGGCGGCGAGAGGAGAGCGGCCAGTTGCCCCCGCCCCCCGGCCCGAGGCCCCGAAGGCGAAAGAAGCCGGGGAGATGCCCATTGAAGACTTCTGGGCTCTTGCTGGTGAGGGGACTCAGCACAAAGCCACCGGCAAACCGGCGCCCCGCAAGATAGGTAGCCAAACGACACCGTTGAGCTTGGGGGAAAGCGAGGGTTACTCCACAGGCGACATAGCCCGCTTCTACCTGTCCCGCAGACTCCCCAAGTCTGAATGGCCCAGTATTGGACGGCCGGACACCCTGGCTCGGAACCAGAGAGCGGCTGAGTTTGCCCTTGGCGAATTCAGGCGAGACGCCCTGGCCGACTATCCCGACCTGGCGAAGCAGGCCAAGCCCCCCAAACCCCAGGCCATCACCGCCTCCGAACCCGCCGAGCCCCCCGTCCCCCGCGCCGCCAAGGGCGAGGGCGGGCCGGAGTTCGGCATGGGCCTGGGTGGGGCAGGGGAGGCCGCCAGGAAGACCGTTGAGGACGTGAAGGGGGCCGGGAAGTGGGTAGCGGGTGCGGTCGAGAAGGTGGCCCCCGAGGGAATAGCCGAGTATGCCCGCCGCTCCCGGCCGGCCGACTTCCTCTACCGCCAGTTTACCCGTCTGAAGTTGCCTGAGAGCAAGCAGCTTTACAAGGTGCTGGACAAGGCGAATGTGGACGCCGAACGGTTCTCCCGCAACGAGGAGCACCGGATTGCCGAGGTGCAGAAGTGGGCCAAACTGACCAACAAGGAGGCCGAGTTGGTCTCCGACGTGATAGAGGGCAAGGCCAGCACGAGCGACCCACGCTTGCAGGAAATGGTCAAAGCGGTGCGCGAGGTGCAGGGCCGCCAGAATCTTGAGGCACGGGCGCTCGGAACCAAGGGCCAGCTTCAGGTTACGGAACCGACCGGGGTTAAGCGGCCCTATAAGGGCATCGGCGCAACCTATGTGCCCCGCACCCTCAAGCCGGAGATTCGCAAGGAACTTGGCCGGGACATCACCAAGTTCTTTGAGAACGTCCGGAGTGAGGCCCAGGAGAAGGCGGGCCGCAAGCTAACCTACCACGACTTATTGGACTCCAGGTCACCGGACTACGCCTATATCAAGCAGGTGGCCGAGCAGTCCTACGGCGACTTCATCAACAACAAGAAGACTGCCCCTGTGACCAAGCAAGCCCTCCTGGCCCTAACCAAGAGACACGGTATCCGGCCCTGGCAGGCCCTCCAGCACCTCGCGGAGTTATCCCTGGAGGACGTGCGGCTTGCCCGAGCGGGTCACCTGGAGTATGCCCGCCGCTCCTATGCGCTGCCCCCCGAGTTCTATGAGCGGAACATCTTCAAGCTGATGGAGCAGACCTTGCCCGAGAACCGCCGCCGCCTGGAGGTCATTAAGGCGCTCGGCCAGACGAACGAGAAGATTCAGCCGCTCCTCAATGCCATCAAGCGGAAGAATCCCGACGAGTACCTGAACGCCAAGCAGGCGGTCGAGTTGGTGACGGGCTCCTTCCAGCGGGCCAAGCAGGCGAAGGGTGGCCGGGAGCTTTTCTCGCAGGTCGAGTATCTGACGAAGATCGGCCTTGGCACCGCTACCACGGCCAACATCGGGCAGCCGGGCATCTCCTTCCTGGGCAAGCATGGCCTAGTCAATAATCTCACGGGCATCTTCCGGTATGCTACGGAGCCCTCATTTCGTGCCACCGTCCGGGATACCTGGGGCCTTAACCCCCACTCGATAGCCCAGACGTTCGTGGGTTATGAGGGCAAGGGCATCCTGGCCGAAGTGACTAAGCGGTTGAATGAGATCAACGGCTTCGCGGGCATCAACCGGGCCTGGAACCTCATGGATGGTCTCGGGGCTGTCTCCAAGCTGGAGAGCATGGCCCGGATTGCCAAGAAGGGCAAATCCCTCATCCCTGGCCGTGTCACCGTCGCCAACAACTATCTCCGCAAGGCCGGCATCGACCCGGCCAAAGACCTCGGCCCCGGCGGCGAGGTGCTGAGTGCCGAGAAGGTGGCCGAGCATGCCTTCCGCAACGCCAGAGACGGGCAACTTCAGTCCGATCCCCTGCGCGAGCCCGTGGCCGCCGCCGACAAGGACACCCGAGTTCTCTACGTCCTGAAGCGGTTCACCTGGAAACAGTTCCATCGTATCCGGGACAACGTGAAGGAAGAGTATGAACTGCATCCTATGGCCGTGGCCCCCTACCTGCTCAAGTTGGGAGCCTTCGCCTATCTCGGCGGCGAGGTGCAGATTCAGGCCAAGCACCTGCTCAATCAACTCCTGCACTCCTTCGGCCAAGCCGTCACGGGCAACACGCCCGACGCTATCGAGTGGTGGAAGGAGCACGACGAGGAGAACTTCGTCTATGACCTGATAGACCGCTGGGCGTCGGCCGGCACGCTGGGCATGGTGACGGACCTTATGCGCCCCGGCAAAGAGGGCCGCTGGACCCCCTGGCAGGCGTGGCGGAACCTGGCCTTTGGGCTTACCCCGGCCATCATCGGTGAAGGCTGGAGGCTGGGCGAGACCGTCACAGAAATAGGCCGCAAACCGTCCAAGGAAGCCATTGCCGAGCACGGGGAGACGGGGGCGTGGGTGCGTAAGGCAGGCAAGGCGTCAGGGCGCTATCTCAAGCGCGCGATTCCCCTGAGCCGGATGTTCGAGGAACCATACGACGACGACGATAACGCACCCCCCGCCTTGGACTGGTCACGGCCCAGGCGGCGGGAGCGGCGACAGAGGCCGGAACGGTGAGAAAGACCAGGAAGGGCCGGCGCAAATTAGGCTCAAAGAAGCGGCGCGAGAGGAGACGGC
>JAZDOA010000118.1:0-29439 GCA_043799175.1 Pseudomonadota bacterium | reverse complement strand
CAAGGGGCGGGGGGTGGAGACCTACTTCCTCAGCTTCACCACCGACCCCGAATCCATGCGGGTGGCGGCCCGAGAGAACGCCACCGCCATCAAGGCCCTCAGCGACCCCCAGTTCATCCTTCAGCAGCTTGGGCTACAGTGCAAGATAGCCGAGTCGAGCCGCCTGGCCGAACGCGTCCAGTCCAACTTGGTGGGGCGCCTGCGCGGCCAGTACGACGAGGTCATAGACAAGGGCGTGAAGAAGGCACCCTTCTACGTGCTCATCGGCGCCCAGATGCCCTCCGTCCTGGTTGAGACCGCCTTCATCTCGAACAAGGTGGAGGCGGAGCGGCTGGCCACGGAGGCCTACCGCGATCTGGTGGCCAAGGGCATAGTGTACGGCATCAAAAAGTATATGGAAGACGTCGAGTTTTCCGCCCAGCACTAGGGCGCGAGCCGCGCCAGGCAATGGCGGTCCCCCAGCCACCTTTGAGGCTCTTCAACGGCAGAGAGGGGGACCGGCTTCCGTCGCCGTTGGCGCCGGGGCGTTGGGCCTGCGCCCTGCCAACGGCAGCGGGTTTTTTTCGGCACCCTCTCAGGCGGTCGAATTACCACCAAGCTTCATGGGTGCCGCAGTGTGGTTGGCGGCCCAGCCGCCCGCCGCCAGCTCCCGGTAGTGTTCCGCCGAGCGGCGGAGGCGTTCCAGTTCTTCGGAGGTAAGTTCCCGGTGCGGCTTGGCCGGAGACCCCATGACCAGGGTGCGTGGCGGAACCCTGGTCCCCTCCGTGACCAGTGCCCCCGCCGCCACCAGGGCCTCCCGCCCGATGTGCGCCCCGTCGAGCACTATGGCCCCCATTCCGATGAGTGCCCCGTCTTCAACCGTGCAGCCGTGAAGAATGGCGCCGTGGCCCACGGTCACCCCGTTGCCGATTATCAGCGGGTGGGTGTCGGTGGTTACGTGGAGCAGGCAGCCGTCCTGAATGTTGGTCAGCTTGCCGATGCGAATGAAGTGGACGTCTCCGCGTACCACGGCGCCGAACCAGATGCTGGAGCCCGCGCCGATTTCGACGTCGCCGGCGACCACCGCCGTCTCCATTACCACTACGTCTTCAGCCAGGCGGGGGGATCGCCCGCGGTGAGATACAATCATTGAGGCCTCCTGGGCCGCTGGGCCGCTAGAAGAAATGCAACACGCTGATATGCCAGGGCATTGCACTCTTTCCGGGCTCGGCCCTTTTGTCCTTGACGGCCGCCTTTCCTCTTCTTAGCATAGAAATGTCCGGGCCGGAACCGGCCCAAGCCAACCCAAGACTCAAGCTCCCAAGACCAAGACCCCAAAGACCCTTCCTCAAGAAATC
Source organism: Pseudomonadota bacterium (assembly GCA_043799175.1). Classification (GTDB taxonomy): domain Bacteria; phylum Desulfobacterota; class JAZDOA01; order JAZDOA01; family JAZDOA01; genus JAZDOA01. The sequence continues at coordinate 28,102 of JAZDOA010000118.1, read as the reverse complement.
CATCCCGGCTCCAGAGGCGTGGCTTCCAAAATACACCGCGCGAAAAAACAGCCATTTTCCAGTTCATTTCAGCGGTGGCACGACATGACCGACGGCGGCCGGACCCTCATTCTGGGCCAGAGCAAGGCTATTCGTGAGATCTGCAAGCTGATCGGCTCGATTGCCAAGACAAAGGCAACGGTCCTGATTCAGGGCGAAAGCGGGACGGGCAAGGAAGTGGTCGCCCGCGCGATTCACGAAAACAGCCACCGTGCCGGAAAGCCGTTCGTCAAGGTCAACTGTGGTGCCCTGGCCGAGAGCCTGCTGGAAAGTGAGTTCTTCGGCTACCGCAGGGGCTCCTTCACCGGGGCCACCGAGGACCGCAAGGGCCGCTTCGAGGCCGCCAACGGCGGCACCCTCCTGCTCGACGAGATAGGTAACCTCTCCCTGGCGGGGCAGGGCAAGCTGCTCAGGGTGCTCCAGGAAATGGAGTTCGAGCCGGTCGGCTCCACGGAATCGAAGAAGGTGGACGTGCGGGTGCTGGCCTCCACCAACGAGGACCTGGAGAAGGCGGTTGCCATGGGTACCTTCCGGGACAGCCTCTATTACCGGCTGAACGTGGTCTCGGTCCTCTTGCCGCCGCTGCGCGAACGCAAGGAAGACGTGGTAGTGCTGGCCAACCACTTCCTGAAGAACTTCTGCGAGAGGATAGACCGTGCCCCCATGGATATCTCGAGCGAGGCGATGGCCTTGCTCATCAGGCACGATTGGCCGGGCAACGTCCGGGAACTCAAGAACATAATAGAATACGCCGTGATGATGGAGAAGATGGATCGCGTCCGCGCCGAAAACCTTCCCCGGGCGCTGAGTGGCGAGGTGGGGCCGGCCGGGAGCGCGGACGCCGGGCTGAGCCTGAGGGAGAGGCTCAGGGGCATAGAGCGGCAGATAATCGTCGAGACCCTCGACAACTGCGGCTGGGTGGTGGCGGCCGCCGCCAGGAGGTTGGGCATAGACCGCCGCAACATGAGCTATTTTCTCAAGAAGCACGACCTGTACCCTCGCGCCTGAATCTCCGGCTAAAGGTGCAGGTCGTCTGGCCGCCGATAGCCGGCGCGAATGCCGCGTCCTCGGAGCTAGCCGACCCGCTCAACGTATCGGTGCTACGCCTCGGGGTCGGCGAGCTCCTGCGGTGCGACCTCGCTTGGCTCTCGACGCCCAAGCAGTTCGACCCTTGGTTCTTTTTTCACCCAACGGGTGAACGGCCAAGTCCGCAATCAGTGCGGTAATCAGGCAGTTGGCGAGGGTTAGGCGAATTACCCGGAGATCGAGGTCGGGTCTGAGCAGCCCGCCGGATGCGCATGGAATCCATGCCGGGCCGCATAGAAGTTATGAGCGGGCACAAGTATGCGGAGGCTGGCCGATAACGGGGGAGAGGGGGCTTGCCGCGCATAATTCCCACGCGGCAGGCTCCGGCGCGGCCGACTCAGGGGAGTCGGCGCCTCCTGAAGGCGATGCCGAATGTGGCGGCGCTACAAGGCTTTTGTTCATTCTTTCGCCACGGCGCCCGGACTTGCGGCCCTGGCACAGGCCCTGCACCCAAGGCGGGGTTGATGATCGACACCGCCAGAAGAACCCTTGGCGTCTCTTCTTGAAACCTGGCCCTCCACTGGCAAAGCGGCAGCCCTGGTTCTTCTCTCGGCCGCGCCGCGGCTCTAGAGCGCTAATCCACTAAAACCACGAACGGGTAGAAGTGCGATGGGTGCGCATCCGCGCCCAGGGGGCGCCTGTGCCGGGTTTCTTCGGTCGCGGAGAGGTGGAGGGGTGAGATGTCTGTATTCGGGTGCCGGAGACAACCGGCATGGAGGGCGGCCGTCCGCAAACCGGGGCGGAGTCGGAAGCGTCCTCTCGCGCCGGGCGGCTTCAGGGCCTCCGGGCTGTTTATCATCGCCGAGATGGAAAACCACATGTGGACGGACCTGCTGTGCCGCCATGGGTGGAGCGAAGGCGGGCCGGGCCGCCGAAGAAACTCTCCGGCCGCCGGATGGCCCGAGGTGGCCGAGGGTGTGCTGCGCGGCGGTATGCGCTGCCTGCTTCTGGGAAGACATATGCGCGTGGTAAGTGGGCCACTTGCGGGTTGCGTGGGGCTGCTCACTCCCCGGTCAGGCAGCAGCCTGTCTTTGCACATCATTCGGCGCTCCCCCGACTGGGAGCTGGACGAATACGCCGAGTCAGCCCACTGAGAGCAAACATTCCCATAACCACGGAGGTCGGGCGTCAATGAGAAGAGTGGTGTTTGCAGCCGTCCTGCTCTGCTGGGTTTTTTTCGCCTGCGGCTGTTCCTGGCTGCCTGGCTTGGAACCCAAGGCGCAAATGGCGGGAGACGTGCCTCAGCCTTCAGAGGACACATACCGGATGGGCTGCTCGGACGTGATCGAGCTGCAGGTCTGGAAGGAGCCTGACCTCACCCACCAGGTGGTGATCCGTACCGATGGCAAGATCTCCCTGCCGTTGCTGGGAGAGGTGGTGGCCGCTGGCAAGACCACGGGCCAGCTGGAGGCGGAGCTGGTGGAGGGTTATAGCCAGTTTCTGGCCAACCCCGTGGTGACCGTGGTTGTGCGGGAGCCCAACAGCTCAAAGTTCTTCGTGGTGGGCGAGGTCATGCGCCCCGGAGAATATTCTCTGCCCCGAGGCATCACCGTGCTGCAGGGCATTTCCACGGCGGGGGGGTTCACCGAGTGGGCCAACCGCCGGAAGCTGCTCGTCGTGCGGCGCCTGGGGGACCAGGAGCAGCATCTCAGGGTGGACTACAAGAGGGTGGTTTTTGGGGACAGGCCACAGGACAACTGCCCGTTGCTGCCTGGAGACACCATCGTCGTCCCCTAATGGGCGCGCGGGACAAGGAAGCGATAGCGATGCCAAGACTGACGGCACTGTTACTCTTGTCGCTGCTGGCGGCACTGGCCACGGAGTGCGCGGCGAGCATGGCGCTGGAGCTGCGACCCAGGCTGAGGGTCGAAGAGGAGTACAACGACAACGTCTTCCTAAGGGCCGGATCGGCGGCCAGCGACTACATCACCACGGTCTATCCCGCACTGGATCTGTCGGCCCGCACGCCGACTTCGGGAGTGGAGCTGACCTATGAACTCGGCTACAGCCGCTATTTCAACCAAGGAGTAAACTTCGTGCGCCAAAACGGCGGCCTTCTGGCCTACCGGAAGCTGACGCGGCGGCTGAGCCTGGAGGCGGTCGATACCTTCTACCGCTCAGAGGACCTGCTGCAGCCCGGCGTGGGCACGGTGGCCCCGAGATCCACCCTGCGGGCCTATGTCAACAACAGCGCCTCGCCCCAATTGAGGTATCGCTACGCGCCGGGGGGTGAGGTCATTCTCAATTGGCTCAACACCATTCTGGAGAATGAAGACCCAGCCCTGCAGGACGCTTTCGGCAACAGGGGGGGTATGGAGATCCACCACGCCTTCAGCCGGCATGACAACGCCGCTCTGGCCTACAGCTATGAGAGGGCGGACTTTACCCAGGTGCCGGCATTGAACTTCGTGCCGTTGCCGGACTTTGTCGCCAACCGCGCCAACGTGGGCTACATCCACAACCTTACCCGGTCGGTCTCGCTGCTGGGCGTCTATGACTACCAGGATTATTCCTTCTCCGGCGAGACCTTTGACAACTACCGCACCCACGAGGGGCGCGCCGGCTGCACCCTGATGCCCGCTCCGGGCTGGACGGTCACGGCTACCGGGGGCTTGTTCAAGGTGGACGGAGGGGCGGATATGCGGCTCGGCGGAGGGCTGGCCGCCGACCTCCAGGTGCAGAGGGTATGTGACGCCGGGGTGGCCGGTGTGGGCTACCGGCGGGGGCTCGCGGAAGACTACTACAGCGGTGAGAATCTGGGAGTCTACCGCTACTGGACGGCGAGCTTCGGCTTCAATTACTTCCCGCGGCGCCATTTCAACGTCACGCTTCAGGCAGACGGGGGCACCCGTGAATACGGTCGGGTCAACCGCCACGATGACTACTGGGACCTGAAGACCGGGCTGGTCTACCAGATCAGGAAGTGGCTGGCCGCCGGGGTGCGCTACGAACGGTACTATCTGAAGTCCATTCCCGCCACCTCCGACTTTACCAACAACCGCTACATCGCCACCATCGGGGTGTCATATTGAGCCACGCCCAGCGAGAGTTGAGATAATGGAATCCGCGGAGATAAACGCCAGGAGCCTGCTTGCCGTCGTGTCCAGACGCAGGTGGGCGCTGCTCTTGCCGTTCCTGTTCTTCCTGATGCTGGCCGGCTGGTTGGCGGTCGCTTTGCCCCGGGTCTACAGGGCGGAAGCCACGCTGCTCTATCAGCCTCGCGCGCTTCCCAAGGGCTACGTCCAGGAGTTGGGGAATTCTCAGCCAGAGGACTGGCTGCGCAGCGTGACCCAACGCATCACCGCCAGAGAGAAGATGGTGGCCGTGGCCCAGGCCCTGGGGCTCTTCCCCGGCAAGCCCGCCGCCGAGCGGGCCGAGCTCATGAGGGCGGCAACCTCGGTGGAGCTGCTGGAGCCCGAGCTGCGCAAGGGCAGCCCGTATCGCTCCTCGCGGGAGAACCCTGCGGTTACGGCTTTCAGGCTGAGCTTCGAGGCCGCCGACAGTGCCGTGGCGGCAAAGGCCGCCAACCAGCTCGCCGAGTTGCTGGTGCGCGAGAGCCAACTGGCCCGAACCAGACAGGCCGTCGCCGCGGGCAGATTCCTCGACCACGAACTGCAGGCGGCCAGAGCGCGGCTGGACCAGGAAGACGGCCGTCTGCGAGGCTTCAAGCGGGAGTACGCGGGGGGGTTGCCGGAGCAGTCCAACGTCAACCTCACCGCCTTGACCAATGCCCAGATGTCGCTCCAGAACCTCGCGCGGGAGAAGACCGCGACGCGGGAGAAGGTGCTGGCTCAGCGGCAGCGGATCACGGAGTTGGTCCATGGGGTCACGGCCATTGGGGGCCAGGCGGCGGTGCTCTCCCAAGGCAATCCGCTGCTGGCTCAGCTCCAGTTCAAGCGCGACGAGCTCGGCATGCTCCGCAGCCGCTACACCGGCCGCCACCCCGACGTGATCAGGGCGAAGAGCGAGCTGGCCAGCCTGGAGAAGAAGCTGGGGGGCGCCTCCAGGATAACCAGCAGCAACGCGGTGGATATCGCCAGAGGCAACCCGCTGCTCAAGGACCTGACCGAGCAGCTCGAGGCCGCAGAGGCCGAGTACGCCAGGCTGGTGCGGGACGGTGACCAGGCCCGGCGGGAGATACTGCTCGCCCAACAGCGCCTGGACCTCACGCCCGAACGTGCCCAGGCTTTGGAGAAGATCAGCCGGGACTACTCCTCGGCCCAGGAGTCCTTCGATGGCCTGCTCAACAAGCGCCTGGAAACCCGCATGGCGGCTGACCTTGAGAACCGGGACGCCGGAGACCAGTTTACCGTGCTGGATACCGCCACCGAGCCGGAGAAACCCTTCAAGCCCAGCCGCAAGAAGATCTTCCTGTTCTGCACCCTGCTGGGCCTGGTTGGCGGCATGGTGGGGGTTGCCCTGCTGGAGTTCGCCGATGACTCCTTCCGAAGCGAGGCCGATGCCGAGAACTTCCTGAAGTTGCCCGTCCTGGCCAGCGTGCCGGTCTACTCCACCTCGGTGGAGCGGGCGGCGGCCAGACGACGGCGGGGCCGGATAGCGGTCATGGCCGTGGTGGTGACGGCCGGCTATCTCTGTTCCCTGGCGGCATTCCACTTCAGCGCAATCCATCTGCGGTTTCCGGCATAGGGGGCGGGCATGTACCAAAGATACTTCGGTTTGAGCGAGCAGCCGTTCCCGATAAGCCCCGACCCGCGCTTCCTCTATCTGTCGGAGAGCCACAAGGAGGCGCTGGCCCACATGATTTACGGCTTTCGCGAGCAGAAGGGCTTTACCGTCATCACCGGAGACGTGGGCACCGGCAAGACCACCATTATCAACAGGTTCCTGGCGGGTTTTTTGGACGACACCGTAAAGGTCGTCTCCGTGAAAAACCCCGATCTCGACCGCGAGGACTTCTTCCTGACCATTTCGCGCCAGTTGGGCCTGGAGGCGGCCACGGGGAAGGCGGCCTTCCTGGCGGCCCTGGAGCGGTACCTGATCGAGAGCCACGAGCGGGGTAGGCGGGTGCTGTTGATAGTGGACGAGGCCCAGAACCTGCCCCCGCGCCTGCTCGAGGAGATAAGGCTGCTGTCCAATATCGAGACCGCTTCCCGGAAGCTGCTCCAGATAATGCTGGTCGGCCAGCAGGAGCTTAACGCCAAGCTGATGCAGCCCTCCCTGCGGCAACTGCGCCAGCGCATAACCCAGAAGTTTCATATCGTCCCACTCAGGCTGGATGAGACCTCGGAGTACATTCATCATCGTCTGGGGGTGGCGGGTCACGGCGGCGGGCGGCTCTTCGGCGCCTCGGCCATCCGCCGCATCCACGACTTCAGCGGAGGCTACCCCCGGCTCATAAACGTCGTTTGCGACGCCCTCCTGCTGGCGGCGTATGCCAAGGAGACCGACCGCGTCGAGGCTGCCTTGGTCAAGGAGGTCACCAGAGGCATGGAAGCCGCCTATGTCTCCACCACCGCTCCGGCGCGGCGCCGGATCCGAAGGGAGCTGTTCAAGGCATGCTACGGGCTGGTGGCGCTGGTGGCCATTATCTTCCTCTTCGTCCTGTACCGGACGGGGACACCCGGATGGTAACCTGGGCCTTTTTTCGGCCGTCCTTACCCAAGAAGGAGTGATAGAGCGATCATGGGAACCGTTTACGACGCCCTGAACAAGGAGCAACGGGAGATGAAGAGAGTCGCCACGGCGAAGGAGGCCGCCGGGGAGCTGGCCGCCGGCGAGGAGAGAAAGCACGAGGACTTTTTCATCGACGCCGACCCTCACCTGATTCTGCACCGCGAGGCTCACCCGGCGGCCGTGGAGCAGTTCAAGACCCTGCGGACCAGGCTTTTCTTCCAGCGCGAGGACGCGCCCCGGACGCTCCTGGTTGCCAGTGCGGTGACGGGCGAGGGCAAGACCCTGGTGGCCGCCAACCTGGCCCTGGCCCTGGCCTTGAGCCTGGAGGGTGATACCGTGCTGGTTGACTGCGACCTGAGGCGGCCGGCGCTGGGTCGTTTCTTCGGGGTGCGGGAGCGGCGTGGCCTGGCGGACTGCCTGTCGCGCGGCGAAAGGGCGGAGGACGTGGTGGTGAGAACCCCACTGCCCCGGCTCCTGCTCATTCCTGGCGGCGGCAGGCTCCAGAGCAATGCCCCGGAGCTTCTGGGGTCGGCGCGCATGGCGGAGTTCTTCGCGGACCTGCGGAGCCTGTTTCCCAACCACCGCGTGGTCTGCGACTGCCCGCCGCTGTCGGCGGGTCCGGACGCGGCCATACTGGCGCGCTACGTCGATGGCGTGCTGGTGGTGGTAATGGCGCACGAGGCGGGCCGGGAAGAGGTGGCAAGGTCTCTGGATCTGCTGGGCAAGGAGAAGCTGCTGGGCATTGTGTTCAATGGTTCCGAGGCGGTGGGGGGGCGCGGGCGGTTCATGCGGAGCGCAGCCTGAGTTGGCCATGCTGAAGAACATAATGCGGTGGCCGTGGAGGGTTTTTTCGGCGCGGCGCCGGCGGCGGGACCTGCTGTCGGTGGGCGAGCTGAGCATCAGGCTCGAAGAGGAGCGTTCCCGCGCCGAGAGGAGTTCGCTGCCCCTGTCCGTCATCCTGTGCGACCTCGGGCGGGTGGAGGAATCCTTCGGCGCGGCGCGGGGCTTCGAGCACTTTCTGGGCGGACTGTGTCGGTGGCTGCAAGGCAGCCTGAGGCGGGTGGACGTCAGGGGCTGGTACGACGCCAGCCAGGTGGCCATACTGCTGCCCGCGACGCCTCATGAGGGGGCGGAATGTGTTTTGGAGCGTCTGGCCGGGTGGCTCGAGGCGGAGTTGCGGCAAAAAAAGTGCCCGGAGGTGGCCGACCCCAGGCGGCTCCTTCAACTGGCGACGTACCCGGACTGCGTACGCCGGCGCGCTGCCCGCCGGGTGGAAGCAGGGCTTCCGTCCTTCGCCGGTGGGCCCAGCCTGGGCGGGGTGAACCGAATCATCAAGCGCGGCCTGGATATCGGCATCGGATCCATCATGTTGCTGCTCTCCCTGCCGGCCGTGGTCCTCATAGGCATGGCCATAAGGCTGACCTCACCGGGGCCGGCCATATACAGACAAGTTCGCCTGGGAGAGGGGGGCGGGCCGTTCAACTATTACAAGTTTCGGTCGATGCACATGGCCAATGACGATACCGGGCACAGAGAATACACCCGCCGCCTGATCAGCGGCGAGGTGGAGACGATCAACAACGGCGAGGTCGGCAACTTGTGTCTGAAGCTGCGCCGCGACCCTCGCGTCACCGCCCTTGGCCGGTTTCTGCGTCGCTCCAGCCTCGACGAGCTGCCGCAACTGATCAATGTCCTGAAGGGAGACATGAGTCTGGTGGGGCCGAGGCCCCCCATCCCCTATGAGACGGAGCATTATCGTGACTGGCACCTCAGGCGCATCCTGGCCGCCAAGCCCGGAATGACGGGCCTGTGGCAGGTGCGCTCGCGCAGCTCGAGCTCCTTCGACGAGATGGTCCGCCTTGACCTGTGCTACGCTGATTCCTGGAGTATTTGGGCTGACCTCAAGATCCTGTTCCAAACCATTCCCGCTGTCCTTTCAGCCAAGGGTGCCTGTTAGATGGCCAAGCCACGGTTGAGGCAATTTTTTCGCGGATTGGAGCCGGAGCTGTACGCAAGAGGACGCCTGAATGAATATCGCCGTTGTTGGCTGCGGTTACTGGGGACCGAATCTTATTCGTAACTTTGCACAACTTCAAGGCTGCGAGATGGCCATGTGCTGCGATCTGGACCGTGGCCGCCTGGCCTGGATCAGTGACCGTTATCCCTCCACCAGAACGACAACCGACGTGGAAGAAATTTTCAGCTCCCGCTCCATCGATGCCGTCTGCATCGCGACACCCGTCGCCACGCACATGCCCTTGGTGCGGCGGGCACTGGAGCATGACAAGCACGTACTGGTCGAGAAACCCATCACCTGGTCAACCTCGGAGTGCCTGGAACTGGTATACCTGGCGGAACGCCACGGGCGGGTGCTCATGGTGGGACACACCTTCGAGTACGCGCCGGCGGTCCTGAAGACCAAGGAAATAGTCGATTCCGGCGAACTGGGAGATATCCTGTACATCTTCTCCTCCAGAGCGAACCTGGGCCTCTTTCAGACCGACATAAACGTAATCTGGGACTTGGCTCCTCATGATGTTTCGATCATAAATTTTCTAACCGGGCGCATACCTGAAACAGTCAACGCTCAGGGAATGGCTCATTACCGGAAAAATATCGAAGACGTGGCCACACTGACCTTGACTTATGCCAACGGTACTGTAGCCTTCATACACAATAGCTGGCTGGATCCCAAGAAAGTACGTAGAACAACCGTGGTAGGCAGCAAGAAGATGCTGGTGTATGATGATATCGAGAGCCAGGAGAAGGTAAAGATATACGACAAGGGGGTGGATTGCCCCCCTTATTACGACAATTACGGCGAATTTCAGTTCTCATACCGATATGGAGACATCTACGTTCCCAGAATCGAGGACCACGAACCCCTCCGCTCCGAGTGCGGCCACTTTCTGGAGTGCATTCGCGAGGGCCGGACGCCGCGCACCGACGGCTGGAGCGGTTACCGGGTGGTGGCAATCCTCGAGGCCGCCCAGCAGAGCCTTCAGGCCAAGGGGGCGGCGGTGGCCGTGACGGTGGAGAGTCGGATAGATGTCGAGACAGAGACGCCCAAGCTGGGAATGGTCGAGTATGCATAAGCGGACTGGAAGGGACACGGTCGGTCTGGAGATGATCCATCTGGGAGCCGGGGCGCGGTTGGACGAAGGGGTCTGCCTGGGCTACCTGAGTCCGCGCGACATCCCCGACCCGCGGCTCATCATCGGGGGCGGGGCACGCATACGGAGGGGCAGCGTCATCTACGCGGGCAGCCACATCGGCGAGAGACTGGCCACCGGGCACAACTCGGTCATCCGGGAGGAGAACCAGATAGGAGACGACTTCTGCCTGTGGTCCAACTCCGTGGTGGATTACGGTTGCCGGATCGGCAGCCGGGTCAAGATACATACCAACTGCTACGTGTCCCAGTTCAGCGTAATAGAAGACGATGCCTTCCTCGCTCCTGGAGTTTCCCTGGCCAATGACCCGCACCCGGGCTGCCCCATGTCGCGGGAGTGCATGCGGGGGCCGCACATCGGCCGCGGGGCGAGCCTGGGAGTGAACGTTACCGTGTTGCCCTTCGTGAAGATAGGCGAGGGATGCCTGATAGGCGCGGGCTGCGTGGTGGTCGAGGACGTGCCCCCGCGCTCGGTGGTGGTGGGCAACCCAGGGCGCATCATCAGCCGCACGGAATACCTGAAGTGCAGGACCGGCCTGGTTGATCGACCCTACGCCGCCACCGGCCGCCTGCCGCTGGAAGTGGAAGCATGACGGTCTTGCAAAACGGCTCGGTTGCCCTTCGATACCTCAGGGCGAACGGATGGAGTAGACCGTAACTATCTGAGTTTCCGTTCGTGGTGAGGTATCGAACCATGAACAGAACTGGATAGGCTGACTTTTTACGAAACCATCAAGCATAGCCTCACTCTCAGCCAGTTCCCCTCCAACGGAAGAAGCAGAAAAAAAGCCCTTCAGCGCATGAGGGTCGCGGATGGTTCCCTTCGTTGATTTGCGGCGCCAGAACCTGCCACTGGGCCAGGAAATCCAGGAGGTCGTCAGCAGGGCACTGGACTCTTCGGGCTTCATACTGGGCCGCGAGGTGGAGGCCTTCGAGCGGGAGTTTGCCGCTTACTGCGGGGCCCGTTTCGGTGTGGGGGTGGGCAATGGCACCGACGCCCTCACGCTGGCCCTCGCCGCTCTGGGGGTCGGTCGCGGCGACTGCGTGCTCACCGTGGCCAATACTTTCATTGCCACCGCCGAGGCCATTACCAACCGTGGGGCCACGCCCGGCTTCATCGAGTGCGGCCGTGCCGACCGCAACATGGATCCGGTCGAGCTGGAACGGCACCTGAGGCAGCGCTGCCGGCGTGGGGGCAGGGGGGAGCTCATGGACATCCGCACGGGGGGGCGGCTGAAGGCGGTGATCCCCGTGCATCTGTACGGCTACCCCGCCGACATGGACGCCATCCGTGAGCTGGCCCACGCCGAGGGGCTGGCCGTGGTCGAAGACGCCGCCCAGGCCCATGGGGCCAGGTATAAAGGGCGGCCGGTGGGCGGCATCGGGGATTGCGGCTGCTTCAGCTTCTACCCGGCCAAGAACCTGGGGGCGCTGGGGGACGCCGGCATGGTGGTCACCAACGATGAACGCCTCCAGGCAACCCTCAGGCTGCTGCGCGATCATGGCAAGGCCTCGAAGTATGACCACGCCGTGGTCGGATACAACTCCCGACTGGACGCGGTTCAGGGCGCCGTCCTGGCGCTCAAGCTGCGCCACCTCGATGTTTGGAACGAGGCCCGGAGAACCCGCGCGACCGAGTACGCCCGGCTGTTGGCGCCTCTGCCGCTCACTCTGCCGCTGGAGGAGGAAGGTCGCACCCCCGTCTATCACCTCTATGTGGTGAAGACGCCGGACCGGGGCGGCCTCATCGCCGCGCTGGAGGCCGCCGGCATGGGTTTTGGGCTTCACTACCCCACGGCGCTGCACCTTACCGAGGCCTACCGCGCTCTGGGCTATCGCCGCGGAGAATTCCCCATCAGCGAGGAGCACGCGGACGAGGTCGTTTCGCTGCCCATGTTCGCCGAGATAACGGCCGTCGAGGTGGCGCGGGTGGCCGAGGCGGTCGCGCGTCACCTGACCCCGCGCAAAATGCCTCTGGCGGAGGCCGAGGGTGCTCTTTGATGAGCTACTTCACCCACGTTGTTCGCTCCAAGGGGTTCGGCAACGTATTGCCGCGGGCCCTGGCGATCGGGCGCAACTTCGGTTTTTTTTCCGAGGAGCGCATAGAGAAGAAGCTGCGCCTGCTACAGGCCATCATGACCCGCTACAGCTGCCCGCTTACGGCCTGCGTCACGGCCTGCCTGGCCGAGCGCTATCCCGCCTCGGTCGAGGCCATGGTCCAGCGGGGCTGGGAAATTGCCGCTCATGGCAAGGTCCACTGCGACTTCAGGCGGCTTCCCCTGGAAGCTCAGACGGCCGAGCTGGAGGAGGCGCGGAGGCTCTACAGCGACAAGGGGCTTGCGGTCACCGGGTTCAGGGCACCCTATCTGGCCTGGAACGAAAACACCCGGACGGCGGCGGCGCGGACGGGTTTCCTGTGGACCAGCAATCAGGCGCTGTTGTGGCCGGTGTTCGACCGGCGGGACCACTCTCCCAGACGCTGGCACAGCCTGGAGCTGGTGCTCGAGCACCTCTACCGGCCCCTGCGGGCGGAGCGGTCGGTCTCGATACCCCAGATACGCGAGGGAGTGGTGGAGATTCCGGCGTCGCTGCCCGACGATGAAATTCCCCTGGACCGGCTGCGGATATCCGAAGGCATGCTGCAGGCCCTGTGGCTGCGCCTGTTGAAGGAGAGCCGCGGTCGGGGAGAGCTGGCCGTGCTCCTGATACATCATGAACGGGTGCCTGAGTTCTCGAGTGCGCTGAAGGCCGTCGTCCGGGCCGCCAGGGGGCGTTCGGGCAGCCTGTGGCTGGCCGGCATGGGGGCCATTGCCCGTTGGTGGCAGGAGCGTTCAGGCTTCAGGCTGGATATCGAACGGGTCGGCGGCCGCTACCGGGTAGAGGCCCGGTGCTCGCCCAGTGGGGTCGTCCTGGTGAAAGACGGCGGACATAGAGACTGGCCGCTGCCGGGCTGGCGTGAAATCAGGGCCAGGCGCTTCACCTTGGAGGCATCCGCGCGGCCGACCATAGGGCTGGTGGGCCAGCCGGCCCCCGCGGCGGCCGCCTTCCTGCGAAACGAGGGTTTTGTGGTTGAACCACGCCAGGGGGAGCACGCGGTGATGCTGGAAGGTTTTGAGGATTTTGGCCCCGAAGCGGAGCGCGCGCTGCTGGGGGTGGTGGAGGCCGCGCGCGGTCCGCTGCTGCGCTTCTGGCGCTGGCCGCGAGGGGTGAAGAGCGCGCTGGCGCTCAGCATGGACGTCGATTCCATGACCTTGCTGGACTTTGCCAAACGGTCCCTACAGAGGTAAGCGGTGGTGAAGGCGGAGAGAGTGAGGGGAAATGCGGAGGGGGCTACCTCTTGCGGAGGGCTGGCCCTCACGGTGGAGAACGCCGCCGTGGGCCGGACTAAGACGCGCGGGCTTCCCTTGCCGCGGGGAGCGGTGGTGCTGGGCGCTGACTTTCAGGCCCTGGGGCTGGTCAGAAGCCTGGGGCGCCGCGGCGTGCCGGTATACGTCTGCTCCCGTGGTCTGGAGGTGGCCCGGTTCTCGCGCTACAGCGCGGGTTATTTCAGACTGCCCGCGGGCGGCGACGGCGCGCTGCTGGACTTCCTGCTCGATCTCGCCTTCGGCGAAGGGCTCACGGGCTGGCTCCTCGTGCCGAACGATGACGAACAGGTGGAGTTCATCTCCAGACACCGCCACGCGCTGGAAAGGGTCTACTCGCTTTCGGTGCCCAGCGAGCGGACGGTGAGCGTGGTTTCGGACAAACGCCTGACCTACAGGTTCGCCGTGGAGCATGAAGTGGCCACTCCGGCCACCTGGAACCCAAGCGGCGAGGAAGAGCTGGCCGAGATAAAATGTCCCTTCCCGGCCATCATTAAGCCGGCGCGCCGCAACCCCTTCTTCATGCTGACCGGGAAAAAGGCCTTCCGGGTGGACAGCCGGGAAGAGCTGCTGACCCTTTACCGGAAGCTGGCCAGGTTGGTCCCCGCCGATCAACTGCTGGTGCAGGAGCTGATCCCCGGTGGGCCGCAAAACCTGTTCTCCTTTGCCGCCCTGGCCGAAGAAGGCGAGGTGATCGCCTGGCTTACAGCCAACCGCAGGCGGCAGCATCCCATGGATTTTGGCCGGGCCACGACCTTTGCCCGGACGGTTTCCATCCCCACCCTGGAGTGCATAGGCCGCCGACTCCTGCGCCTGCTCTCCTTCAGCGGACTGTGTGAGGTCGAATTCATGAAAGACGCGCGCGACGGCGCGTACAAGTTCCTGGAAATCAACGCCCGCATCTGGGGCTGGCATGCCCTGGGGGCCAGCGCCGGGGTGGATTTCCCGTACCTGCTTTATTTGAGCGCCCTGCACCGCGAGGTCGAGATTCCTCCGGTGAAAGAGGACACCAAATGGGTGCGGCTCTTTACCGATCTCCCCACGGTCGTCTCCGAGCTCGTTCGGGGCAGAATGAGCTGGCGGGAGGTCGTGGAGTCCTACCGCAACGTCGGCTCGGATGCCGTCTATGCCAGTGACGACCCATTCCCGTTCTTCATGGAACTTCTGCTGGCACCATATTTCATAAGGAAGAAGCTACGTTGAGGCGTGAGTGTGACGTTTTCGACGCTGTTGCAACCCGTGCTCCTGGCCCTGGCCTTGATGTTGCCCGTGGCGGCGAAATGGCAACTCTATTGGGGGAAGGCCACCGTGGGGGCGGTTCTTGCCGGCTGTGGGGCCGCCGTGGCCACCCGCTGGATACCGGCGGGGTGGCCGTGCTGCACGATTCTGGCCCAGGCGGTGTTCATTGTCCTGCTCTCGGCGGCCATGCTGCTTTACGTCTTTCATCGGGACCCGGAGCGCATGCCACCGGATGGCGGCGAGGTGGTCGTCTCCCCAGCCGACGGCCGGATCCTCTACATAAAGGAGTTGCCCGGCGGGCGGATCGCGACGAGCTACAAGCAGGGTTGGCCGTTCGAATTGACCGAGCTGCGGGGTTTTTCCGGGTTGTTGGCCGAGGGCGGCTGGCTGGTGGGCATTGCCATGAACTTCCTGGACGTACACGTCAACCGGGCCCCCATCCGGGGCGAGGTGGTGCTCTCCAGACTCATCAAAGGGAAGGCCTTGTCGCTCAAACGGCTGGAGGCCCTGGGTACCAACACCCGCCGGACCACGCTCATCGAGGGTGCGTGGACCACGGCGGCGGTCATTCAGATCACCTCGCGGCTGGTACGCCAGATCAGCTGTTACATCCGGCGGGGAGACCTGGTCGAGGCCGGTCAGCGGATAGGAATGATCCGCTTCGGATCGCAGGTGGATGTGTTGCTTCCCAAGCTGCCGGGTATGGTCATCACCTGCCGGCCGGGGCAAAGGGTGAAGGCAGGGGAGTCGGTCATCGCCTCCAGGGGAACCACCGAAGGGAGAGGGACGAGCGCGCATGGACAGGGTACTGCTGATCCAGCCCGGTAACGACGCCGACTGGAGGGGCCTGGTCCCTCACGTCGGGTTGGGGTACCTGGCGGAGTTTCTCTCTTCCAAGGGCATCCAGTGTCGGGCGATTGACCTGAACGTGGACCGGTTCAGCCGCCTGCGGACGGAAATCGAATCCTTTCGGCCGGAGCTGATAGGTTTTAGCCTCATCACCCTGGGCTACCTCCGGCACTACGACCTCATAAGGCGGGTGAAGGCGGCGGCGCCCGACTCGCTTCTGGTGGCCGGTGGACCCCACGTCGCCGTGTTTCGGGAAAGGGTGATGGCCGACTGCCCGGAGCTGGACTACGCCGTGTTGCGCGAGGGCGAGCACACCACGCTCGAACTGTGCCAGGGGATGGAGCCCACGGAGATCAAGGGCCTGTTCCACCGCCAGGGCGGGCGGGTGGAGTTCAGCGGAGACCGCGAGCTGGTCGCCGACCTGGACAGCCTGCCCTGGCCCCGCTACACGTCCTTCAGGTTCAACCGCTACATCCCCGAGCGGACGATCTACTCCACCAGGGGGTGCCCGCAGCGCTGTATCTTCTGCGCAAACCCCCTGCTTCAGCCCATATTCCGGGCCCGTGGCACCGAGAACGTGCTGGCGGAGATGGAATACTGGTACGCCCGG
Organism: Pseudomonadota bacterium; assembly: GCA_043799175.1. Lineage (GTDB taxonomy): Bacteria > Desulfobacterota > JAZDOA01 > JAZDOA01 > JAZDOA01 > JAZDOA01. The sequence goes on along the minus strand of JAZDOA010000118.1, from coordinate 12,111 downwards.
GGGGTGCGGCAGTTCAACTTCGACGACGACAACTTCAACCTCATCCGGCAGCGGGTCTTCGATATCTGCGACCAGATAGAACGCCGGGGGCTGAAGGGGCTCGTGCTGCGCTGCTCCAACGGCATCCGCGCCGACCGGGTGGACCGCGAGATGCTCCAGCGCATGAAGGAGGTAGGGTTTCGCTACCTGGCCTTCGGGGTGGACGGGGGCAACGACCGCATACTCGAAATCGTGCGGAAGGGAGAGGGCATCGAGACCATTGAAAGCGCCATCGCCACCGCCGTGGAGCTGGGCTACGAGGTAAAGTGCCTCTTCGTGGTGGGGACGCCCGGCGAGGCCTGGAGCGACGTCGAGGACAAGGTGCGGCTGGTGCGGCGCTATCCGGTACACGACGCCCATTTCTACAACATCATCCCCTATCCCGGCACGGAGCTCTATCGGTGGATAGAGGATCGCGGGCTGTTTCTCATCCCGCCCGAGCGCTATCTCAACCAGGTCACGGCATTCAAGAACGTGCCCGTATTCGAGACCCCCGAGCTGCGCGGGCCGGAGAGGGTGAGGCTGTTCCGCTACCTGACCCAGGTCCGGCACGACCTCCATCGGGCCGCGCTGCGGCGGGTTTTCGGGCGCCACCCGCTGATCGGCGCGGTGGCCAGCCATCTGGTCGGCAACAACACGTTTTTTCAGAACCTGTTCTATCAGAATGCCCTGGTGCGCCGCGCGGCGGACTTTATCCGGTATGGTCACTAGAGTGGGGCGCCAGGCTCGAGGCTGACGATGAATCGCTACTATAGGTTTTTTTTCGGGCTGCGAAAATTCCTGGGGGAGCGGGACTCGCTGGTTTTTTCGGCCAGGGTTTCTTCGGCCACGGAGACCATCCGGCAACGACTGGCGGCGCGTGAGGAAACATTCCTGGCCATTTTGAGGCAGGCGGTCTATGGCCACCCTCAGAGTCCCTACCTGGACCTGCTGCGCCGCGCCGGGGTGGAGGAGGGTGACGTGGCCGCCGGCGTGAGGAAGTCAGGCCTGGAGGAGACGCTCCGGGTGTTGCGTCGGGCCGGGGTCTATACCACCATAGACGAATACAAGGGCAAGGTAGACACCGTGCGGGGCAGCGCCCGCTTCCACTACACCGAGCGCAGTTTCGACAACCCCTTCCTGAGCGGCGCCTTCTCGGTCAGATCCGGTGGCACGCGCGGCACCGGGGCGCGGGTGATGATCGACTTTGACTACCTAGTGGCCATGACGGCCTACAACACCATTTTGCTTGATGCCTTTCAGGGCCTCTCCCTGCCCATCGCCTCCTGGTTTCCGGTTTTCCCCGGTGCCCCAGGGGTGAACTCCTGTCTGCGGTTCGCCCGCATGGGGAACATCCCCGAGCGCTGGTTTTCCCAGGTGGAGAACAGCGTGAGGGTAGACTGGCGGAAGCGCTGGGGGCTGGCCTACATTATCCGCATGAGCCGGCTCATGGGGGTGCCCATTCCCCCGCCGGAGTTCGTCGACCTGAACCACGGCGAGGTGGTGGCCCGCTGGGCGCACGAGGCCGCGGAGCGGGCGGGCGGCTGCTGGGTCTATACCTTCGTGGGTTCGGCGGTACGCGCCTGCGCGGCGGCCACGGACCTGGGGCTCAGGCTGAGCGGGACCAGGTTCCTGGTCACCGGGGAACCCCTCACCGCGCGCAAGAAGGCCGAGATCGAGGCCACCGGGGCCAGGGCACTCCCGGTCTATGGGGTATCGGAGGCGGGGACCATCTCCGGGGCCTGCGGGGAGCCCGCGCACAGCGACGACTGCCACATGTTCCGTGATGCCTTCGCGGTCATCCAGCACCGGCGGCAGCTGCCCCTCTGGGGCAGGGAGGTGGACGCCTTTCTGTTTACCTCGCTGTTGCCGCAGACGCCCAAGATCCTGCTCAACTCCGAGACGGGCGACTACGGCGTCGTCGAGGAGCGGGACTGCGGCTGCCCCCTGGGCAGGCTCGGTTTCACAAAACACATTCACCACATCCGCAGCTTCGAGAAAATGACGGGCGAGGGCGTGTCGTTTGTGGACACCGACCTGGTGCGGATCCTGGAAGAGAGGCTGCCGGGCGCATTCGGCGGCAGGAGCACGGACTACCAGTTGGTGGAAACGGAAGACGAGGCCGGGCTCACCCGCCTGCGCCTGTACGTAAGCCCGAAGCTGGGGCCGCTCGATGAAGACCAGATTGTCAGCGCCTTCATCGCCGAGCTGAAGAGGGAAGGGGACAGCCCCCAGGCCTGGCTGGACGCCGGCTCCGAGATGTGGCGCCAGGCGGGCGCGGTGAAGGTTGTGCGGGAGTTTCCGCTCACCACGCGGGGGGGCAAAATTTATCCATTCTTCCTGAAGGACGGCCGACAGACATCGAGGTATTCCGATGGGATTTCCGGCATGCAGGCCGCGCCGCTGCAGACAGAGCTCTACCATACGGCGCATGGTGCGAGAGGTTAGGCTCGGAGTCGACGACCTGATAGCGCCGCTCTTCGTGGTGGGCGGCAGGAACGTCCGGGAAGAGATCCGGAGCCTGCCTGGCAACTACCATCTCTCGGTGGACAAAGTTCTGGAGGAATGCCAGGAACTGGCTGACCTCGGGGTGCCGGCCGTGCTGCTCTTCGGGCAGCCGGAGCACAAGGACGACGCCGGCAGCGAGGCCTGCGAGGAGAACGCGGTCGTGCCCAAGGCCATAAGGGCGCTCAAGGAGGCCTTACCGGAGATGGTGGTCATCGCCGACACCTGCCTGTGCGCCTACACCTCACACGGCCACTGCGGGGTCCTGAACGGCGATTATGTGGAAAACGACGCCACGCTGGAGCTTATCGGCAAGGCCGCCCTCAACTACGCCCGGGCCGGGGCGGATATAATCGCCCCCTCGGTCATGATGGACGGAATGGTCTCGACCATTCGCGGCCGGCTGGACGACGAAGGTCTGCAGCGGGTGCTCATCATGTCTTATTCGGCCAAGTATGCCTCCGGCCTCTACGACCCCTTCTTCAAGGAGGGCTCGGAGTCCGTGGTGGCCTTCGGAGACAAGCGAAGCCACCAGATGGATTTTGGCAATGGCGACGAGGCCCTCCGCGAGGTCGCGTTAGACCTGGAAGAGGGGGCCGACATCATAATGGTGAAGCCGGGGCTGGCTTATCTGGACATAGTTTACCGGGTCAAGAGCGAGTTTCGGGTGCCGGTGGCGGTCTACAACGTCAGCGGCGAGTATGCCATGCTCCACGCCGCGGCCCGGCAGGGGATGATCAGCCTCGGGCGCGTGACCACCGAGTTCCTCACCGCCTTCAAGCGGGCCGGGGCGGACCTGATCATAACCTATTCCGCCAAGGAGGCGGCCAGGCAGTTGTCCCGGTAGACCGTCCGTCCGCCGCGCCGCCATGCCTCTTTCCAGAAGACCAGTCCACCACCCAGGGAATGTGAGAAGCAAGTGCCTAAGAAATACGCTTGCATTATCTACTACACCTACTTTGCCTACTCCGCCCTGCTTACCCGCGAGGCCACGGCCTTGCGGGAACGTGGCTACGAGGTGGACATAATCTGCATCCGGCAGCCTGGGGACAGGCCGTTCGAGGTGGTGGGGGGCATGAATGTCTTCAAGATCCAGCAGCGGCGCGGCAATGAGGGCCGGGCGGTAAGCTACCTAGTGAAGATGCTGTGCTTCTTCGGCCTGTGTTTCTCTTTGGTCAGTTATCTCCATCTGCGAAAGGGCTACGACGTCGTCCACGTTACCTCGCCTCCAGACTTTCTGGTCTTTGCCGCCCTGCTTCCCCGGCTCACGGGCGCCAGGGTAATCCTGGACATTCATGACATAGTCCCCGAGCTGTACATGCGCAAATTCCAGGTGGGACCGAACAACATCTTCATCCGCGCCCTGAGGCGGGTGGAACGGCTGGCGTGCCGCTTCAGCCATCATGTCATCATCGTCACCGAGCTGTGGCGGCGCCTGCTGGTTTCACGCGGGATTCCCAGGGAGAAGGTCACGGTGATCATGAACGTCCCCGACCCGGTGGTCTTCGACCCCCGGCGCCACGAGGTGGAGAAGGACGGGCGTTACTTCACCCTGGTCTACCATGGCACCTTCGGCGAGCTCTTCGGGGTGGAGACCCTGTTGCGGGCCATGCCCAAGGTCCTGGAACAATTGCCCCATGCCCGGCTGTTCATGTGGGGCAACGGCCCCCTGAGAGGCCGGCTCGACCAGATAGTGAGGGATCTCAAGCTACAGGAGCGGGTGAAGATCGCCTGTTCAATGCCTTTCCAGGACCTGCCGCCCCGCCTGGCGGCGGCGGACCTCGGCGTGGTGCCCACCAGGGGCGGGGTGTTCGCCGGCAAGGCACTCTCCATGAAGTCGCTGGATTACATAGCCATGCGCGTACCTTTTGTTATCACTCGCACGCCCGCGAGCAGTCACTATTACGACGAATCCATGGTGGAGTTCTTCGAGCCCGACGACGCCGACGGGCTGGCGGAGGCCGTGGTCAGGCTGGCCACCGACCCGCGCCGGCGCTCGGAGATGGTGGAGAACTGCCAGCGGTTCTACGACCACCACAACTGGTGGACGTATCGCCACCGTTATTACGAGATCCTCGGCCTGGAGGAGCGCGGTGAACCTAACGTTCTGCCGGTTGGCTGAACAGGTGCTTGCCCCCCTGGGCAGGGCGGCGATAACCGCCCTGCCGCGCCCGACGGCTCCCAAGGTGGCGGTGCTGATGTACCACAACGTATGCCGCCTGCCCGCCTTCGAGGCGGGCGTCTATCAGCATGTGTTGCCCCATCAGTTCGCCGATCAGATGGCCCTGCTCAGACGGCGCAACTACCGGGTGGCGCCGCTCGAGGAGTTGGTGGAGAAGACGGCCGCCGGGGAGCGGCTCCCGCCGCGCACGGTGGCCATCACGTTTGATGACGGCTACCGTGCCCTGCTCGAGGCCTGGCCGCAGATCGAGCGGCGGGGTTTCACCGCCACGATCTTCCTGGCCACCGGCTACATCGGCAAGGACAGGAGCTTCAGTTGGCTGGAAGGCGGTCTCGGGTCTGGGCACGAGGCCGTCGCCCCGCTGTCGTGGGATGAGGTGAGCGAGCTGGCCAGAAGGGGCGCGGACTTCGGCTCCCACAGCGTGCATCATCTGCCGCTCGACGGCCTGGACGAGCCCCAGCTCCTGGCCGAGCTGGCCGCCTCCAAGGAGGACATCGAAGACCACCTGGGGCGTCGGGTCAGGATTTTCAGCATCCCCTTCGCCTGCCCCGAGACGGCCGGGTTCCGGCGGCGCTTCGTGCCCCTGCTGCGCCGCGCGGGGTACGTGGCCGCCGTGACCACGGCCATGGGCCGGGTGGGGCGCGGGGCCGACATCACGCTGCTGCCCAGGTTGCAGGTCAACGCCCAGGATTCCCTCGAGATCTTCGAGGCCAAGCTGGAAGGGGCCTATGACTGGCTCAGGCCCGTTCAGCGCGGCTACAAGCTCTGGCTGAAGAGGGCGCCGGAGCGGCCCAGACCGCGGCCCGGACCGCGGTCGATGGTTGGCCAGAAAACCCCCCAGCCCGGAGGCAAGTCGTGAAGATCATCGTCCCGCTCATAATACTCTACCTGAGCCTCTTCCTGCTCTGGGGGCTCCGGGACATGAAGAAGTTTCTCCTGTTCACCGGAGTCTTCACCATCCCCTTTGGCATAGACTACGGGCTGATCCAAGGCGAGCACATCGGCTGGGTGTCCGGCGTATTCGTCCGGCTCTCCGACCTGTCTTTTCTGCTGCTGCCGGTGATATGGCTGGCCGGCAAGGGCAAGAACCTCTATCTCATGCCCGAGATAGCCGCGCCCACGGCGGCCTTCATGCTGGCATGCATGCTCTCCATATTCAACTCCACCGCGGGCGGCTTCAGCGGCTATCAGATAGTCCAGATCGCCACCACCTTCCTGTGCTACTCCTTTCTGGCCGGCAACGTCATGGGTGGCGAGGACGACCTGCGGATGATCGTCCGCTTCCTGCTGGTCTCGCTGCTCTTCCAGAGCCTGCTGTCCATATTCCAGTTCCAGACGGCCCTCGACCTCAGCTTCCGCACCGGCAGCGAGGTCTCCTTCATGACCATCAACGACGAGGGCTACGTGCGCAGCTTCGGCACCATCGGCCGGCCCAACGCCTTCGGGGGCTATGTCGTGCCCCTCATCCTGCTGGCCGAGGTCGCCGCCATGGCCGCGGTCGAAAAAAAAAGGCGTGCCACCCTGACCTGGCTGACCATGCTGCTGGGCGTCCTGGCGCTGATCTTCTGCTTCTCGCGGGGGGCCTGGATCTCCTTCACCGTGGGGAACCTCTTCCTGACCACGGTGGCCCTGAAGCGCGGGCTGCCCTGGCTAAGGCGGCTGCTGGTCGCCCAGTTCGCGGTCGTGGCGGCCATCGCGCCGTTCTCGTTACTCATCATGGAGCGGGCCTTCGGCTATGACGCCGGGGCGGCGGCGTCGCGCTGGCCCCTCATGAAGCTGGCCTGGAACATGATCGTGGAACACCCCGTGATCGGCGTGGGCATAAACACCTTCCTCAACGTGGCGCCATATTATATAACCCGCGACATTGCCGGGGCCTGGGTGGGGGAGGTCCACAACATGTATCTGCTCATCTTCGCCGAGGCCGGCCTGCTGGGCCTGCTGGCCTTCCTCTGGCTCATGGGATCTTTTTATTTCCAGGCCGCCAGGCTGAGCCGCGCCGAGGAGCCGTTTCTGGCCGCCCTGGGCCTGGGGGGCATGGCGGCCCTGGTGGCGGTGGCCACCCATATGTTCGTGGATATGTTCACCGGCTCCATCCTGCTCGATCTGCTCTTCCTGCTGGGGGCGCTGATGGTGGCGGGCAACAGGCTGCGTCGTCTCTCGCCCGCGTCCGAACAACCCTGCCCGGCGGCCCTGGAGCACAAAATCTTTCCCGTGGCGGGGGCGGCGGCATGAGTGTTTTTTCCCGCCCGAATGAGCCGCGGTTGGGGGTGGTCACCAACTACTTCCCCTCCCTGACCGAGACCTTCATCTACCGTGAAATGGCCGCGCTGAAGCGTCACGGAATAGAGGTGCGCGTCTTCAGCGTGCGCCGCCCTCCGGAGCGCGACGTGGCCGAGGAGGTGCGCCCGCTCCGGGAGCGGACCCGCTATCTGCTGCCGTCCCGCTGGGGACGACTGGCGGCCGCCCATCTGTGGTGGTTGGCCAGAAAACCCCTGTGCTATCTGTCAACCCTGTTGCTGTTGGTCTGTGGCAGGCACTACTCCCTCCGGGACCGTTTGCGCACCGTGGCCCATTTCGCGGTGGGGGTGCTCGTGGCCCGTGAGGCCGCGCGCGAAAATATCGGCCACCTGCACGCCCACTACGCCTCCCACCCCGCCACCATTGCCCTGGCGGCGGCGCGCCTGCTGAAAATATCCTTCAGCTTCACCGGCCACGCCTACGACATCTGGCTCGACCGCCTGCTGTTGCCCCAGAAGATGCGCTCGTGCAGCTTTGCCGTCACCTGCACCGAGGCGGGCGGGCGAGCGCTGCTGAAGGAGGCGCCGGGAGGCGACCCCGCCAAGGTGTATACCGTATATCATGGCGTCGATATCGAACACTTCAGCCCTCCGGCGGCGCGCGATGCGGCGGAAGAAGATCGGGAGCCCCGGATACTCTCCGTGGGAAGGCTCGACAGGCAGAAGGGGTTCCATCTGCTCATCGAGGCGCTGGGTGTTTTGCGGAGGGAAGGCCGAGAATTCCGCCTTACCATAGTCGGCGGCGGGCCGTGGCGCGAACGGCTGGAGGCGCGGGCCGCGTCCGAGGGGCTGGCGGACGTCGTCAGCTTTCCGGGGCGGGTATACCACGAGCGGTTGCCGGCCTACTACCGCGACGCCGACCTCTTCGTGCTGCCCTGTTTCAACGATGACGGCAACACGGACAACCTGCCCAACGTGCTGCTCGAGGCCATGGCCTGTGCGGTTCCGGTAATCTCCACCCGGCTGCAGGGCATACCAGAGCTGGTCCAGGACGGCCTCAGCGGGCTCCTGGTGGAGGAGCGCGACGTGGCGGCCCTGACAGCGGCCATCCGCTCCTGCCTCACCGACGGGGAACTCGCGCGGCGGCTCGGCCTCGCGGGCCGCAAGCGGGTGGTGGAGTCCTTCGATCTGGCCCAAAGCGGAGCCCGGCTGGCCGGCCTCTACGGAAAACACCTCAGGGGCAAGGGTGCATCTGGAGTAAGACGACCTTCATCTCTTAAGGGGCGAATCAGTGTGCGGTATTTGCGGCAGACTCAATTACGACCCGGCCAAGGGCGTGGACAGGGAACCCGTGGTGGCCATGGCGCGGCGGATGCGTCATCGGGGACCTGACGGCGAGGGCTTTTACTTTGGGCAGGGAGTGGCCCTGGGGCACCGCCGGCTCAGCATAATAGACCTGGAATCCGGGCAGCAGCCCATGTCCGATGAAGAGGGGCGGGTGTGGGTGGTCTTCAACGGCGAGATATACAACTTCCTCGACCTGCGTAAGGAGCTGCGGGCCAAGGGCCACCGCTTCGCCACCCGCAGCGATACCGAGGTCCTGGTTCATCTGTACGAGGAAGAAGGGGAGGTTTTCGTCCAGCGCCTGCGGGGTATGTTCGCCATTGGGCTTTGGGACGCGGGCCGTTCCCGGCTGCTGCTGGCGCGCGACCGGCTGGGGATCAAGCCGCTCTACTATCATCAGGGGCCGCGGGCACTCTCCTTCGCCTCCGAGATCAAGGCCCTGCTGGTCTGGAAGGACATTGCCGCCGAGGTGGACCCGGCCGCGCTCGACAGCTATCTCAGCTATCTCTACGTGCCCGCTCCGGCCACGATCTTCAAGGGGATTAAGAAGCTCGAACCCGGCCACGTGCTGGTGTGCGAAAAAGGCGGCAGGGTCCGCGTCAACAAGTTCTGGGAGCTGTCCTTCAGGCCGGAAGAGGGGCTGTGCGAGGCGGCATGGGTGGAGCGGCTGCGCCACGGCCTGCGGGAGACGGTCCGGCTCCACATGCTCAGCGACGTGCCCGTGGGTACTCTGCTGAGCGGAGGCGTGGACTCCACCTCGATACTCTCGCTTCAGCATGGCCTCGGGGTAAGCCCGCTGCGTTCCTTCACCGTGGGCTACAGGGAAGAGGGCCTGGCCGATGAGAGATCCTATGCCCGGTTGGCGGCCGACACCTACGGCAGCGAACACCACGAGGTGGTTCTGAGCGGGGCGGACTTCACGACTTCGCTGACCCGCTGCCTGTGGCATCTGGAAGAGCCCCTTTGCGAGCTGCCCGCCGTGGGGCTGCACGCCGTCTGCCAGTCGGCCTCTCGCCACGTGAAGGTGCTTCTCTCCGGCGAGGGCGGCGACGAGGGCTTCGCCGGTTACCCCAATTATCGCAACGGTCTCCTGCTGGAGTGGTGCCGCCTGGTGCCCGGCCCGCTCCGGCGCGCGCTCTTCGCTTCCATGCTGGTGGTGGTGCCGGAGAGGTGGCGGGCGGCCGAGAGGCTCAGGCGCTACGCCTTTCTGGCCGATATGACCCTGGAGGAGCGCTACCACAGCCGCTCCACCACCCCCTTCGGCCTGTTCAACCGCCACAAGGACGACCTCTACCTGCCGGAGGTCCGCGAGGCCGTCCGGCGCGGGCTGGGCGAGATGGACCCCCGCAACCATTTCGACCGCGTCGCCGGTCAGCCGCTCCTGAACCGCATGCTCTTCGTGGATATCAAGACCTGGCTGCCCGATGACCTGCTCCTGAAGGCCGACAAGATGTCAATGGCCGCCTCGGTGGAGCTGCGCGTGCCCCTGCTCGATCACGTCTTCCTGGAGCTGGCGGCCTCGGTGCCCCCGGCCTTCAAGCTCCGGTGGCTGCGGGGCAAGTATATTCTGCGCAAGACTCTCGCCGGCATGGTCCCCAAAGAGATCCTGAGCCGCCCCAAGGCCGGCTTCATCATGCCCTACGCCCGCTGGCTCAAGCGCTCCGAGGGTTCTGTGCGGGACGCGCTCACGGACTCCGGCTCCCTGGCCCGGCAGTACTTCCGGCGGCCCTTCATAGAGCGCCTCATGCACGAGCACTGGGACCTGGGCCAGGATCACAGCTCGGACCTCTTCTCCCTCTATGCCCTGGAGCTGTGGCACGGCATCTTCATCAAGGCAAACCTCAATGCCAATTTCGCCAGTGCGTTCCCGGAGGGCTGAATGTCAGGGTTTTTTGACTACGTGATTGTATCTCCCGTGAAGGACGAGGAGCGCTACCTGCCCCTGACCCTGCGCTCCGTCACCAGCCAGACGGTCCTGCCCAGGCGCTGGATCATCGTCTCCGACGGCTCGACCGATGCCACCGCGCGGATCGCCCGCAAATGGGCGGTCCGGCACCCGTGGATAACCGTCGTTGAAAAGGAAAACGAGGGCGGCCGGCGGCGCGGCGGCGGCGTGGTGCGCGCATTCCACAAGGGGTTTTTTGAGCTGATCGACGAGCCCTGGGAGTTCGTGGTCAAGCTCGACGGCGACCTGTCGTTCGAGCCCCGCTTCTTCGAGCGCATCTTCAAAGAGTTCGCCAGGCGGCCGCGGCTGGGAATATCGAGCGGTATTTCTTACGCCTGGACGGGGACGGGCTGGATGGAAGAAAAGGCGTCCCGCGGCTACACCTATGGCGAGACCAAAGTCTATCGCCGGCGCTGCTTCGAGGAGATCGGCGGGCTGGTGGAGCACATGGGCTGGGACGGCATAGACCACGTGAAGGCCATACAGCTCGGCTGGGAGGCCGAGCAGACACCTGGAGTCGTCTTCTATCATCACCGGCGCCAGGGCCAGGCCACGGGCCTCCTGCGCGCCGAACTGGAAGAGGGCCTGTGCTCCTACTTCATGGGCTACCACCCGCTCTTCCTGCTCGCCCGGGGCATCAGGCACATGAAATGCTACCCCTACGGCATCGGTGGTCTGGCGCTCATCGCCAGCTACGGCTGGCATTGGCTAAAGCAGACGCCTCGCTACCAGGACCAGGAGTTCACGAGGTTCCTGCGGCGCAACCAACTGCGCAAGCTGTTGCTTCAAAAGACAGACTTCTTTTGATGTCGCTGGGGCGCGCGGTCTTCAGGAACACGCTGTACCTGATCTCCGCCCAGGGGGTGACCTCGGCGGTGGCCTTCGTGCAGGCCATTCTGCTGGTCCGCTATCTGGGCAAGGAGGCCTACGGCGTCTGGAACGTCGCCATGGCCTGGCCGGGCATCTTCTTTGTCCTGACGGACCTCGGCCTGAACAGCTACGTGCTGCGCGAGGTGGCCGCCGACCGTGGCACGCTCGGTTATTATTTCATCAACATGGTTGCCATTAAGGTCGCGCTCTCGGCCGTCTTCGTGGTGGCGGTGTGGCTTGCCGCCCAGGCCTGCGGCTACGAGCCTCGGGTTGCCCACTACATAGTGCTGGCATCCCTGGCCCAGGCGGCAGGCTGCTTCGAGGCCATGTTTACCGCCCTCTTCAGGGCCATTCAACGCTTCGCCTATGAGTCGGTGGTAAACGGGGTCAAGGCCGTGGGCCTGCTGGGTCTGGCCCTGGGGGTCATCCACCATGGGTGGGGGGTGAGGGAGCTGCTGCTGGGCAGCCTGGTCTGGCAAGTGGTCCTGACCCTCGGCTGTTTTGGGCTGCTGCTGCGCCACTGGAAAAAACCCCGGTGGGAGCCTCTCATGGGCCTGGCCGAGTCCCTGAGATTCATCAGGCGGGCCAGCCCCTTCGCCCTCATAACCTTCATCCTGCCCATCTTCTATCAGATAGACATCGTTATGCTGTCGAAGCTGGCCGACATGGAGGCGGTGGGGATCTACAGCGCGGCCTACAAGCTGGTAATGACGTTGATGGTCATTCCGCGCGCCTTCAAGAACGCCCTCTTCCCCACGCTCTCCCGGCTGTTCCAGGACTCGCGGGAACATTTCGCGCAGGCCTTCGTTCTGGCCTGCAAGGTGATGGCCCTGGCCGGGTTCCCGCTGGCCTTCCTGATCTTCGCCCAGGCCGAGGGCATAGTGACCTGGCTGTACTCCGGCAGATACGGGGAGTCGGTGCAGCCCTTGCGTATCATCGCCTTCTCCCTGTTGTTCACCGCTCGGTACAGCGCCACCCAGGCCGCCCCCGACGCCAGCCGCAACGAG
>JAZDOA010000082.1:0-2413 GCA_043799175.1 Pseudomonadota bacterium | reverse complement strand
GGCGACGGCCTCGGCCTCGAAGACGGTGACGGCGTAGCCTTTCTTGATGAGGAAGTAGGCGGCCGTGAGCCCGGCCGGGCCGGAGCCGATGACGGCGACCTTTTCCTTCCTGGTTATCGGCAGCTTCTCGGGCAGGGCCTGTTTCTTGATATAGTCGGGCAGGCCGTTTTCCATCGCCCAGTCGGCGATGAAGCGCTTGGTATTGTTGATGCCGATGGCGGCCTTATCCAGCTTGTCGCGGTTGCACTCCTTCTCGCAGTGGTGCGGGCAGACGCGGCCGATGACGGCGGGGAAGGGCATCTGCACCTTGAGCCTCCGGTAGGCCTCGTCGAACTGGCCGCGGGCGGCCATGAGCATGTAGGCGTTGATGTCCAGACCGGCGGGGCAGGCGTTCTCGCAGGGCGGCGTGTTGGGCTCGGGCAGCGGCCGGAGGGCGTTGGCGTTGATCGTGGAGTTGTATTTCGGGTCGTACTTCTCGCGCCCGATGTTGGCGTTGACCGCGCAGCGGATGGCCACGCCGCGGTTGAAGCGGGCCAGGCACACGTTGCAGCGCAGGCAGCGGACGACCTCGTCAACTTTACCCTCTTCCCACTTGCGCGGGGTGCGCTGGTCGGCGACCAGCTGACGGCCCATGGTGATGGCGTCCGCCCAGCCGTTGCGGAGCACTTCCTCGGCCAGGTACGGGTCGTGCTGTCCGGGGACGATCAAGGGTATCTTCAGTTCTTTCTTAAAGTTCTTGGCATGCTCGATAAAGCAGTGCGGGTCCTGCGGGAAGAACCACTTTCTGGCCTCGTAGGAGCCATCGGAGAGGTGGATGTAGCTGGCGCCGAGGTCCTGGCACCACTTGGCAACCTGTATCAGCTCGTCCTCGTGGATGGCACCGGGCATGTGCTCGTCGCCGCTGAGGCGGATGCCGAGACAGAAGTCCGGCCCTACCCTCTTCCTGGAGGCCACCAGCAGGTTTCTCAGGAAGCGGAAGCGGTTCTCCAACGAGCCCCCGTATTCGTCGGTGCGTTGGTTGGAGCGCGGTGAGAGGAACTGGTGGATGAGGTAGCCGTGCGGGCTGTGGAACTCGACGGCGTCATAGCCGACAATCCTGGCGGCCGCGACGGCGGTGGGGAAAGTCTGCTCCATGTAGGCTATTTCTTCCAGGGTCAGCACCTTGGGGGCGGTGGTGGCGCCCAGCGTCTGCGCCTTGGTCTCGTAGCCGCGGGGCATGATTCTGTCCTCATAGTCCTGTGGCCTCTCTGATGGGATAGCTGAAGGCGCCCCCGGGACTTCACCGGAGGTCTTGCTTGAGCCCTGCCGGCCGAAGCTGGGGGTAATCTGTATGAAGGCCTTGGCGCCGCACTGCTTGATGCCCTCGGCCAGGTTGGACTGACCCTCGTAGTAGGAGCGGCCGCTGATGCGCGGGTTGCCAAAGCTGGTGGTCTTAGCGCCCCAGTCGGTGGCGAAAGTACACTCGATGGTGATAAAGCCGGCGCCACCCTCGGAGCGGGCAGCGTAGGAATAGATGCACTCCTCGCGAATAAACCCGTTCTGGTCGGCACCGCCGGTGGTGGTGCAGGAGCCGCCAATGCGGTTCTTGATCTCTAGCGGGCCCAACTTAATGGGCGAAAACAGTATTGGGAAATCCGTCATTTTTCTCCTTTCCTTTTATATTTATTATTTTACACGTCGTTTTTAAGTGTCGATATTGAGCAGTCTGGCCAGGTTATCCCCGAAGATCATCTTTCTCACTTCGTCGGTCACCGGGGTATAGCCATACTGTTTCTGGAGCTCCCCGGGCATCTGGAACTCGCGCAAGGCCACGATGCCGTTGCGGATGAGACCGCCGGCCCCGAAGAAGTCGGTGCCCCAGACGATGTGGTCCTCGCCGGCGAACTGGACGGCCTCGCCGATGATATGGGCCAGGCGGTAGGGGGCATTGAACCACCAGGCCAGGATGAGGCTGAGGCTGATGTAGACGTTGGGATGGGTGGCCGCCGTGAGGTTCAGGTCATGGCAGTAAGGCCAGCCGGCATGGAAGGCAACAATCTTCATGTCCCAGAACTTGCTGGCCACCTCGTCCACCTGGATGGGCAGGCAGTACTTGGCCTTGCCCGGCGGCACCCAGACGTAGCCGGTGTGTATCGTGAGCACAACACCGAGCTCTTCGACCTTCTTGTAAAACGGCCAGAGCCTCTCGTCGTTGATGTAGATATCTTCCGGTGGGTAGAACTTGATCAGCTTGCAGTTGCGCTCCTTGACCAGGTACTCGAGCTCCCAGATGGCATTATCGAGGCCCCTTTGAATGATGGGGCCGACGTTGGCCTGCAGTATGAACCTGTCCGGGTGCTTTTCACAGACCGAGGCGATGTAGCCGTTGGTCGACCAGCTGGTGGCGTAGCCGGTGGTGTCCATCATGGACTCC
>JAZDOA010000061.1:0-2022 GCA_043799175.1 Pseudomonadota bacterium | reverse complement strand
CCGCAAGTACGGGATGAGCGACGCCACCTACTACAACTGGGAGGCGAAATACGCCGGCCTCACCGTCAGTGAGCTGAAGAGGCTCAAATCCCTCGAAGAGGAAAACCGGCGTTTAGAGCAGATTGTAGGGGAGCAGGCCCTGGATATCCGGGCGCTCAAGGAATTACTCTCAAAAAACTTCTAAAGCCCAGGGTTAAGCGCCTGGCGGTGTCTCATGCCAGGGAGGGCCTTGGGCTGAGTGAAAGAAAGGCCTGTCTGCTTGACCTGACCCCCCGTAATCAGCCCGCAAACCCTATTCGAACTCATCGAGCAGCTTCTCAAAGTCCAGGGGGTCAAGCCTTTGCCTCGCCAGCGGCATCTCCTTCAGGGCCGGTAGCTGCTCCTCGAAGACAGGCCTTTCCTTCCGGTAAAACAGCCCGATGGGGATGCGCTCGCCCCATTCCTGGGCGCGGGCAAAGGCGGCCGTTTTATCGCCGGGGTTGTGGCCTACCTCTTCCAGCTTGTAAACCCTTTCTTGGTACCACTGGTGGGTGTTCCTGCGGTTGAAGGAAACACAGGGCTGGAGGATATCTATCAGGGCGAAGCCGTGGTGCTCTATGCCCATCTTCAGCAGGACGGAGAGGTGCTCGATGTCCCCGGCAAATCCCCGGGCGATGAAGCTCGCGTCGGACGCCAGCGCCAGCGTCAGCGGGTTGAGCGGCTGGCTGGCCCCAAGCGGCGTTGTTTTGGTAACGAAGCCGAGGTCGCTGGTGGGGGAGGCCTGCCCCTTGGTCAGCCCGTAGACCTGGTTGTTGTGCACCATGTAGGTCATATTGATGTTGCGGCGCATGGTGGCCAGCAGGTGGCCGACGCCCTCGCCGTAAGCACCGCCGTCGCCGTCAATGCCGATGACGACAAGCTCACGATTGGCGATTTTGGCGCCGGTGGCGGCGGGGAGGGTGCGCCCGTGAAGGCCGTTGAAGACATTGCCCTGCATATAGTGGGGCATCTTGGGCGCCTGCCCGATGCCGGAGACGAAGAGCACCTGGTGTGGCGCCAGCCCCAGCTCGACCAGCGTCTTTCTAAGCGCCTGGATGATGCCGAAGTTGCCGCAGCCCGGGCACCAGGCTATTGGTATCGTTGCCGCATAGTCCTTCAACGTCACCATGCCGGGGCCTCCTTCTTCACGCGGGTGGCTATCTCCTCGGGGGAGAAGGGGCGGCCGTCGAACTTTAGAATGGTGCCGCTTATCCTGACGCCCGTCTCGCGCCTTATCAGCGCCGCCAGCTGCCCCGTGGCGTTGCCCTCAATGACGACGCTTCTTGTGCCGTTGTTCAAGGCCGAAGCAACCGCCTCCGCCGGGAACGGCCATATTTCGCTGAGATGAAGGGTGCTGGCGGCCAGGCCGTCTTTCTTGAGCAGACCGGCGGCCTCCCGGATGGCCCCGCGGGTGCTGCCCCAGCCGATGAGGGTCAGCTTGGCGCCACGCGGCCGGTGGAATTCCGGCGGGCCAATCTCCCCCTTCAGGCCGTTACGCTTGCGCAGCCGCTTCATATCCTGCTGGCGGCGGGTCTCGGCGTCCTCAATCATGTGGCCGGCTTCGTCGTGCTCGTCGGAGTCGGTTACTACCAGCGCTCTGCCCTGGCCCGGGAAGGCCCTAGGCGATACGCCGGAATCGGTGACCCTGTGCCGCTTATAGTCGGCGAAGCGGCTGGTCTCTTCGTCGGAGAGGAGCGCGCCCCTTTCTATCTTCACCTGCTTTAAATCGAACCTGTCCACGGTGGCGTAGGATGTGGCCAGGTGGTGGTCGGTAAGGATAATCACCGGCGTCTGGTACTTCTCTGCCAGGTTAAAGGCCTTGACGGCGGCGTGGAAGGCCTCCTCGACTGTCCCGGGCGCCAGTACGGCTCGGGGGAACTCGCCGTGGCCGGCGTGGAGGGAAAACCAGAGCTCGCCCTGCTCTGTCCTGGTGGGCAGACCTGTAGCCGGGCCAGGGCGCTGCCCCAGCACCGCCACTACCGGGGTCTCGGTCATGCCCGCCAG
>JAZDOA010000056.1:0-6792 GCA_043799175.1 Pseudomonadota bacterium | reverse complement strand
GAGCCAAGCGAGGTCGCACCGCAGGGACTCGCCGACCCCGAGGCGTAGCTCCGCTACGTTGAGTGGGTCGGTGAGGCCCGAGGACGCGGCATTCGCACCGGCTATCGGCGCCCAGACGACCTGCATTCTTACCCGGAGATTTAGGCCCCTCAGGCCGTGCTTGACAAGCTGCGTCTTTTTGTTCATCTTTGGGGTACTTGACCGCGCTAAAGTTGCACCCTAATTGCATTCCCGCAAAGGTATCCCACGGCTGCATGGTTCCCCGAGGAGAGGGCACGATGAGTGACGAGCGCGAAACGGAAGATTACGGCGAGCGGGTTGAGACCGGAGATTACTACATTCCCGAGGAACTGCCGCTGCTCGCGGTGCGCGACATTGTCATTTTCCCCTATATGATTCTCCCCCTCTTCATCGGACGGGAGCCTTCCATCAAGGCCGTGGAGGA
Source organism: Pseudomonadota bacterium (assembly GCA_043799175.1). Lineage (GTDB taxonomy): Bacteria > Desulfobacterota > JAZDOA01 > JAZDOA01 > JAZDOA01 > JAZDOA01. The sequence continues at coordinate 6,347 of JAZDOA010000056.1, read as the reverse complement.
GGCGATCGCGAAAGACAGGCTGATCTTCCTGGCCACCCAGAAGGACCAGACCATAGATTCGCCCCTGCCCGAGCAGATCAACAAGACGGGCACCGTGGCCATGATCATGCGGGTACTCAAGCTTCCTGACGGCCGCGTCAAGATTCTGGTACAGGGTCTGTCGAAGGCCCGCGTCCTGGCCTGGCCTCAGGTAAAGCCGATGTTCCGGGTAAAGATCGAGCCCATCCGCGAGAGCGAGCCCGGCATCATGACCACCGAGCTCGAGGCCTTGATGCGCAACGTGAGGGAGCAGTCGGAAAAGATCCTTTCGCTCAAGGGTATCCTCTCCGCCGATGTCATGGCCATTCTCAACAGCGTGGAAGAACCGGGCCGCCTGGCGGACCTGGTGGCCTCCAACCTCCGGCTGAAGCTCGACGAGGCCCAGGAGATACTCGAGATTAACGACTCCCTTCAGCGCCTTCAGCGGGTCAACGACCACCTGAGCAAAGAGCTCGAAGTCTCCACCATGCAGGCCAAGATCCAGTCGGAGGCCAAGGAGGAGATGAGCCGCACCCAGCGGGAGTATTTCCTGCGGGAGCAGCTGCGGGCCATCCGGCGGGAGCTGGGCGAGATAGACGAACGTGCCGAGGAGGTCGAGGACCTGCGGCTCAAGATCAAGAAGGCGCGCATGAGCACCGAGGCCGAGCAGGAGGCGGGAAAGCAGCTCAAACGGCTGGAGCAGATGCATCCCGATGCGGCCGAGGCATGCATGGTGCGCACCTTCCTCGACTGGATGATCGAAATCCCCTGGAGCAAATCTACCCGCGACCGGCTGGACGTCCGGCGCGCCAAGACGATTCTCGACGAAGACCACTACAACCTGGAGCGGGTCAAGGAACGCATCCTGGAATACCTCTCCGTGCGCAAGCTCAACAAGGACATGAAGGGTCCCATCCTGTGCCTGGTCGGCCCTCCGGGGGTGGGAAAGACCTCTCTGGGGCGCTCGATTGCCAGGGCACTGGGGCGCAGGTTCGTCCGCATGAGCCTGGGCGGGGTGCGCGATGAGGCCGAGATCCGCGGTCATCGCCGGACGTACATAGGCGCGCTGCCGGGCCGGATCATCCAAGGCCTCAAGACCGCCAAGTCGAACAACCCCGTCTTCATGATGGACGAAATAGACAAGATCGGGGCCGACTTCCGGGGTGACCCTTCCTCGGCGCTGCTCGAGGTGCTGGACCCGGAGCAGAACTCCTCCTTCAGCGACCACTACATCAACGTCCCCTTCGACCTCTCGAAGGTGATGTTCATCACCACGGCCAACTTAACGGACCCCATCCCCAGCGCCCTCAAGGACCGCATGGAGATAATCGACCTGCCCGGCTATACCGATGAAGAAAAGCTGCGCATAGCCCGCGGCTATCTGCTGCCGAGGCAGTTGAAGGAAAACGGCCTTAAGCCCAGCCAGATGGTCATGTCCAACCCGGCGCTCCTTTCGATCATCTCCAGCTATACCCGAGAGGCTGGGCTGAGGAACCTGGAGCGCGAGATTGCCGCCGTCTGCCGCAAGACCGCCAGGCGGGTGGCCGAAGGCGAGCGACGGGTCAGCCGCGTCAGCCGGCAGTCATTGGCGTCATACCTGGGGCCGCCCAAGTTCATTCCCGAGGGCGAGCGTGGCGAGCACGAGGTGGGGGTGGCCACCGGGCTGGCCTGGACACCGTTCGGGGGCGAGATCCTGCACATAGAGGCCACCGTGGTAAAGGGCAAGGGCAGGTTGTCTCTCACGGGGCAACTCGGAGACGTTATGAAAGAGTCCGCCCAGGCCGCCCTTTCCTACATCCGCTCCCGGGCCGACAGGCTGGGTCTGGCGGAGGGCTTCTACGAGAAGCACGACATTCACATCCATATTCCGGCGGGAGCCATACCCAAGGACGGCCCTTCGGCGGGCGTCACCATGGCGGCCGCCCTGGTGTCGGCCTTCACCAAGGTGCCCGTCTGTAAAGATGTGGCCGCCACCGGAGAGATAACCCTGCGGGGTCGCGTGCTGCCCATCGGTGGGCTGAAGGAGAAGGCCCTGGCCGCCGTGCGGGCACACATAACCCGAATCGTGGTGCCCGAGGATAACCGCAAGGACCTGATGGAGATCCCGGCCAACATCAAGCGGCGGCTGCGCTTCGTCTTCGTCAAGAACATAGACCAGGTCCTGACCGAGCTGCTGGCGGAGGCGCCGGTCGCCTCTGATGGGCGCAAGACCATCAGGCCGCCGGCGCGAAGCCGGACCGCCGCGGTGGCTCATTGAGCCACGGAGTCTTTTTCATCTGGACAAGCCGCCATTTATAGCGTGGACGTAAGCATTATCATAAGGGTGCTGGTGGTGGTCGCCATGGTGGGCCTGGCGGCCTGGTTCGCGGGTTCGGAGACGGCGTTCTTTTCCCTGTCGCCTCTGGCGCTGAAACGCCTTGCCAAGGAAGGCCATCCTCGGGCCGAGCTGCTGCGGCGGCTCGCCTCGCGCCCGCGTGAGCTGCTCAACTCTCTTCTGATGGGCAACGAAATCTCCGACGTAACCGCCTCGGTGCTCGCCTCGGGCATCTTCATCGAACGCTTCGGCCCAAGGGGCAAGTGGATCGCCATCGCCGTCATGATCCCCATCATGATGCTGAGTGGCGAGGTGATCCCCAAGGTGAGCGCGGCGCTCAACCCGGCGCGTTTCGCCTCCGCTGTGGCAGGTCCGGTGGCGGTCTGGATGCGGCTGGTGGCCCCGGTGCGTTGGCTCGCCGACAGGCTGATCAAGCTCATTTCGGGCCGTGCGGAAGACGAGCAGGGCAGGATCCTGGAAGAGGAGTTTCTCAACTGGGTGCGCTCTTCCCACAAGGAAGGGCTGGTCCGGGAGACGGAACGCGAATTCATAGAGAACCTCATCGCCTTCGAGGCTACCACCCTGGCGGGGGTAATGACGCCTCGCACCGACATATTCGCCCTCGACGTCCACACCCCCGTGGCCCGAGCGGTGGAGTCGTTGCGTAGCCGTCATTTTTCCCGGGTGCCGGTGTACGAAGACGATGAAGACAATATCATCGGCATCCTCCACGCCAAGGACATCCTGCGGGAGCGGCCGCCAAACCTGCGCTCCCTGCTGAGGCCCGCCCACTTCGCCCCCGAGACCAAGAAGGCCGAGGCCATGCTCTCGGAAATGCAGCGGCGGCGGCTGCACATGGCTATGGTGGTCGATGAATACGGGGGGCTGGTCGGTCTGGTCACGCTTGATGACCTGCTGGAGGAGCTCTTCGGCGAGATTTACGACGAGCACGAGCTGGCGGAATGGCCCTTGGGGCAGAAGGCCCCTGGCGTCTGGACGGTCTCGCCCCGGCTCTCCGTCGAGGAGTTCAACGAACGCATGGGTACCAACCTGCCCGAGGACGAAGGCTACGACACCATGGGAGGCTTCCTCCTTCACACCTTCGGCCGCATGCCCACTCCAGGTGAGGAAACGGTCTTCGAGGGTCGGGCCTTTCGGGTCTCGCGGATCAAGGGCACCCGCGTGCTGGAGATAGAGCTGCGCGAACCCGGCTCGGAGCAGCCTTCGCCATGATTCTCTGCCTGGTCATTACCATCTTCTTTTTCGTGGTGCTGGAGGCCTTCTTCTCGGGTTCCGAGATGGCGCTGGTGGCGGCCAACGAGAAGCGCATGAAGCTCCAGGCCGATGAGGGCTCGGTCGGCGCCAAGCGCGCGCTTCGGCTTCTGGCGAAACCAGAGTGGCTGTTTTCCACCACTCAGGTGGGAGTCAATATCTGTTCAGTCTCCAACGCCGTGCTGAGCGCCGCCCTGCTGCTCCAGATACTAGGCCCAGGGTCCGAATGGCTGGCGATCCTCATCCTCGGCCCACTGCTGCTCTTCTTCGGCCAGCTTCTCCCGAAGAACCTCTTCCGCCAGCACGCCACCGCCATGGCACCCCGAATCGCCACCCCCCTTGCCGTGGCCCGCGTGCTATTCTTCCCTCTGGTGGCACTGGGCGCCCTGGTCTCGAGGCGGGTGCAGGCCTGGGCTGGCGGGAAGAAGTATCGCAGCCCCTTCGTGACCCGCGAGGAGTTCCTCCTGCTCCTGGGCAAGGAGGGCGGCGGCCCCACGGTAGACCTGCGGGCGGTGGAAAAGCAGCTGATACTAAAAATGTTCAGCTTTCGCGAGACGGCCGTCCGCGAGGCCATGGTGCCGCTCGTAGAGGTAAGCGCGGTGCCCGAGACGGCCACGGTGAGCGAGGTCCTCGAAGTCTTCAAGTCCACGCCCTTCTCGCGGCTGCCCGTCTATCGGGGGCGGATAGACGACATCGTGGGCATCCTTCATTCCTTCGACCTCCTGGGGGCTGACCCCGCCGAGTCCATAGCGCGCTTCCGCCGTCCGGCCCAGTACGTACCCGAGATGAAGCGGGTGGACGAGCTGCTGGTGGAGATGCAGCGCAAGCGGGTGCGGATGTGCGTGGTGGTGGATGAATACGGCGGCACCGTGGGCATCGTGACCATCGAAGACCTGCTCGAGGAGATTCTGGGCGAGATTCGGGATGAGTTCGAGCCGGAGACGCGCCGCCTGGTGCGCCTGGCCGAAGGGCATTATCTGGCCAGCGCCAGGGTGGAGATAGACGAACTCAACGACAAGCTGGGCATAAACCTGGCCAAAGACGGCTACGAGACCCTGGGAGGCCTGATCCTCGAACGGCTGGGGCACGTGCCCCGCTCGGGGGAGCGTTTTCGGGAGGGAGCAGTCACCGTGACCGTGCTCGCCGCCACCGACCGGGCCGTCAGGGAAGTGGATCTGCTGGTAAGCCCGGCACGCCGCCCCCCATCCAGATTTCCGGACAAGTAGTTAATAGTCATGGGTTAGTTAAAGGAATAAACCAAGGGGCGAACTGATTGGGCGTCGAGAGCCAAGCGAGGTCGCACCGCAGGGGTTCACCGACCCCGAAACGTACTCTGTATGTACGTTGAGTGGGTCAGCGAGCCCCGAGGACGCGGTATTCGCGCCGGTTATCGACGCCCAGACGACCTGCGCCTTTAGCCCAGATTGAAAGGGAAGGCATGAAGCTAGTCTACTTCGATTGCTTCGCGGGGGCCTCGGGAGACATGATCCTGGGTGCCCTGCTCGATGCGGGGGCGCCGGAGGCCGCTCTGCGCCAGGGGTTTTCGGCGCTCGGGCTTGATGGCGCCTGGCGGCTCGAGGTAGGCCGGGAGCCTCGCAATCATATTATGGCCACCAGGGTCAGGGTGGAGGCGCAAGACAAGCGCCGGGAGCGCGGCTTCGCCGAGATCAGGGAACTGATTGCCGGAAGCCCCCTGGCCCCCGAGGTCAAACGACTCAGCATCGGGGCCTTCGCCCGTCTGGCCACGGTGGAGGGGCAAATCCACGGCCGTCACCCTGACGAAGTCCACTTCCACGAGGTGGGTGCCCTCGATTCCATAATAGACATCGTCGGGGCGGCCATACTCTACCATGCCCTGGGGGTGGAGGCCGCCTGGTGTTCGGCGGTGACGGTGGGTTTTGGCACGGTGGAGTGCCGCCACGGGGTGTTCCCCGTCCCTGCCCCGGCCACGCTGGAGCTGCTGAAGGGAGCGCCTCTCCTGCCGGGCAAGGTGGCCGGGGAGATGACGACCCCCACGGGGGCGGCCCTGCTCAAAACCTTCTGTGGCACAAACTTCGGGGCCATGCCGCCCCTCAGGCCCCTGGCGGTGGGCTACGGGGCCGGGAGCCGGCAACTGGAAGGCATACCCAACCTGCTGCGGGCCGTCGTGGGGGAGGCCGAGGGCGCGGCCACCCATGCGGACGAAGTGGCCCTGTTGGAGACCAACGTGGACGACATGAACCCCCAGCTCTACGGCCCCCTCATGGCCCGGCTGTTCGAGGCGGGGGCGCTGGACACGTGGCTCAGCCCGGTGCAAATGAAGAAGGACCGGCCGGGCACCCTGGTCTCCATCCTGTGCGACCTGGACGACCAGGACCGCTGCGCCCGGATCCTTTTCGAGGAATCAACCACCTTGGGGGTGCGGATGAGCCGCCGCTCCCGCCTCGTGTGTTTTCGAGAGGTGGTGGAGGTCGAAACGCCGCTGGGCAAGGTGGCGGTCAAGCTGGCCCGCGACCCCTGGGGCGGCCTGAAGGCGGCCCCGGAGATGGAAAGCGTCCGCCGCCTGGCCGAGTTGGCCGCGGTGCCCCTGCGCGAAGCCTGGCAGGCCGCCTCGGAGGCGGGCGGCAGGGCCGCCGGCCAAAAAACTCCGGCGGGCGGCAGAGCCGCCGGCCAAACTCCGGCGCCTATAAAGGTCGGCGGCAGCCGGAACGTATGAGAAGGCGCCGAAAAAACCTGTCGGCGCTGCCGACAGGGCCTGGTACCG
>JAZDOA010000019.1:0-2265 GCA_043799175.1 Pseudomonadota bacterium | reverse complement strand
GCCTTGCTCCTCCGATGATAGTTGCCAATCTGGTGACGGCAGTTGGTACGGAGGTCCTGGTTGGACCTGTGATTTGGAAATTGTAGGTGGCATGGACTATCACATGGGCGTATGCCGATGCCATCCACCACAGGACGGCGGAAGATACGATGGCGGCACTGGCGTGGATTGCAGACAATAGGATCATGCAAGAGAATAATTGAGAAGGAATCTTAATTCAGCCGCCTAACAATGCGCTGATGCTGTCAATGCGGCCAGAGAGCCAGACCTCCTGACCTACCCCTCGTAACTGCCTGAAAATTAAAGACCCCATGTTTTGAAGGTGCGGACCCAAACCTGTCCGCTTTTTTTCGTGGCCGGGCTATTCTTTGCACATGGCCAACGATCCACAAACCCGTCCGCTTTTTCAGCAGGAACCGGAAAACAGTGAAGAGTCCATCTTCATCAATTCCCGAAGCAGACTCCATACCCGGCATGGCATTCGCGTAGTGAGCGTTTCGGGAGTGCCGATGGCTTACTACCGCATCGGTGACCGCATGGGCGAAGCCTATGCCATGGTGATCATGGTGGAGCAGGGATTGGCGCAGCAGACTGAGGTGGCGCGGGCGTTCGGTTTCTCCGAGCGCACCATCCGCCGACACCAGCATCGCTATGAAGAAGGAGGGTTGGCCGCCCTCGGCCGCCCGCCCGGTTATCCGCGGGGAATTCCCCGCCTGAAGGAATCGAGGATAAACAAAGTCCAGCAGTGGATGGCCGAAGGCGTGTTCCGGCGCGAGATAGCCCGTCGGCTCGGGGTCACAGAAAAGGCTGTACGCAAGCTGGTAAAGAGATTGGGCTGGAAAAACAATGAGGTAGAGCAACTGGATCTGCCTCTGGGGGGTGCGGACCCAAACCTGTCCGCTTTCTTGGATCCTCAAGCAGCCGGGACGACCGCGCTGCCTACGATGGACGCCGGTGGGCCTAGGCTGGAAGCCGAAGAGGGTGCGGACTCAAACCTGTCCGCTTTGGCGGAATCGTCGCCTGCGTCCTGGCCGGTAACCGTGGATGCCGATCCCAGCGACCGGAGCACGGACCGCTTGCTGGCCTGCATGGGTCTTCTTGACGATGCCGTCCCACGGTTTTGGCCGGGCAAAGCGGTCAAGGGAGCAGGAGTGCTGCTCGCCTTACCGGCGCTGGTCCAGAGCAGCGTATTCGAGATCGCCCGCGAGGTTTACGGCAGCATCGGCCCGGCCTTCTATGGATTGCGCACCACCCTGGCGACCTTCCTGCTGATGGCACTACTTCGTATCAAGCGGCCCGAGGGCATGAAAGAACATTCCCCCGAGCAATTGGGCCACCTGCTTGGGTTAGACCGCGCGATGGAGGTCAAGACGTTGCGCAAGAAACTTTCCTGCCTGGCCGCCTTCGGGCGGGCCAAGGACTTCGGCCGGGCTCTGGCCGAGCATCGGGTCAAAACCCGGGGTCCGGCCATGGGTTTTCTTTACGTCGATGGACATGTCCGCGTCTATCATGGACGGCGCACCCTGCCCAAGACTCACGTCGCCCAGATGCGCCTGCCCATGCCGGCCACCACGGATTATTGGGTCAACGATTCACAAGGAGATCCGTTATTCGTGGTCACCACGGAAGCCAATAGGGGCTTGGTCCAGATGCTGCCCAAGGTGCTGGACGAGATCCGCCAACTCCTCGGAGACCGGCGGTTGACGGTGGTCTTCGACCGGGGTGGATGGTCACCAAAATTATTTAAGCGGATCATCGCCTCGGGTTTCGACATCCTCACATATCGCAAGAAACACTTCCGCAAAATCCCCCAGTCACGCTTCAGCCTGCATGAGGCGACCCTGGACGGCCAGGCCGTCAGCTACCGGCTCGCCGAACACAATATCCTGCTGGACAAACGCAGGCTCAAGCTCCGGCAGGTCACCCGTCTCAAGCAAAACGGCCACCAGACCGCTATCGTCACCTCCCGGTGGGATCTCTCCGCCGTCGAGGTGGCTTTTCGTATGTTTAACCGGTGGCGACAGGAAAATTTCTTCAAGTATTTGATCGAGGAGTTTGCCCTCGACGCCTTGGTGGACTATGGCGCCGAACCTGCCGATCCGGAACGGGACGTTCCCAATCCTGTCCGCAAGAAACTCGATGCCGAGCTGAAGAAAGCGCAGGCCCAGCTTCTCCAGCTTCAGTCCGTGTACGGCTTCGAAGCCATCGCCAATATCGAGGAGCTTCGGCGTACTATGCGCGGCTTCAAGATTGCCAACGCCACCC
>JAZDOA010000018.1:0-3035 GCA_043799175.1 Pseudomonadota bacterium | reverse complement strand
TGTCGGCCTTGTACTCGCGGGTGCGGGAAATGGCAAGCTGCACCAGCATGGCGGCTATCGGGGCGGTGATGGCCGCCGCCAGGAGCACAAGGGGATTGACGCGGGTGTCCCTGCGGCCGAATATCATCTGGTACAGGACGATTCTTGCAGCTATCGATATTATCGCCGCTGCGGTGGCCACAATGCTCATGAGCAGGATATCGCGGTCCTTCACATGCGCCATCTCGTGGCCTATCACGCCCTCGAGCTCGTCGTCGGTGAGCATGTCCATGTTGCCCGCCGTGACGGCCACCACGGCATGCTCCGGGTCCCTCCCGGTGGCAAATGCGTTGGGAGTCTCCGAGGGGACTATGGCCAGGCGGGGCCTGGGCAGGTTGAACCGCTCGGCCACCCGGCGGACCACTTTCGCCAGCCGCGGCGCGCTCCTCTCGTCGACGATCTGCGCGTTGTAGGCCGCAAGGACCATCTTGTCCGAGAAGAAGTAGGTGACGAGGTTGAAAAGCAGAAGGACTGGGACCATTATGAGCAGCGTGTACATGTAGAAGCTGTCGCCGGCGATATAGCCTGTGCGGAGAAGGGCGAAGACGATGGCGTATGCTATCCCGATGAATACGAACCACAGCAGGGTGAAGACCAGGAATATTTTTATCTTCGGGTTCATCGAAACAGGTCTAGGCAGGGGCAATATATAAGGATTTTGAGAAATTACATATGATTTAATGATATATTGTGGATGTCGGGGATATGGCAATGACCGGTATTGCGGGATGGAAGGCGCTTCTCCACCAGGCAAAGAAGGCCAGCATGAAGGCCTATGCCCCCTATTCCGGAATCCGGGTCGGCGCGGCGGCCATCGCTGCAAGCAGCAAGGTCTATACCGGGTCCAATGTCGAGAACGCCTCCTTCGGGCTGACCGCATGCGCCGAGAGGGTGGCGATCCAAAACGCCGTTTCCGCCGGGGAACGAAAGATACTGGCGGTGGCGGTCTTCTCTCCGGACATCAGATCCATCATGCCCTGCGGGGCCTGCAGGCAGGTGATGGCCGAGTTTTCGGGCCCCGACGGGCCATTGATAATCGTCGAAGGAAAGAATGGTATCGAGGCGATACCTCTGGAAAAGCTTCTCCCGAGGGCGTTTGGGCGGTCGCCCCTTTGATTTGTAGCCCCTCCGACAACAAAATGCTTAAATTGCGGCTCCCCTTTCGGCCGAGAGAGGCAATGGATATTTGGAGGCGAGCAACATGAAGCGGTTCATCACAAGCGAGAGCGTGACCGAGGGCCATCCCGACAAGATATGCGACCAGATATCGGACGCCGTCCTTGACACCATAATCAAGGACGATCCGGACGCGCGCGTGGCCTGCGAGACCATGACCACCACCGGCCTGGTGACCATCGTAGGGGAGATAACCACAAAGACATACGTCGATTTCCAGCGGCTTGTGCGCGACACCATCAGGGACATAGGCTACACCAAGTCCGACTACGGGCTTTCATGGGAGTACTGCGCGGTGCTGGTGGCGATTCACGAGCAGAGCCAGGACATCGCGCTGGGTGTCGACGAGGTCAAGGGGCACGAGCAGGGCGCCGGGGACCAGGGGATGATGTACGGCTATGCCTGCAACGAGACCCCGCAGTTCATGCCCCTTCCGATAATGCTCGCCCATGGGCTGACACGAAGGCTATCGGAGGTGAGGAGGCGCAAGGTGCTGCCGTACGTAAGGCCCGACGGGAAGTCCCAGGTGACGGTGGAATACGAAAACGGGAAACCCAAGAGGGTGGACGTCATAGTTGTGGCGGCCCAGCATGACCCCGACGTCCCGCGGGAGCAGATAATCCGGGACATAAAGAAGGAGGTCATAGAGCCCGTCTGCGGCAAGTGGATGGACGGGGAGACCAAGGTATTCATCAACTCCACCGGCAGGTTCGTGGTGGGCGGCCCCCAGGGCGACAGCGGCGTCACCGGGCGCAAGATAATCGCCGACACCTACGGCTCGATAGGAAGGCACGGAGGGGGCGCGTTCTCCGGCAAGGACCCCAGCAAGGTGGACCGCTCGGCCGCCTACTACGCCCGCTACATGGCCAAGAACGTGGTCGCGGCGGGGCTTGCGGACCGCTGCGAGATCCAGCTCTCCTACACCATCGGCGTCGCCAAGCCGACATCGATATACATCGACACGTTCGGGACAGGCAGGGTCTCCGAGGAAAAGATCATGGAGCTTTTGCAGAAGCACTTCGACGCCTCGCCGAAGGCCATGATAGCGGAACTGAAGCTCAAGCGCCCGATATACCGCAAGACGGCTGCATACGGGCACTTCGGCCGGGACGACGACCCCGACTTCACCTGGGAGAAGACCGACAAGGCGAAGGTCCTGCGGAAGGATGCGGGGCTCAAATAAGGGCGGGCCGTTTCTTTGCAATTGGTGAGTGAAGAGGGCGGCCCGCCCCTCTTCACGCAACAATTGTCTAGAGTAGAGCGGGCCGGTTCCCTCGGGTCTTTAAGGTTGCGGCCGATATTGCTCCTGCGCCGGCGCATCCTCCTGTATGACCCCATGATAATTTGGGTCCATCGGGGGCGGTGGTCTCACTGGCTGGACGGGCGCAGGAGACCATGATTGAGGCTGGACTGGCGCACGACTCCATGCTTGCGGCTGCCGGGGCGGAGGCCCGGTCTGAGGTTGGACGGGGGGCGCGGGCTGGACCGGCGGCGGGATTCTCTGTTCTGGAAGAGTCGGTTGCGGACCTCCCCGTTTTCTGGAGCGGAGCAGCATCATCAGAACGACGACCACTATGACGGCCGCCACCACACCGCCCGCTATCATCCCTATCAGCCTCATCGACGGGCCGGCAGGCGGCGGTGCAGCCTTGGCCGTGGCATATACCTCTATCGTCACCTTGGATTCGGCAGTAGCGCCGTTGTCGTCAGTGACCTTGGCGTAGACGGTATAAGACCCTTCGATCGCGTATGCGTGGGTGGTGTTGCGGTCGGTGGAGGAGCCCCTGTCGCCGAAGCTCCATTCATACTTGAGGCTCGGA
>JAZDOA010000232.1:0-10772 GCA_043799175.1 Pseudomonadota bacterium | reverse complement strand
GAAGATAGCTGCTCTGGCCAAGGAACTGAGCTGCCCCTTCTTCTGCAGCGCGCAACGCTGCAGGTGGGCATTTTATCAACGGCTGCCATTGCAGGAGGTATAGAGCTATGAAGGGAAAAGTAATGGCTTCGGACGTGGCATCATATCTGGGGGAACAACTAATAGGAAAGGATATACCGTTATACGGTTGCAAATCTGCTTCTGCAGCATCAGATTTCACCATTGCTTATATATCGAATTTGGTATTTAAGGAGAATATGGCAGTACATGCATTGTATTTGATAAGACCAAAGAAAACGCTACCTGCATCTTCTGCCTGTAGCTATGTCAGGGCGAAAAATCCTCGTTTAGCATATGCCAGAATAATACAGCAATTTTTTCCGCAAGAGTCTAGTATTGGTGTTGCTGCTAGCGCCACTATTGGAACCAATGTCAATCTTGGAGCAGATGTAAGTATCGGTGAGAGCTGTGTCATTGCAGATAATGTTTCCATCGGCTCTGGAACGAAATTGCACGCGGGAGTGGTCATCGGCTATGGCACTCAGATTGGATGCAATTGCATTATAAGGGCTGGATCTGTTATTGGTGAAGACGGATTCGAGTATCAGCGTGATGAGAATGGATGCCCTATACGAATCAGACATTTCGGGCGGGTGATAATGCAGGATGGAGTGGAAATCGGTGCGAAGAATACCATAGCTAGAGGAACTACCGAAGACACGGTGATACATGCCGATGTAAAAACTGACGATCAGGTGCATATTGCCCATAATTGTAAGATTGGGAAAAATACCATAATTGCCGCCTGTGCGGAAATAAGTGGGAGCGTTACTATTGGAACTGGTTGCTGGCTGGCTCCTAATTGTTCCATAATCAATGGCGTGCATATCGGTGATAATGTCAAGATAGGCATTGGTACTGTCATTGTCGGGAATGTTACGGACGGTACCGTGATGATGGGGCTTGATGGTTTACCCTTGCGGCAACTGGTGGCGACCAAGAAGCGCATGGGTTGGGGGCCGAGGCGTACCGGTGGCTGACAGCGTGATGGCAAGGTAACGGTCCTCGTGAGCCCGTGTCGTTTCACGCGGCTGTGCTATTCTAAAGGCCGGACGACCGGCTGTAACGGGGGGAGGCCATGAAAGTCATCCACTTGCCGCTCATTATCGCCAACAACTCCATTGCCATGTCCAAGTACCTCAACCGAATGGGCGTGGACTCCACCATTATTTCATATTTTCGTACCTGGTTGGGCTACGAGGGAGACATCAACCTGGACCTGGACAGGCTCGACCCCGTGGCCAGGCGGTGCAAAATCCAAGACTTTGTGCAAGACTTCCTGAAAAACGAGGCCAGGAAATACGATATATTTCATTTCCATTTCTTTGAGACGCTAGCCACTGGGACATCATGCGGCGGCTGGCACGTCGGCACCGAAGACGCCTATTGGGATCTCAGTGTACTCAAGGACATGGGCAAGAAGCTCGTCTTCAGTTGCTTCGGCAGCGACGTGCGTAACAATTCCAAGATCACCTATTATCAGCTCCGGTATGAAAATCCGGCCCTGGATCTGCCCAAGCCGCCTTTGAATACCCGGATGGGGTACGGGAAGATATGGCAATTATGCCAGATGGCGGACGCGGTGGTCGCTGGCGACAGCGAAGTGCTCCGTCATGTCCCTTACGGCTGCACGATCCCCATGCCGATCGATCTTGATGGGCTGCGGGACGCAAAGGGCGCCGCGCCGTCGGGGCGAGAGAAGTTTTCCATATTGCATGCCCCCTCGAACAACTTCCTCAAGGGATCCAGGTATGTGCTCAAGATCCTGGACCGGCTGAAGGCGGCCTATGGTGAGATGGTGGAGTTCCGGCTCATTCAGGGCGTTCCAGCCCAGCAGGCCCTGCTAATGTATCCCGGACGGGGCGTGGCCATAGACCAGATCAACATGGGTTTTGGCCTCTTTGCCCTGGAGGCCATGTATCTGGGGCGGCCCGTCTTCTGCTCCCTGGCGGCGGAGGAATTCATGGCCCATGAGCCCAAGCTCGCGGGTCCGGTGATTTCGGTTCACAACGAAGAAGAGCTATACCAGGGGCTGGTGGACTTCATCGAAGGGCGAAGAAGCGTGGACGCCAAGGAGATGGAGGATTACGTGGTAGAGAACCACTCCGCCGAAAAAACCGCCGTGCAGTGGAAGGATCTCTACGAGAAAGTGATGGCGGGAGAGCCGCTTTCGTACACGGTCAGCCCATGCTGGATGCAGGAGTTCGGCCGGCTCATCGATGGTCGGAAGATTGACCGCGACGATTATTATTCGAAAGTGACGGACATCCTGCTCGCCAGGCGCGACGCGGACACGCTGCTGCAAGAGATTGAAAATGGGATGGGGTTGGGCAACGACACCGAGCTGCTGGCCAAGATGCTGCTCGCCCATGCAGCCAGCGGGCGCAAGGAAGCGGCCCAAGACCTGATGCGCAAGAACCAGTCATTGACTAAGTCTCCGCCATTCCGCCGGCACTGGAAGCGGGCAAGAGGAATACTGGAGGGAGCGGGCGAGACCGCCTCTTCGGCAGCTTGAGGAAGAGCATTCGGCCCACTGCTTATGGCCTTTTTGTGCTTTGGAAGGGGGACTGATCATGGCCCATCCAGCCTGGCTTGAGGAGGTACTTGGCACCGAGCTGCCTCACGAGGGCGTTCCTGTCAGCCTTGCCGGCCAGGATTTCGTAGTGCGCGACGGGATTCTCCGTGGCTCGCGCCTGTTGTCGCGGGCCCAGGCGCAGACGGGGGAGACCTTCGGGTTCAAATGGCACCAACGGGAGACATTTGAGCGGCCGGGATGGCTGGCCGCGGTTCGGGAGTGGCTCATCAATCGCTATGGGGACATCACGGCCGCGCCCTGGTTCTTCGAGCACGGCGACTCGCCTCTGGTACTCGATGCCGGGTGTGGCGCCGCCATGTCCGCCATGGAGCTTTTTGCACCCGTCCTGGGTCGGATAAGGTCCCTGGGGGTCGATGTATCTCCGGCCGTGGACGTGGCTGCGGCGCGCTTCGCGGAGCGGGGGTTGTCCGGCGGCTTCATGCAGGCGGATTTGATGAATCTGCCGCTGGCTCCCGGCCGTTTCGACCTGATTTTCTCCGAGGGCGTGTTGCACCATACCGACTCGACCGAGGCGGGACTCAAGGCCCTGGTGCCGCTCTTGAGACCCGGCGGGCGGATACTATTCTACGTCTATCGCCGCAAGGGGCCGTTGCGGGAGTTCACGGACGATTACATTCGCGAAAAACTCCAGCCGATGCAGCCCCAGGATGCTTGGGAGGCACTCAAGCCGCTGACTCGCCTTGGCATTGTGTTGGGCGATCTGAACCTGAAAATAGATGTCCCCGAGGCGGTCGACCTGCTAGGCATTCCGGCGGGCGCAATCGACATTCAGCGGCTGTTTTACTGGCATATCTTCAAGGCCTTCTACCGGCCGGACTGCACCTTTGATGAGATGCACCATATAAACTTTGACTGGTACACCCCCAAGAACGCCCATCGTCAGACCGTCGAGGAGGTGCGCGTCTGGTGCGCCGAGGCCGGCCTGGACATCGAGCGGGAATCCGTGGAGGAAGCTGGTATCGCCATGATCTGCCGCCGGCCCGCCTGAACCCAGGCGGTTCTGAAGGCTGCCAAGTCCAACTGTTTCAATGTGTTTTCCGCAGGAGGCGGGCAGGATTACCGGCCACGACGGAATTTGAAGGGACGTCGTGGAGTACCACGCTTCCCATGCCGATCAGGCAGCAGTCACCTATTTTGACATTCCCGGTTATGGCGCAGTTGGTTCCCAGGTAACACAGCCTCCCCACCTCGACGCCCCCCGAAATACAGGCCCCCGAAGCAATGCAGGTGTAATCCTTGATGATACCGTCGTGGCTTATGACGGAATTAGGCAGTATGGTGACCTGGTGGCCCACTATGGCGCCGGATGCGACGGTTACATGCGGGAATATGACGGTTCCACGCCCTATGCGGGCAGAGCGCGAGATGCTTGCCGTGGGGTGAATGATGGTCTCGAAGCGTTCCAGCGTCACGCCTGTCTGGAGAATTATCTTGTCTCTATACCAGAAATTATCGGGGCTGCCGATGCCGTTGATGAAATAGCAGTCGAGGTGGCGGCGCGCGGAATCCAAGGGTCCCAGCACGCGCAGACCCTGAATATCAGCATTATGTGTTTGGGGATCATCATCAAGAAACCCGATGCATTCGTACAAGATACTGGTCCGGCTGGCATTGATGTCATGCAGAATGTCGAGGATGTCTATGCAATTGCCGCCTACGCCTATTATCAGTATCCGCTTCATAATGTCATCCTTCACCGGCCGACAACGTATCTATTTGGCTATTTTTTCCTTTGCCGCCTCCAACTCCGCGACCACCCGCCTTTGGTCCGCCAGCCGCAGGCCCACGAAGAGCGGCAGGGCCAGGCTCAGGCGCTCGGCGGCCAGGGAGTGGGGCAGGTCGTCCTCCCCCAGGCCGTACTTCTTCTGGTAGTAGCCCAGGGCATGGACCGCGTGCGTCCCCTGCCGGCAGGAGATGCCGCGCTCCTCCAGGCGGGCCAGGAGGCGGTTGCGGAATTTTTCCGCGCGGTAACGCCCGCCCAGTGCCTCCGGCCGGACCATGCATACGTAAGACTGATAGGGATGAACGCAGCCCTCCGGCGCTTTTTTGGGGGGGGGCCAGCCATTCCAGCCGTGTCAATAGCTTGTCGTAGCGGGCGGCGAGTCTGCGCCGCTCGGCGATTATGCGGGGCAGCTTCTCCATCTGGGCCACGCCCAGGGCGCCCTGCAGGTCGGTCATGCGGTAGTTATAGCCAAGCTCGTTGAACTCGGGAAGGAGCGAGCCGCTTGCCTGCTGGTGGCGGGTGAGGTCCGACTTCGAGGCCCCGTGGTCACGCAGCCGGCGGACGTGTTCGGCCAGCTCCGGGTCAGCGGTGATGATCATTCCCCCCTCGCCGGTGGTGATGCACTTGCGCGGATGAAAGCTGAAGCAGCCCGCGCGCCCGAAGGTCCCGGTGTGGCGGCCGTGGAAAATACCCCCCAGGCTACACGCGCAGTCCTCGATGACGGCCAGGTTGGCCTTACGCGCCACGGCCATCAGCCGGGGCATGTCCGCCGGCAGCCCGACGAGATGTACCGGGATGACGGCCGCCGTGCGAGGGCCGAGGCGGCGCTCCGCGTCTTCGGGGTCGAGGTTGAAGGTCTCGGGGTCGATGTCGCAGAATACCGGCTGGGCGCCGCAGTACTCCACGGCGTTGGCGGTGGCGACATAAGTAAACGACGGGACCAGCACCTCCTGGCCCGGACCCACGCCCGCCGCCAGCAGCGCCAGATGAAGGGCGGTGGTGCAGGAGGTTGTGGCCACCGCGGCACCAGCCCCGCAGAACTGGGCTATCAGTTCCTCGAATTGGGCCACTCGCGGCCCCTGTACCAGCCAGCCGGAGCGCAGCGGCTCCAGTACGGCCCGCATCTCCCGGCGGTCGAGCAGCGGCCGGGTGATGGGAATTTTTTCCTTCGCCGGCGTTTCCTCAACCATGCGCCACTCCCCACCCCCACTGGTTGCAAGAGACATTCCAGCCGGGTCCAAGGCCTAACCCTTGACAATTTTGTCAAATCCGGCCTATCATCCCCCACATGGACGGCACCCCAAGCCACGCCCCGGCCCCAGAGCCCCGCGAAGTCCGCGAGATGCGCTGCCTCTACGAGGTGGCCAAGGCGCTGCACTCCCTTGATTTAAAACACTCCCTGCGGCAGATCATGAAGATTATGGCCCGCATCATGGGCATGCGCCGGGGCACGATCTGCATCCTGAACCCGGAGAACTCCGAGGCGCAGGTGGAAATAGCCCACGGACTCAGCGCCGAGGCGGCGCGCCGGGGCAAGTACCGGCTGGGCGAGGGCATCACCGGCAAGGTGGTGGCCACGGGCCAGGCGGTGGTCGTGCCGGCGGTGAGTCGGGAGCCGCTCTTCCTCAACCGCACCCGGGCACGGGGAGGCGCCTCGGATATGGACCTGGCCTTCATCTGCGTGCCCATTCAGGCCGGGGGCAAGACCATCGGCACCCTCAGCGTGGACCGGCCCGCGGGCGGTCTTTTTTCGGCCGAGGAAGACCTGCGGCTGCTGACCATAGTCAGTAACATGATTGCCCAGTCGGTGAGCAACCTGCGGAAGCTGCGGCGGGAGACCGAGCGGCTGCTGGCCGAGAACGTCAACCTGCGCCAGGAGCTGGGCGAGCGCTACCGGGTGGCCAACATAATTGGCAACAGCCGGCCCATGCGCCAGGTCTATGAGATGGTCCACCGCGTCTGCGGCTCCACGGCCACGGTACTGATTCGGGGGGAGTCGGGCACGGGCAAGGAGCTGGTGGCCTGTGCCACACATTATAATAGCCCCCGCGCCCAGAAGCCGTTCATCAAGGTGAGCTGCGCCGCCTTGCCCGACACCCTGCTGGAGAGCGAGCTGTTCGGCCACGAAAAGGGGGCCTTCACCGGGGCCACCCACCTGAAGCGCGGCCGCTTCGAGCTGGCCGAGGGCGGCACCCTGTTCTTCGACGAGAGCGGCGAGGTGTCCCCCGCGGTACAGGTCAAACTCCTGCGGGTGTTGCAGGAGCGGGAGTATGAGCGCCTGGGCGGCACCCGGACCATCAAGGCCGACGTGCGCCTCATCGCGGCCACCAACCAGAACCTGGAGGAGGCCGTGGCCGCCAGGCGGTTCCGGGACGACCTCTACTACCGCCTCAACGTCTTTCCCATCTTCATGCCGGCCCTGCGCGAGCGGCGGGAAGACATCCTGCTGCTGGCCGAGCATTTTCTGGAGAAGTATTCTCGGGCCAACGGCAAGAGCATCCGGCGCATCTCCACCCCGGCCATAGACATGCTCTTTCAGTATCATTGGCCCGGCAACGTGCGGGAGCTGGAGAACTGCATGGAGCGGGCGGTGCTGATATGCGATGAAGAGGCCATCAAGAGCTACCACCTTCCGCCCACCCTGCAAACCGCCGAGAGCTCGGGCACCCAGAACCGCCTCTCGCTGGCGGCGGCCACCGAGCGGCTGGAGCGCGAGCTGCTGGTGGAGGCCCTGAAGGCGGCCAACGGTAACATCAGCCAGGTGGCCAGGCAGCTCGGGGCCACCCACCGCATAATCGGCTACAAGCTGCGCTGCCACGCCATAGACCCTGCCCGCTTCAAGGTGAAGTGACAGGAATCATCATTTTACAAAATTGTCGAGAGCTTCAGCCAATTTGACAATTATGTGAAGTTTTTGGTCCCTCATCCTTCGGCCCTCCGGTGATGTAACTACTTAGAACTACTGTTAAAACTGCTCCTCGTGTCCATTCGGCACGCCCCTTGCCCTATAGACCGGCGAAAAAGGGCAAAGGAGCGGCACCTGGATGAACAGAGGGTTGAGGCTGCTTTCGGGGGCGGTACTGGCGGCGGCTCTCCTGGTTCTCGGCCGGGGGGCGTGGGCGGCGGAGGCGGAGTGCGGCGCGGAAAAGACGCGGCTGCGGGAGATCAAGGACGGCCTGGGGCTGTCGCTATACGTCCAGGGTGGCTACACCCACGCCATGGATGCCCGGCTGGAGGATGACAACGACATTCCCCTGCGGGTCTTTGACAAGAAAGACGACAGCTTTCTGGTGGACCTGGCCGAGTTGAACCTCTACCGCCAGGCCCCCGAGGAGGGCGGGGTGGGTTACGGTTTCAAGCTGTCCTTGGGCGAGACGGCCAGGTTCATTCACGCGGTGGGCCTGGGAGACCCCGATCCGCCCGTTGACCTGACCGAGGCCTACGCGCAGGCGCTTGCCCCCGTGGGCAAGGGGCCGCGGTTCACCTTCGGCAAGTTTGTGACCATGGTGGGCGCCGAGGTGATCGAGGCCGAGCCCAATCTCAACTATTCCCGCTCCTTCCTCTTCAACTTCGCCATCCCCTTCACCCACACCGGGCTGAAGATGTCCTACCCGGTGGCCGACTCCCTGAGCCTCGGCTTCGCCGTGCTCAACGGCTGGGACGATTTCACGGACAACAACGACGGCAAGACCCTGGACTACGAGGTCTGCTACAACCCCTCCGGGCGCTGCTGCCTGGCGCTGAACTTCATGTACGGGCCGGAGCAGGATGACAACGACTCCCACGCCCGCTATCTCCTCGACCTCGTGGCCACCGTCAAAAACCCCCTGCCGGGGTGGACCTTCATGGCCAACTACGACTGGGGCTACGAGGAGCAGGTGCCCGACATCGGCAACGCCCGCTGGTGGGGGGTGGCGGGCTACGCGGCTTATGCCCTGAACGATATGCTTTCGGCCGCCGTGCGGGCCGAGACCTTTAACGACCCCACGGGGGCGCGTGGCGTCGGCGGGCGGGTCTATGAAGTGACCCTCAGCCCCCAGGTGGACTACCGCGGGCTGGTGATCCGGCCCGAGTACCGCCACGACTGGTCGCCGGAGAACGCCTTCAACGGCGGGACAAACAGCCAGGACACCGTGGCCCTGGGGCTTATGTACACCTGGTAGGAGACACGCAATGAATAGCGGAGATACGGCCTTCGTCCTGGTTTCGGCCGCCCTGGTGATGCTCATGACCCCGGGCCTGGCCCTCTTCTACGGAGGAATGGCGCGCGGCAAGAACGTGCTGGGTACCATAATGCACAGCTTCATGATCCTGGGCCTGGTCAGCGTGTGGTGGGCGGTGTGCGGCTACAGCCTGGCCTTCGGCCCAGATCATGGCGGGCTCATCGGAGACCTTTCCTGGCTGGGCCTCTCCGGGGTGGGCGCCGAGCCCTATGCCGGCTATGCCGCCACCATTCCGCACCAGGTGTTCATGGTCTTCCAGATGATGTTCGCGGTCATCACCCCCGCGCTCATCTCGGGGGCCTACGCCGAGCGGGTGAAGTTTTCTTCCTTCGTCATATTCACTCTGCTGTGGGTCACTTTCATTTATGCCCCGCTGGCCCACTGGGTCTGGGGAATCGGCGGCTGGATGCGTCAGCTCGGCGCCCTGGACTTTGCCGGGGGCACGGTCGTCCATATCAGCTCCGGGGCCTCGGCCCTGGCCTTCGCCATCATTCTCGGCCGGCGGCAGGGCTGGAGGGTGTCGCCATTCGTGCCTCACAACCTGCCCATGACCATCCTGGGCGCGGGGCTGCTCTGGTTCGGCTGGTTCGGGTTCAACGCGGGCAGCGCCCTGGCCGCGAACGGCCTGGCCGCCAGTGCCTTCGTGGTCACCCACCTGGCGGCGGCCGCCGCGGCGGTGTCCTGGACGGCGGCGGAGTGGGTATACCAGGGCAAGCCGACGACCCTGGGTGTGGCCAGCGGCGCGGTGGCGGGCCTGGTGGCCATCACCCCGGCCTCGGGCTTCGTGGAACCCATGGCCGCGGTGGCCATAGGTCTGGTGGCGGGCGTTCTGTGCTACTGGGGCGTGTCCCTCAAGTGGAAGCTGGGCTATGACGACGCCCTCGACGTCGTCGGAGTTCACGGGCTGGGGGGCACCTGGGGCGCCCTGGCCACGGGTATATTCGCCACCACCGCGGTGAACGGCGCCGGGGCCGACGGCCTGCTGTATGGCAACCCCTCGCTCCTGGCCGTTCAGGCGATGACGGTCCTGGTCACCTGGGCGCTGGGGTTTGGGGGAAGCTGGATAATCCTCAAGGTCGTGCAGGCAGTGGCCGGGCTGCGGGTCAGCCCGGAGCAGGAGATGGAGGGCCTCGACCTCAGCGTACACGGCGAGACCGGCTACAGCCTGGCCAGAACCAGCGGCAGCTACGTCGCCGGGGCCGGGCACATTCCCTCTCCCCTGCCGGCCGACGTGCCGCTGCGGGCCGAGCGCTGAGCGGGGGGACATGAATACCTTTACAGACAACGTCTATCGTACCAGGCGGGAGGAACTGGAGGCGGTCCACCGGGGGGGCGCGGGTGGCATCGAGATCTGCCTGCGCCACTCCCTGCTGGTCGATCAACTGGTGAAGTCGGTGCTGGACGCCGCCTCCGGGGCCGCCCCGCCTCTGGCCGTGGTGGCCGTCGGCGGCTATGGGCGGCAGGAGCTCTGCTTTGGTTCGGACGTAGACCTGCTGCTGCTGGTCCGGCGGTTGGATGATCGGTCCACGGCCCTGAGCAAGGACGTCTTCTACGGGCTGCTCGGCCTGGGGCTGGCGGTGAGCCACGCCGTGCGGACCACCTCGGACTGCATCAAGATGGCGCCGGACACCGAGACCATCACCGCCCTGCTGGACGGTCGCTTCATAGCCGGGGACCTCAGCCTGTTCCGGGATCTGGAGCGCCGGCTGCGGGACTGGGTGGCCCGCCATGGCCCTCAGGTGCGGCAACAGATAGCCGAGTCCTTCGCCGTCCGGCATGGCAAGTACCGGAGCGCCACCTACCTGTTCGAGCCCCACGTCAAGGAGGGCGTGGGGGGTCTCAGAGACGCTCAGGCCCTGGTGTGGGCCGCCAGGGCGGCGGGCTTATCCCCCGGCGGCATGGGGGATCTGGCCGGCCTGGGGGCGGTGGACGCCGAGGAGGCCGAACTGCTGAAGACCTCGGTCGATTTTCTCCTGCGGGTCCGCAACCATCTTCACGTCTCCTCGGGCAAGAAGAACGACCGGCTTCTCTTCGCTGGGCAGCGTGAGGTAGCGGCCTTCTTCGGCTTGGGGGGCGAAGGTCCCGAGCCGGTGGAGGCCTTCATGCGGCTCTACCAGAAGCGGGCCTCGGAGCTCGCCTACCTGGCCCGGTTGATTTTGCGCAGGCTGGG
>JAZDOA010000074.1:0-32464 GCA_043799175.1 Pseudomonadota bacterium | reverse complement strand
CCCGCCCGCCGCGCCCCCCGCCAAGAGCGAAGGCAGCGTCTGCGAACGGACAAGCTTTGAGCGCGAGCCGCGCTGGGCAGACTCAAAAAACCCTCGGGCATCTCAGCGGTTCTTTCAGCGGCATTAAGAGGGCGGCCCCTCAGTTGGTCTGATTGTCATCGAGGTTCACGGGCGCCGCAGGTTGGCCGGCGGCCCTGCCGCCCCACCCGGTGCTCGGTGCCCTCTCGCAGGCGGGCTAGGTTGGCATGGTGGCGGCTGACCACCAGGAGGCCGATAAGGGTGGCCAGAACACTGAAAGGCAGGCTGCGGGTTGCGGCCCATACCCCGACCGGCAGCGCCAGGGCGGCCCCCACCGAACCCAGAGAGACATAGCGCCAGCGCCAGACCAGCAGGGCGAACACCCCTGCGGCGCCAAGCAAGGCCAGTGGGGCCACCACCAGAAAAACACCGGCCGCGGTCGCCACGCCCTTACCTCCCTTGAACCTCAGAAAGACCGGACAGACATGGCCCAGCACCGCTCCGGCGCCAGCGGCGGCCATGTAATACGGCTGGCCTGCCGCTCCCGCAGCCAGCCATCCCCCAACCAGCGGCGGCAGAGCCCCTTTGAGTACGTCACCGGCGAGGGTGATCAGGCCGGCCCTCCTGCCGAGGACGCGGGCCACATTGGTGGCCCCGATATTGCCGCTGCCGCACTGGCGGGGGTCAATCCCCCGCCCTCCAAAACCGGCCACGATCAGACCGCTCGGGATGGAGCCAATCAGGTAAGCCGCCAGGAACAGGAGAGCGTACATAGCTTTATAACTGGTCCGCGTGCTCGGCGGGGGTGGAACGCCGGCGCTTGGCCGTGGAGAATTTCTCGCACAGTTTGGCCTCGTAGCGCTCCTTCTCATCGAGGCTTACCGACCTGCTGCGCATCAGGTTCAGTCTGGTCACCGCCCAGTTGAGACGCTTAAGCTGCAGGTAGCGCTCCTTCTCATCTTTCATGTCGGCCAGCGCTTCCTCCATCTGGCGGATCTCCCGCTTGAGTTCCAGCTCCGGCGGCAGACAGCCGGCATTCTTGAGTATCTTGTAAGCCAGCCGCAGGTCCTCCGGTACCCCGCTGTCATCTTCCAGACTGAGCGGCTTGCCACGGCCCTCCAGGTGATCGAACTCGCCGCGCTCCATGGCCTCGCGAATTCGACGTTCGGCAATCGATTCCAGGTTGAACATCGCCTTGGCTCCTGGTGTCCTTGTTCAAGCTTCCAACTAAACGATAAGAGTCACCCGGACCCAAGTCGAGAAAGACCAGCGCTTCGGCAATTCTTGCGGTAGGAGGCAAAAAAAGCGGCCCGCGGCCGTGCCTCACTCTGCTCAGCAGTGAAGCCCGGCATCGGGAAGGGGACGCGGAAAAACCCGTGGCAGGCGGCTACTTGCCCCGGGCCCTCTCGCTGGCCTCTTGTTTGGTCTTGCAGTCTACACAGAGCGTAGTCACGGGTCGCGCTCTCAACCGCTCCTCGGAGATCTCCTCGCCGCAAGACTCACAAGTGCCGAAGTCGTCCTCGTCCATGCGGTCGAGCGTCTCCTTGATCTTGAGGATCAGCTTGCGTTCCCGGTCCCGTATGCGGAGCATGAAGTTACGGTCGCTCTCCAGGCTCGCGCGGTCGGTCGGGTCCGGAAAGTTCTCTTTCCCGTCGGTCATTCCCGTCAGGGTCTTGCCGGCTTCGTTGATCAGATCCGCCAATTGATTGGTCAACAACTGCTTGAAGAGTTCTTTTTTCTCGGGCGTCATCTCCCGAACCTCCTGAGCGGAGCACACCATTTAGCACAGCCTGCGCCGCGGTGTAAAGCACGCCTACTCGCCTGGACGGCCCTTGACGGTCCGCTGCCAGAAGCCGCCCTGCTTCTTTTCCGCCTCGATCCTGTCAAATTCATCCAGCAGATCCCGCTGGCGCTTGTTCAGGTTCTGGGGCACGCCGATCATAACCTGGATAACCTGATCGCCCCGGCCCCTGCCGCGCAGGTGCGGTACCCCCTTGCCCGGCAGCCGCAGCAGTTGTCCGGGTTGAGTGCCCGCGCCAATACTCACCTGCTTCTCTCCTTCCAGCGTGGGGACACTCACCTTGCCCCCCAACGCAGCCTGAGCGAAGGAGACCTCAACCTGGCAAAATATGTCGTCGCCTTCACGCTCGAAGAACTCGTGCGGCTCAACGTGGAGTATGACGTACAGATCGCCGGGTGGGCCGCCCCGCCGCCCTGGCTCACCCTCTCCCCGCAGCTTGAGGCGCGCCCCGTCATGCACTCCTGCCGGCACCCGCACCTGCACCGTTTTGGTTTGCACCACCTGGCCCTTACCGCCGCAGTGCATGCAGGGGTCGGCTATGATCCTTCCCGTGGCACCACACTTGCCGCAAGACATGCTCACGCGGAAGAAGCCTTGCGCCTTGGTGACCTGCCCCGTGCCGCCGCACGCCGGGCAGACCTTGGCGGCATGGCCCGGCTCCACGCCGGTGGCCTCACACCGGGGGCAGTCCTCGCGGCGAGGCACGTCGATGGTCACTTCGTGCCCGAAGGCGGCCTGGAGGAACTGGAGCTTGAGGTCGTAACGGAGATCGGTACCGGGCTCGGCCGTGGTGCGGGCCCTGCGGCCCATGCCGAAGAAGTCCTCAAAGACGTCCCCAAAACTGGCGAAGACGTCCTCGAAGCCGCCGAATCCGCCAAAGCCCGTGCCCGTGAGGCCTTCATGACCAAAGCGGTCGTATATCCTTCGCCGCTCAGGGTCGCGCAGCACTTCGTAGGCCTCGGCCGCCTCCTTGAACCTCTCTTCGGCTTCCTTGCTCCCCGGGTTGCGGTCAGGATGATACTGCATCGCCAAGCGGCGATACTGTTTCTTTATCTCCTCGTCGCTCGCAGTCCGGTCTACATCGAGTATTTCGTAGTAGTCTCGCTTTGCCATCGCCACAGGGACAGACTCAACCAGTCCGCGCGTCTCTCGCTCAAACGCTTATTGACAAAAATAGGTAGCCTGGCCGGCGCGGTCAAGTCAACGTCACCAGGGAGTTGCCTGGTCTCGGCCTATGAACTGGGCTCGGGTGCCGCTGGCGCCTCTTCCGTGTCTGCCTCGGCGGGCTCGGTGTATTCTTCCAGCGCGAACATCGGCTCCGGCTCGAAGTACTCGACCGGGGGCAGTTCCTCACCCGGAGCACCAGGCATCACCCGCCCGGCGGCAATCTCGCGAAGCGCCAAGACCACCTCTTTATTCTTGGGGGCATGCACCAGCGGCACCGCGCCATGGCGGAGCTGCTCCACCCGCTTCGCGGCCAGGTGAATCAACTGAAAGCGGTTATCGACCTGTCTGAGACAGTCTTCCACGGTAACTCGCGCCATCACTACCTCCCGCGGGCCCGCCCGCAGGCGAAGCCGGCAATCGACCAAAACAATACATTATAATCTAAGAACCCGCTTGGCGTAAAGTGCCTTTAGATTGCCGCCAGGCTCCCTTTCTTGTTATAGAACAAGCTTGTTGGAGGGAGCCAATGCTCGCCAAGGTCCTGAGCGCCGCCATCAAGGGCATCGACGCCTACCTAGTGGAAGTTGAAGTGGATTTGAGCAACGGCCTGCCTTGCTTCGCCATTGTCGGCCTACCCGAGGGGGCCGTCCGCGAGAGCAAGGAGCGGGTCAAGTCAGCTCTCAAGAACAGCGGGTTCAGGTTCCCCGACAAGCGCATCACCGTCAACCTGGCCCCGGCCGACACCCGCAAGGAGGGCACCGGCCTCGATCTGCCCATTGCGGTTGGCATTCTCTTGGCCTCCGGAATGCTCACCCTCAAAAATGCCCCTGACTACCTTCTGCTTGGGGAACTGTCCCTCGACGGCGGCATAAAACCGGTGCGTGGGGCACTACCCGCGGCTGTCACCGCCCGGGATGCCGGCCTGGCGGGCCTCATCCTGCCGCGCGAGAATGGCCCCGAGGCCGCCGTGGTGCAAGGAACGCCCGTCTACGGCGCGGATTCCCTGAGCCAGGTGGTGGAATTTCTCTCTGGGGTGAGCACGGCCGCCCCCGTTCAGGCCGACCTCGCCGAGATGCTGGCGGACAAGTCCGCCTACGACGCCGACCTGTCGGAGGTGAAAGGCCAGGAGCACGCCAAACGCGCCTTGGAGGTGGCGGCGGCCGGGGGTCACAATTTGATCATGATCGGGCCGCCCGGCTCCGGCAAGACCATGCTGGCCAAGCGCCTGGCCACGCTTCTGCCCACTCTTCGGATCGAGGAGGCCCTGCAGACCACCAAGATCTATTCGGTCGCCGGCCTCATGCCCCGCAATTGCGCCCTGGTGGTCACCAGACCCTTCCGCTCGCCGCACCACACCATATCCGACGCCGGGCTCATCGGTGGGGGCGCGCAGCCGCGTCCGGGCGAGGTGAGCCTCTCCCACCACGGTGTACTGTTCCTCGACGAGCTGCCGGAGTTCAAGAAAAAGGTCCTGGAGGTCCTCCGCCAGCCCCTCGAAGATGGGCAGGTCACCATTTCCCGCGCCAGCGGATCCCTGACCTATCCAGCCCGCTTTATGCTGGTCACGGCCATGAATCCCTGCCCCTGCGGCTACCTGGGCCACCCCAAGCACCCTTGCCGCTGCTCCACCGTGGAAACCACGCGCTACCGCTCCCGGGTGTCCGGCCCCCTGCTCGACCGGATAGACATCCATCTCGATGTCCCCCCCGTCAGCTACCGTGACCTGAGCGCCCTCTCGGGCGAGTCTTCAGCCACCGTCCGGGCCAGGGTGGTGGCAGCCCAGCGCATCCAGCAGGAACGATTCTCCACGGTGGCCTCCGACAGGCGGGTATTCTTCAACGCCCACATGGAGGGCAAGCTGCTGAAGGAGCACTGCCCCCTGGGTCCCGAGGCCTCCAGGCTGCTGGAAGTCGCCCTTAACCGGCTGGGCCTCAGCGCCCGCGCCCACAGCCGCATCCTCAAGGTCGCCAGGACCATTGCCGACCTGGCCGGCAGTGAGCGGATCGACCCCATTCATATCTCGGAGGCCATAGGCTACCGCAGCCTGGACCGGATCCTGCCCTGAGCGGAGGTCCAAGGCGGCTATTGACCATCGCCCCCCTGTGGGCTAGACATAATGGGTGGCCCCTCTGTACTTTACTGGACAAGGCTACACAGGGCGGGAAACCAGGCTTGGTACCAAGCTCTGCGTGGTGGTGTGTTCGTTGCGACCATCAGGCAGTTGAAACCGGCCTTTGGGAGTGACCCATGGACGCTGAACGGACCCTTGTGCTGCGAGTTGAAGGGGAGCTTGGACAGCCAGGCAAGGTTCCTCTTGCCCTCTTGGCGGACAAGCTGCAGGCTGCTCAACGGGTGCTTAATAATATCGGGTCGGCCTTACGTGGAGGCGGCCGAAGGGGGGCCTGGAAGGCTGAGGTTCTCCAAGCCTGCGAGCTGATCTTCCAATCAGCGCACCACAGCTCACTGGAAGTAGTTGCCACGGTTCCGGAACCCACGCAAATATCGTTGCCTGACCTTGACACAGGCAAGAAGTCACTTGCCCATCTCGGGCGGACAGTTCAGGCCCTTCAGGAACACGACCGACAGCGCATCGCCGACCTATATCCTGATTATGGTCAAAGGGCACGGGTCCTAAGCTCTCTCCTGTCCCTATTCCCCGAAGAAGGAAGCGAGTACGACTTAGCGATCAAAACCGCCTCGGCCGAAACTACGCTTACTGGAGAATTGCGCTCCTATGTCGCTCGCATGGCCCGTGAAGAACTAGTCGAATTGCCTGGGGAGGCGCTACGGACTCTAACTGGCAAGCTGTACCGGATTGAAGTTGAGACGGGTCAGCGACACTTGGGGTTAATTGTACAAAACCGCCATATATTGTGTTACTACTCCGCAGAATACGAAGATATTGTAAGAGACTTGGTGCCGGGTTCGCTTGTCGAGGTGGAAGGTAAAGCTACCCTCGACGAAGAGGGCCGGGTTCAACGCATAGAAGACATCATCGATGCCCGGTCGGTGCAACTCGTACCCTTGTATTGGACTCGCATAGTCTGGGCTGATAAGATATTTGTGTTGCGCCGTCCCATGCAAATTAGGAATGACTTTCAAGATGGCTTGTGGATTCATGAATACGAGCCATTGGCGATCTATTCGTATGGAGCCACGCGGGCCGAGTCACTAGATGCTTTTAGGGCAGAGTTTGCCGCATGCTGGGACTTGATTGCTCAAGAAGAAGACAAACTGCTTACAGAAGACGCCAGAGAATTGAAACAAACAATGAAGGCTATTGTAGAAGAGGTCAAGCCACTCTCATGAGTCCTTACAAGAGCACAGCGTTAGCACGAGTGCTGGAAAAAAAGGGGTTTTGCTGTAACGACAGTCATCATCATATTTACTTTTTTTACGCTGATGGGAAAAAGACTTCAGTACGTACCTTCATTAGTCATGGAACGAGTGAATATAATGACGACCTATTGGCAAGAGTTGCGAAACAAGCGCGGTTAAGTCGCGGGCAACTCGATGCCTTGATTGAATGTCCTCTTTCCCGCGAGGATTACTTAAAGCTGCTTATATCAAAAGGGATAGTCCGTTTATAAAGCCATTGTCTTGTTTGAAGTTCGACGGATGGCTGCAATTCCCCTTGCCCGGCTGCCCAGGTGGGGGGCGGCCGGTGCCGACGGGAATAAACCAATAGAAAACCAATCCCCGTCACCCAAACTCGGCTAACCAGCAGGGGTTATTGTATATATTCCCTATGGTCTTTGGGGGGGTTGTTTTTTGTTTTGTCCAATCGAGGGTGTTCCGACATTCGCTTGGTCCGCCATGCGCTACAGCCACCCGACCCCCCGAGCACAAGCAGCGCGCGGTGGTTCTTCTGTGCGAAGTCCCATCACTTTCCACAACAGGGGGTAAAGAGCGGGGAGCGGTAGTCAGGCTAACTGCCTAAAATCATTAACGCGGAAGTGGATGGTTCCTGGTGGGGCCTCTGGACTTCAAATCCAGTGTGGGGCGCTGATACCGTCCCGGGTGGGTTCGATTCCCATGCACTTCCGCCAGACTCTCTCAGATGGCCAGTAGGCAGCCGCGCCGTCTCGTCGCCTCCGACTTGAACCGGCCTCCGCCTTCCCCTAGAGTGTCAGGAAGAGTCTCCAGGGGGGGCATCACATGAAAGAGGCGATGTTTTATGAAAGGCTGGAGGGGGGCAAGGTAAAATGCTACCTCTGCCACCAGCATTGCACCATCCGCGAGGGCAGCCGGGGCTTCTGCGGGGTGCGGGAAAACCGGGACGGCACCCTCTATACCCTGGTGTGGGAGCGGGTCGTCTCCCGCAACGCAGACCCCATCGAGAAGAAGCCCCTCTTTCATTTTCTGCCCGGCTCCCGTTCCTATTCCATTGCCACCGTGGGTTGCAACTTCCGTTGCACCCATTGCCAGAATTACGATATTTCGCAGTATCCGCGCGAGCATCCCGAGCGACAGGAGCTGCCCGGAGAGCGGATAAGCGCCTCGGCCGTGGTCGAGGATGCCGTGGCCACGGGGTGCGGGAGCATCTCCTATACGTATGTCGAACCCACGATCTTTTTCGAGTACGCCCTGGAGTGCTCCAGGTTGGCCAAGGAGCGCGGGCTGGCCAACGTCTTCGTATCCAACGGCTACACCACCCCCGAGGCCACCCGTGCCATAGCCCCCGTCCTCGACGCCAACAATATAGATCTTAAGAGCTTCTCCGATGCCCACTACCGCAGGATATGCGGAGCCAGGCTGTCTCCGGTGCTGGACACCATCCGGCTGATGAAGGAGTTGGGGGTCTGGGTGGAGGTCACTACCCTGGTCATTCCGGGCCTGAACGATTCCGAGGCGGAGCTGCGGGACATAGCCGGGTTCATCAGGTCCGTGGGGGTGGAGGTGCCCTGGCACGTTACGCAGTTCTTCCCCACCTACAGGCTCACCGACCGGGGTCGCACGCCCGTGGCCACCCTGGCGAGGGCACGCGAGATCGGCCTCGAGGAGGGGCTGCGCTACGTCTATACGGGCAACGTGCCCGGAGAGACCGGCGAGAATACCTTCTGCTACAGTTGCGGCGGGCTGCTTATCCGGCGCGTCGGCTACCACATCAGCCAGCTTGGCATCGTGAACGGCAGATGCCCCACCTGTGGGGCGGCAATAGACGGCGTTTTTTTTCGACCGGAGGGAACAGGCCATGGCCAAGAAGGGTTTTGACCGGCTGCAGGATATCTCCCGAGGCTTTCAGCCCGCCAGAATCCTGCTGACGGCCTGCGAGCTGGGGCTGTTCGACCATCTGGAGCAGGCGGCAAGCGCCAGAACCGTGGCCGGCAAGGTGGGGGCGGAGGCGCGGGCGGTGGGCATCCTGCTCGACGGCCTGGCAGCCCTGGGCCTCGTCGAGAAGAAGGACGACCTCTACCGCAACGGGCTGGAGGCATCGGCCTACCTGGTCTCCACCAAACCGGATTGGCGGGGAGCCATATTTCGCCACATGGCCGCCTGCTGGCAGCCCTGGAGCTACCTGACCGACAGAATAAAGACCGGGACGGGAGCGGCGATTGGGCCACAGCGCAACGAGGCCGATCAGCGCTCCTTCATCCTCGGCATGCATGCCGTCGCCCGCGATCTGGCCCCCAGGATCGCCTCCATTCTGCCCCTGCCCGAGGAAGGACGCCTGCTGGACCTGGGCGGCGGCCCTGGGACCTACTGCATGGCCTTCTGCCGCAGGAGACCGAGGCTCAGCTGCACGCTGTTCGACCTGCCGCCCACCATCGAAATCGCCCGGGAGGTGCTGGCCGGGAGCGGCACGGACGTGGCCGAACGCATAGAGCCACGGCCGGGAGACTTCACGACGGACGACCTCGGTTCAGAATACAATTTCGCCTGGCTGAGTCAGATCCTTCACTCCTACTCCGAGGAACGATGCGCGGCCTTGATCCGCAAGGTCTTCGGGGCGCTGGCTTCCGGCGGGCAGGTGGCGGTGCACGAGTTCGCCCTGAACCAGGCCAAGACCGCGCCCCTGCAAGCGGCCATGTTCTCCGTCCATATGCTGGCCGTGACCGAACAGGGCCGCGCCTACAGCAAACAGGAGATAAGCAGCTGGCTGCGCGAGGCCGGGTTCGTTCAGGTGCGCTCCCGCCAGGCCTCTCCCTCAACCAGCCTGATTATGGGCCGCCGCCCCTGAGTGAGCCGCCGAAAGTCCGACAGGCTCCTAGGCCAACCTTATGGCCAGGTCTCTTAGCTGCCTCGGCTCCACTTCCTCGGGGGCGCCGGTGAGTACGCAGACCGCCCTTTGGGTCTTGGGGAAGGCGATAACTTCCCGGATACTGGGCAGCCTGGCCAGCAGCATGACCAGGCGGTCGAATCCGAAGGCGATGCCGGCGTGCGGCGGGGCCCCGAACTCCAGGGCCTCCAGCAGGAAGCCGAACTTGGCCCGCGCCTCCGCCTCGCTGATGCCCAGGGCATTGAACACCCGCTGCTGCAGATCGGTGCGATGTATTCGCACCGAGCCGCCGCCGATCTCCGTGCCGTTGAGGACGAGATCGTAGGAGCGGGCGCGAGCCCGGCCGGGCTCGGTTTCCAGCAAAGCGAGATCTTCGTCGGCCGGGGCGGTGAAGGGGTGGTGCACCGCCACCCAGCGCTTTTCTTCATCGTCCCACTCCAGCAGGGGGAAGTCGTGAATCCATACAAAATTGAAGGCCGAGTCGTCTATCAGCCCCAACCGGCGCCCCAGCCGCAGCCTCAGCTCGGCCAGCACGGCATTGGTGGTCTTGGCCCGGTCGGCCACGAAGAGCAGCAGATCTCCGGCCCCGGCCTCCAGGCGGGCGTCGATGGCCTGCCTTTGCTCCTCGGTAAAAAACTTGGCGATGGGTGACTGCCAGCCCTCGGGCCTGATCTTTACCCAGGCCAGCCCCTTGGCCCCCAGCTCCAGCGCGGCGGCCACCAGTTCATCGAGATCCTTGCGGGAGAAGTCCGCCCCCGGCACGCGCATGGCCTTGGCGATGCCGCCCTTGGCCACGACCTGGGCAAAGGTTTTGAACTCGGTGCCGGCGACCAGATCCGAGACCTCGCGCAGCTCCAGGCCGAAGCGCATGTCCGGCCGGTCGGTGCCGAACCTGGCCATGGCCTCGGGGTAGGTCAGTCGGGGCAGGGGCAGGGCGGGCTCGTGGCCGACCAGCCTCCGGCATAGCTCGGCCATGAGTCCCTCCATGAGCCCCATGACGTCTTCCTCGCGCACAAAGCTCATTTCCAGGTCTATCTGGGTGAACTCCGGCTGGCGGTCGGCCCTGAGGTCCTCGTCGCGGAAGCAGCGCACCACCTGATAGTAGCGATCCAGCCCGGAGACCATGAGCAACTGCTTGAAAAGCTGCGGCGATTGCGGCAAGGCGTAGAAGCGTCCGGGGTTTACCCGGGAGGGAACCAGATAGTCCCTCGCCCCCTCCGGGGTGGAGCGGGTCAGGAACGGAGTTTCGATGTCTATGAAACCTCGGGCATTGAGATACTCGCGCACCATGCGGGCCGCCTCGTGGCGGAAAATGAGGTTGCCGGCCATCTTCGGGCGGCGCAGGTCGAGATAGCGGTAGCGCAGGCGCACCGGCTCGCTGGGGGTGGCCTCGTCGTCTATCTCGAAGGGCGGCGTCTTGGAATCGTTGAGCACCTCCAGCCGCTCGGCCTTTACCTCGACGTTCCCGCTGGGCAGCCTGGGGTTGACCATCTCCGGCGGCCTGGCGGCCACCACGCCCTCTATGGCCACGACGAACTCCGGACGCAGGGCGTGGGCCTCGGCGTGGGCCTCGGTACCGGTGGCCGGATCGAACACCACCTGGACAATGCCCTCGCGGTCTCGAAGGTCGAGGAAGGTCAGGCCCCCGTGGTCACGGGTGCGTTGCACCCAACCCGCCAGGCGCACCCTTTGCCCGATGTGCCCGTCGCGCACCAGACCGCAGTATTCGGTGCGCCACTGTCCCAGGTCAGCCGCTGGTGCCACTTCAAACCCCTTATCTTCCGAGCCGCCGGGCGAGGGCCTCGGCGAGCCGCCCGATTTCGATGGCAGCACTCTCCTGCTCCTTGGTATCCATGTCACGAATGGTCAGTTTCCCTTGGGCCAGTTCATCGTCTCCGACAATAACGACGATCCTGGCCCGCGCGCGGTCGGCCTGCTTCAGTTGGGCCTTGAGGCCCCGGCCGGTCAGGTCCGCCTCGAGGCGGATCCCCCGGCGCCTCAGCCCCTCCGCCAACTGGAAACCCTGGCGTCTGGCGGCCTCTCCGAGCACGGCCAGAAAGACCGGCCGGTCTTTCTCCGGCTCTTCGGGGAGAAGCAGGATCAGCCGGTCGAGCCCGATGGCGAAGCCTATGGCGGGCAGGTCGGGTCCACCCAATTGGGCCACCAGGCCGTCGTAGCGCCCGCCGCCCGCGAAGGCACTCTGCGCCCCGAGGCTTTCGCTCAGCACCTCGAAGGTGGTGCGGCGGTAATAGTCCAGCCCCCGCACGATGCGCGGATTGAGGGTGAACTCCACGCCCCCGAGCCGCAGATATTCCTGCACCGCCTGAAAATGGGCGCGGCACTCATTGCAGATGTGGTCGAGGATCAGCGGAGCCCCGGCGAGGACGGCCTTGCAGCCTTCAATCTTGCAGTCGAACACCCTCAGGGGGTTGGTCTGGGCACGTTGGCGGCAGTCAGGGCAAAACGCCTCGAGACGCCCTTGCAGAAAGCCCTGAAGGGCGGCGCGAAAGGCCTCCCGGCACTCGGGGCAGCCCAAGGAGTTGATCTCCAGCCGGTGGCCGGTGACACCCGCGGCCTCGATTATCTGCATCAGGGCGCAGATTACCTCGGCGTCCGTCTCGGGAGCATCCGAACCCAGGATCTCGGCATTGACCTGCCAGAACTGGCGGTAGCGGCCCTTCTGGGGGCGTTCGTAGCGGAACATCGGCCCGATGGTGTAGAGCTTGCGCACGCCGCCGGCGGCGTAGAGCTTGTGCTCCACCACCGCGCGCACCACCCCGGCGGTGGCCTCGGGCCGCAGTGTCAGGGAGTCTCCACCCCGGCTCTGGAAGGTGTACATCTCCTTCGAGACTATGTCCGTGGCCTCGCCTATGCTACGGGCGAAGAGCTGGGTCCGCTCCAGCAGCGGGGTGCGTATCTCCCCAAAGCCGTGGCACTCCAGCACATCCTTGGCCAAGCGCTCCACCCGCTCCCGCCGCCTGGCCTCCTCTGGCAGGATGTCTTTCATGCCCCGGACAGCATTTATTTCCATTTCGGATCCCTGGATCGCCCCCCGACCGTGCCGGGAAGCGGAAGTCAAAACAATACTTTTTACCCCAGGGAAGGGGACAAGTCAAACACGTGAAAGGGGATGCGAAGGGAGTATCTCGATCCTCGCGGGAGAGAGCGCTCAGGTGGCCCGCAGCCTGACATCCGGTTCGGTTCTTGGGGGCCGCTTCAGGAATATTAACCCGGTCGCGAATTCATCTTAGATTATTCATCTGAGCATTGACATTCCGTCTCACAAAAACGAGATTGTCCTTGGCTGAGCGGTTCGCCGTCGCGTTCGGGAGAACCACAATCAATCACCCTGGGACTGGTTATAGGGCCTGCCAGACGACAAACTGAATCCTTACCTGGCCTGTTTGCAGGTTCACTCGCTGAGCAATAGTGCCAAGTCCGACGGGCTGCCAGGGAACCTCTGAATAAGTTCCAAGGTCCTCGAACCGTTTGTCCTGAGGTATCGAAGGACGAGCATTAAGTGACTGGGATCATTGAATCATTCTTTGTTCGTGCTTCTATACATCAGCACGAACGGGGATAGCTATATGACTTATTCAGACCTTCCCTAGAGGGGTAAAACCGCTGGGGCCGTGTTGCCACTCGGCGTTTGGCTGTTCCATTTCGGGTTGTCTGTTCTCCTGGTCGAAGGAAAGGGCGGTGTCCGCGATGTTTTTTTGTCCGAGGGTTTTTCCGAAAACCAGCTATCCCCACCGGTGTCGCCTTGCCGGGCCGCTGGTATTGGCGGCGTTGACCCTGCTGCTGTGTATGGCCGTCGTGTGTCCGGCCGCCCTGGCCCTGGACGTATACGTCATCGCGCCCAGCGCCTCCACGGCGGCGGAGGCGAAAAGGATACAGACCCAAAAGGGCTGGGGCGAGGTGGCCACGCCCGGCGGCGCCGGGCACGTGCTTGTCGTGGTCAGAAGCCCGCTGGAGCATCCGTTGTATGCCAAGTACGACAACCTGGATAAACTGCGGCTGGCCGCCGAGTCGCAGAAGAATATTCTGGGCGCCAACTTCTGTATTTATTTCTACAAACTGAACGCGGATTCCAGCGTCTCCGCGCTGGAGCACCTCTTCTACAAGGCCAGGGACTGACAGACCTCGCTCCCTCATCCTTGCCGCGGCCTGGCACCTGAAAGCTTTGGTGATGGGGGGCCGTTGCCCGGAAGTCTGGAGGAGGAGGGACGGCATGGGACGGCACACCACTGACCTGACAGGCATTTACCGGCAACTGCTCGCCCGTTTTGGGCCGCAGGGATGGTGGCCCGGTGATTCCCCCCTGGAAGTGGTTGTCGGGGCCGTGCTCACCCAGAATACCGCCTGGACCAACGTGGCCAAGGCCATCTCGAACCTCAAGGCGGCTGGCCTGCTTTCCGGGCCCAGGGCGCTTGCCCACCTCCTGGTCGAGCCAGCGGACCGCCTGGAATATCTCATCAGACCCAGCGGCTACTACAGGCTGAAGGCGGCCAGACTACGCAACGTGCTTCGGGTCATCGAAGAGCGCTTCGGGGATCTGGAAGGCATGGCCGCCATGGAGACGGCCGGGCTGCGGGCATTGCTCCTCGGCAGCCGGGGCGTAGGCCCGGAGACAGCCGACAGCATTCTGCTCTATGCCCTGGGCAGGCCGGTCTTTGTGGTCGATGCCTACACCAGGCGTGTCCTCTCGCGCCACGGGCTGGTTGGAGATGACGCGGGCTACGACGAGATCCAGGCCCTCTTTATGGAGAACCTGGATCCCGACGCCACTGTCTTCAACGAGTACCACGCGCTCATTGTCCGGCTGGCCAAGGAGCACTGCGCCAAGAGGAGTCCGGGTTGCGCTGGCTGCCCCCTGACGGGCACTGAAGACTGAACGGGTCGCGGCCCTTCGCATTAGCCCCTGATGGCCTTTTGGTAGCGGTCCTGGCAGACCTCCCAGTTGATGAGCTTGCGGAACGCCTCCAGGTAGTTGGCCCGGCCGGTGGCATAGTCCAGGGCGAAGGCGTGCTCCCAGGAGTCTATGGCTATGACAGGCACCTGAAAGGCGGGGAACCCACGGTGGTGTTCCTCCACCAGGTAATTGTGCAGCTTGCGGTCTCGCCAGTTGTAGCTGGTGATGCACCAGCCGACCGTCCCCAGGGCGCAGGCCTTGGCGTCCGCCCACCAGGCATCGAGAGAGCCGAAATCCTTCTTGAGATCCTGGGCGAGCGAGCTGTTTTCGCCCAGCGGATGGGCAGAGAGATTGTCGAAGTAGAGTTCGTGCAGGAAGGTCCCCATGAGGGGCACTGGCTCCCGGCGCTTCAGCTCCGTGAATTCGCCGAAGGAGTAATTGGCCTTGGCGCGGTCCGCTGTCTTCAGCCTTTCTTCTATTTCGTTTATGCCGCGCACGTAGCCCTGATATAGCCCGTAGTGGGCCTGGAGCAGCCTGGGGCTGAGGCCTTCAAGCCCGGTGTTGATAAAATCCCAGTTTTTCGTTTCGAACATAAGCCCCCTCCAGCAGGATTTTTTTGCGAGGCGAACATGCGCCCCATAAGGCAGGTTATCATATACCTCCGCCGTGGAGAGAGAGCATCGTGCAACCACGGCCCTGTCGGGAACGCCGACAGGAAGCCGGCGCCCTCTCAGGCGGTCTGGTTGTCACCGAGGCTCATGGGCGCCGAGAACCGGCTGGCGGCCCTGCCGCCCGCGGAAGACGGCCCGCTGTATGACTACCGGGGCGCGGTACACATCCATAGCGCCCACTCCCACGATGGCCGGCGCACCGTGGCTGAAATCGCCACCGCCGCCCGGAAGTGCGGGCTGGACTTCGTCCTGCTCACCGATCACTTCAACCTCAAGGCCAAAGCCGAGGGCGAGGACGGCTGGCGGGACAAGGTGCTGGTGGTGACCGGAGAGGAAATCTCGCCCAGATACAACCACTTGCTGGTGTTCGGCATCAATGAGCCCCTGCTGCCCCAGGCCGGGGAGCCTGTGCAGGCCCTCATAGACAGGGTGCGGGCCGCCGGGGGTATCTGTTTCATAGCCCACCCCGACCACAAGGGGGCCAGGTTCTTCGGGGTGCAGTCGTATCGGTGGACGGATTGGTCCGTGAATGGCTTCGCGGGGCTTAGCGTCTGGGATACCATGACGGACTGGCAGAACAGGCTGAGGAGCATCGTCCGCTCTCTGGTGGCCTATGCCTCCCCGGCTCTGGCTCTACGCGGCCCGGAGCCGGAGACGCTGGCCCGCTGGGACGCCCTGGGCCAGGAGCGCCCCGTGGCCGGCTTCGGAGAGATGGACAACCATGAATTCCACCGGCGCCTCTTCGGCTTGAATTTCAAAATCTTCAGCTTCGAGACGGCTTTCCGGCTGGTGCTTACCCACGTCCTGCTGGAGCGGCCCTTCCTTGGCCGGGCCGCCCCTGATGAAGCCGCCCTGCTCCGGGCATTGGCGGCCGGCCGGGCCTATGTCTGCCTGGAGGCCCTCGGTGATGGCCGGGGCTTTCAGTTCTGGGCTAACGTGGGCGGCAGGCGGGTACACATGGGCGAGGAGGCCGTTCTCGGAGAAAAAACCCCCGCTGCAAAAATATTGGCGAAAACCCCCCAAGACTGCCGCCTTACCCTGTTGCGCGACGGCCGGCCTCAGGCCGAGGTTTGTTGGGGGCGCGAGCTATGCCACAAAGATGCCGCCGCGGGGGTGTGGCGCCTGGAGTGCCGCCGGCGCAAGTGGGGGAAGTGGCGTCCCTGGATCTACTCCAATCCGCTATACCTGAGGCACGCCTGAGGCCGCTATCATTTCCTGAGCATGCTGGCGGGCCTTGTCGGTAATGGTCACTCCGCCCAGCATGCGGGCCACCTCCTCAAGGCGCTCTTCCTCTTCGAGCTGCCGAACCCCAGCCACCGTGCGGCCCGAGACCACATCCTTGGCCACCTTGAAGTGGCGGTCGGCAAAGCTGGCAATCTGGGGCAGGTGGGTGATGCAGATCACCTGCTGCCTCCGGGCCAGATCCTTGAGCTTGCGGCCCACCACCTCGGCCACCGCCCCACCCAGCCCGGCATCGACTTCATCGAAGACCAGGGTCTCCGAGCTCCCGGCCAGGACCGTCTTGATGCCCAGGAGCACCCGCGACAGCTCGCCGCCCGAGGCCACCTTGGCCAGAGGCTTGAACCCTTCCCCAGGGTTGGGCGCCACCATGAAGGTGGCCTCCTCCAGCCCCGTGGCCGTCAGTCTCTCCCCTTTGAAAGACAGCGGGTCGTCCGGGCCGGCGGCACGAGGGCCGTCCAGTTGCACGCTGAACTGGGCCGAAGGCATGCCTACCTGGCGCAACTCGGCCGTGAGTTCCGCCGCCAGCCTTTGGGCCGCCTCGACCCGCGCCTGGCCCAGTTCCCGAGACAGTCGCCAGCACTCGGCGCGTTGCCGTTCCAGATCTAGCTCCAGAACCTTGGTCCGCTCTTGGGCGTCGCCCAGAGAATCAAGCTCCTGGCGGGCCTGCCGGCCGAAGGCCATGACGTCATCCAGGCCTGGTCCGTACTTGCGCTTCAGGGAGTGAAGGACTCCCAGTCGCTCCTCTACGCCGTCAAGCCGGGAGGAATCGGTCTCCAGGGCGGCCATGTAGCCCCGCAGGGTGGCCGCGGCCTCCTGGGCGGCGTAGAAGGCTGATTCCGTACCTTGCGCGACGTCTGAAAGGCGCGGGTCAAGCCCGGCCAGATCGGCCAATCTGCGGCGGGCGCTGCCCAGGCGGGAAACCGCGGAGGCAGTTTCCGCGTCATCTCCCTCCAGAAGCTGGTAGGCCTCGGTCGCGCCGCTGATCAACCTCTTGGCGGCCCTCAACAGACCGCGCTCATTCTCGAGCTCGACGTCCTCGTCGGTCCCGAGGTTGGCGGCTTCTATTTCGGCGGCTTGAAAGCGTAGCAGGTCGACCCGCTGGGCCATCTCCCGCGCGGCTTGCACGGCCGCTTCCAGGACGCGGGCGGTTGCGCCGAGCGCCGAAAAGGATTCGGCGACCGCGACCCTCCGGGCCAGGAGGTTGCCGTGCCGGTCAAGGATGTCGAGGTGCGGCGCGCGGCCGCTCAGCAGGGATTGATGTTCATGTTGGCCGCAGATGCTGACCAGCCGGGAGCCCAGATCGGAGGCCACCTGGCCAGAACACAACCGCATGTTCAGCCAGGCACGGGAGCGGCCCTTGCGCCCCACGACCCGGCGAATGGCCAGCTCACCCCCCTCCACCAAGTCGAGATCCTGGGGCAGATCCTGCCCGGAGGCCTCGAAGAGTGCTTCGACCTCGGCCTCTTCTTCGCCACTGCGTATGAAGTCGGCCGAGGGTGCCTTGGCGGCAAGCAGAAAACCGAGGGCACCGACAATAATAGACTTGCCCGCCCCGGTCTCGCCGCTGATGACGTTCAGCCCGGGAGAGAAGGCAATCTCCAGGGAATCTACAATGGCCAGGTTATGAAGGCGTAGCGCCAGAAGCATTTCTTCTTGGAGGATGCGTCGTTGGAAAATACATCGTTGGAAGATGCCTCAAGGGGGGCGGCAGCCCGTTACGGTCTGTCGCAGCCTTCAGTCCCCGGTGGTGACTCTTATTACCTCACCGAAGGTAGTGATCCCCTGGAGCATTTTCACTATAGCATTTTGGCGCAGCACTGTCATCCCTTCCTTGAGGGCCTGTTGCCTGATGGCCGCCTCTTCCGGGTTGCGGGCGATAAGCTCCTTGATGCGCTCGCCCACCGGCATGACCTCGAAGATGCCGATACGGCCCAGGAAACCCGTCCCCCTGCAATGCACGCAGCCCTTGCCGCGGAAGAGCTGGACCTTGTCCTTGTGGCCCTCGGGCAGCTCCAGCGGAAGAATCTCGGTGGCGGATACGCTGTAGGCCTCCGAGCAATGGGTGCATACGCGCCGTACCAAGCGCTGGGCCACGATGCCCAGCAGGGTGGAGGAGACCAGGAAGGGCTTGATGCCAAGGTCGAGAAGGCGGGTGATGGAGGAGGCGGCATCGTTGGTGTGGAGGGTGGAGAGCACCAGATGGCCGGTCAGGGCGGCCTGGATGGCGCTTTCGGCGGTCTCGCGGTCCCGGATCTCGCCGACCATGATGACGTCCGGATCCTGGCGCAGGATATTGCGCAGGATATTGCCGAAGGTGACCCCTACCGCGGGCTGCACGGCTATCTGGTTGAACTGCTCGTGAACCATTTCGATGGGATCTTCAATGGTGGTGATGTTTATCTGGTCCGATGCCAGGTAGCGAAGCGAGGAATAGAGGGTGGTGGACTTGCCGCTTCCGGTAGGTCCGGTAACCAGCACTATTCCGTGGGGGGTCTCGATGAAGCTCTGGAAGGCCGCGAAGTCGCGCTCGTAGAGGCCCAGCTCGCTGAGGTCCTGGAAAAGGATGTCCGGATCCAGGATACGGAGCACGACCTTTTCCCCGAAGGCCACGGGCACCGTGGAGACCCGGATCTCGGCCTCGGCCTCGACCCCGGCCGCCTGCCTGGCCATCTTGATGCGCCCGTCCTGAGGGCGGCGCTTCTCGGCGATGTCAAGGCGCGAGAGGGTCTTGATGCGGCTGACAATGGCCGAGTGCACACTCTTGGGCAGGTTATATATGGTATGGCATATGCCGTCTATGCGCAGCCTGATCCGGCAATTCTCCCGTTTCGGTTCTATGTGGATATCCGACGCCCGCTGTTCCATGGCGTAATTGAAGAGGTAATCAACGGCGTTCTTGATGTGGGCGTCGGTGGAATCAAGCTCGCTCGTGGCCCGGAGCTTCATGTACTGCTCGAGGTTACCGATGTCCACCATCGGTCGGGCGAGCTTGGTGTCCGCGGCGGCTATGGAGTTCTTGAAGCCGAAGAACTCCGAGATGAGCTTTTCGATGTCGCTACGCGTGCCGATGCAGGGAACGACCTGCAGGCCCACCACCCGTTGTATGTCCTCGAGGACGCTCTGCTGAGGTTCGAATACCACGACCTCCAGCTTGCCGTCGCTGATCTTGATGGGCACGATGAAGTGCTTCAAGGCGAACTGCCGGGGTATGGTCTGCGTGACGACTTCGAGATCGAGTTCAAGCGGGTCTATCTTGCGAAACGGCAGGCGGAGGCTCTCGGCCACGGTCCGCATGATGATGTCCTCTGTCAGAACTTCACCCGGCAGGCCTGGTATTTCGAGGTTCAATGAGCTGACAACGTCTATTATGTCCGCCGCCCGCCCGTTGGTGCCTGCCTTGGCGCGGGCCCGTTCCAGCTTACGCCGCTGGTTCGTCTCTTCAAGCAGCACGGTGTCGGCCTGCTGCTGGCTGAGCAGTTTGCGAGAGCGCAGCAGCCTGACCATATTTTCAGCAGAGTAAGCCATGAGGGAACCTCTGAATAAGCCCGTTGAACCGCTTCCGTTCGTGCTGAGGTATCGAAGCATGAACGGAAATAGTGAATGCTTTGAAGCCGTTTTATATTCGCCCTTCGATACCTCAGGGCGAACGGTTGTCAACGCGGGGACTTATTCAGAGGTTCCTTAGCCTCCCCGCGGGCCATCGCCGCACGGACAAAGAAGCTATCGCCGGCGCGAGACTTCATGGCTGGCTACTTCGGGCCGATTTTCATGCAGATGGTCCCTATGCCCGCTCCGTCGTTCGTATTGCAGTCAACCTGATAGTAATATCCGGCATAGTGAATGGCGGAATAACCTTTCGGGGGGTTGCTCTTCCCCAGGTAGCGTACGCGGTAGTTATAACTCGGGAAGGTGCCGACTTGCGCCTGGTTCACCCAGGCCCCGCTGGGGTCGACAAGCCAGTCACCGGGTAGGGCCGTTCCCATATCTCTGGTGATGGGGTCGAATCCGTTGGCAGCGACCTCGGCGGGGTCGGCAACGGAAAGCCGCGCGGCTATCATCTGGGTGGCTCCATCGGCGGCATAGAAGCTGACCTTTGCCTGGCGTTGGCTGCCGCCGGCGCGGAGTTCGATTACGGCATTGGTAATCATCGAGGCCGCCAGCAGCGATATGATGGCCATGACCATCAGGCAGGCAACCAGTGCCGCGCCGCGCTGCCCTCTGTCTGTTACCGGCTGACCGTTCATCGACGATTCCTCAACTTCACCTGTCCGAAGAGTACCTGCTGCGGGAAGACGTTGGGCGCGGTCGACACCGTGACGTTACCCATCGTCAAGGAACCCGCGGGATTGACCAAGCTCGTCACGGGTAGCGGACGCGGGGTGGCGTTCCGCACCAGTATCCACACCTGGACGGCGATAACGTCCCGCTCGGTCGCGGTGGTGACCGGGGCGAAACTATCCACGAAGGCGTCTATCGCCCCGTCATTGTTAGTGTCCACGCCATATTGGATCTGAAGGTTGGTCACACCCTCCGCGACCGTCTCCTCCCCCAGGTCGCAGCCGAAGTTCTGGCGCACCAGCCTCGGCCGGATCGGGTCCAATGCATCGACTGCCCCTTCAGTGTTTGTGTCGTCCACCCAATATCTGATGGCGCTGACCGGGCTGACGTAGGTGCCGGAGGGAAAGTCTTCCATCGGCCCCGCCGTGGTTAGCGTGGTGCCTCCGCCAGTAATTGTGAAGGCCACGCTGTGGACAAAGTCGTAGGCCACCCCGAAGGGCATGGCGGGGATGCCGGGCGCAGCCAGGCCGAAGTCGTTTGCCCCGTCAGCGTCGAGATCCAGGCTTCCCAACACCACGCTCTGGGTGGCGCTTGAAGTGAACTCCATGGTGGGGGGACCGCTGGCCAGCAGATGAGGGAGGCGCCCGTAGACAATGGTAACCGCGTCGGTGCCCCCACCCCCAGCCGGCGGACTCCCGAAGCTGTCCTGGGCGTTGAGGATGTTTTCGAAATTCCCGTCGCCGTCGTAGTCGATAGTCGCGCTGGTCTGGAGACAGGTAATATGGCCGGCCTGCCGCAGGTCATGCATAATGGCATCCAGGGCTATGCGGCCGTTTTGCTGGCGCTCCATGATCTCGTTCTGAAGCTGATAGGAATGCTCCTGGCGGCGATACACTCCGGCGGCCATGGCGAGAACAACCGCCGCGATGGTCATGGCCACCAGCATCTCC
This sequence comes from Pseudomonadota bacterium, assembly GCA_043799175.1. Classification (GTDB taxonomy): domain Bacteria; phylum Desulfobacterota; class JAZDOA01; order JAZDOA01; family JAZDOA01; genus JAZDOA01. The sequence goes on along the minus strand of JAZDOA010000074.1, from coordinate 11,205 downwards.
ACCAGGGTGAATCCAGCTCGTTTCACGCGGCATACTCCTCAAGCGTTGCGAATGCAGGTCGTAATCCCGCAGCTGCTTATGCCTCCCGGCCCCCATACGACAATCACCCGTACCAGTTTGCTGTTAACCGCACTGCCCGGGTCGCTCGGGTCGTCGGGGATGTCCTGTATGTTGGTGATGAGCGTATAGGGGTTGCCCCTGTTGTCGTTGGCCCCGATGCTATTATCGACCACCGTCCTGCTGTCGAGGTTGCCAGTGTTCCCGGTGTTCCCGTCATTCAGCAAAGGGCCGCTGAAAGGCGCGGCCATGACGGTCTCGAGTTGCTGTTGCAGAAGGGCCAAGGCCGAGGTCGTCTCTCTACTGGCGGTGGTGCTCCTCGCGGCATAGAGCTGCATCTGGAACATGCCAAGCAGCGTGAAGGCCAGGAGCCCCAGGGCTATCACTGCCTCCAGCAGAGTGAATCCCGCCTGCCGGGACGCTGGGGTTTTCATGGCTATAGCATCCCCCATGTCGGTTGAGATTGGGTCCAGCGCCAGATCCGAACCGCCCCGCTGGAGCTGACCTGCACGCAGTAGCAGACCCGGCAGGGAGCGGGAACGCCGGGTGCGGAGAGGGTGTAGTCGGAAATATAGACCCGGCCCGAGCTGCAGTTGCCCTCGGGGCTGATCCTTATAGTCTGGTTTGCGATCCCGCTGGGGTAGGGCGTGAAGGACACCGGACCCCCGGCCGCCAACACCCCGGGAGGGCCGCCGACAGGCCCGTTAACGCCCATGGAGCCGAATACCACGCCCTTACAGGCATTGCCGTAGGGGGGCGTCACCGCGGTATTGCCGAACAGCGCGGCCTGGCCGACTATCTCATCGGGTATGCCATTGCCGTCGGCGTCGGTGGCATCGAGGTTGCTGAGTGTCCCGCCCACGAGGTCGCGCCACATGATGCAGTCCAGGTGCAGTCCGTCCCCGTTGTCAAGGGGAACACTCTGGTCCATGAACTGAACAAAGTAGGGCCGGCAGTCGCGTTGGGCCAGGAGGCGGGCCTGTCGGATGTTACCCGCTATGGCGCAAGCGGCCGCCTTGGCGCCGCGCGCCCCCTGACTGCCCATGAGGCTGGGCCCGATAAGCACCCCCAGAATGGCTACCATGGCCACCACGACCATCAGTTCGACGAGAGTGAATCCCGAGTTCAGGCTGTCCCGCTTCATTCTTGTATTTCCTGTCCCGCTACTCTGGGTGACAGCAATTTTCATACCAGGCCTGCCGCCACGGGAGACAACGGAAAAACCTACAAGCAGTATCGGCAAACAAGGCGGAAGACTTGATAGGGCTGTTGGGGAAAGCCTGCCGCCGGGTGGTACGGGCACTTATTGGTATTGGGGCACGCGCCCTTTCTCACGCCGCTCCATCTCTTGGGCATCCATTGCCTCGATCAAATGCGCCAGGCAACGTCCGCCGGTCAGTCTGTACCGCACCTCCACCGGCTGGCCCACGCAGAGTTCTTCGCGAGAAAGGGGGCGCAACTTGTCGCCCGCCGTCTCCTGAACCACGTGGGTCTGGAGGTTGAAGTAGATTGTCCGCCCAGCCACGACCAGCCTGTCCGTCTTGAGATCCACGGCGCTGATCCTGCCTCGCACCACGTTCATTCCAGGCGGCAGCATCATCGCCTGGGCCGTCAGGCCGAACAAGAGAAAGGCGGCAACGACGCCCATTGACAGTCTGGTGCTATTGTCCATATCTCGCTCCTCGTTGGGTTTGGTTCATATCCAGTTCGTGCCACAGAATACGCTTTGCCGGGACGGGCCGTCCGAGGTTGGAGGAACCGTCAGCCGCCACCCCGCCCACGCCACCACCCACGCTGACAAAGGCCGCCGCCTTCCCATCGCGGATGGAGATGGACACCCCGGAGGCAATGGAGTCGCCTATGGTCTTGTAGCGGTCCTGGCCATTGTGTTTTCCGTCTCCGGTATAGTCGTAAACGCTGATGCCCGTGCCATAGTTCAGGGCGTAAACCCTGGCCATGCCGCTGGGCATGCACTCGCTGACGTCCGACGCTGGGGTGAAGGTGGTAAAGTAGACGACGCTATCGAAGACGGTGGCCTCGGCCAGGACTTTTTCTCCGGCGTGGCCGGCACCCTGGGAGGCTGTTTTGATATACCAGCCCCGCCCGTGCTCCAGTTCGGTCATGATCCTGTTCTTCTCGGCTTCCACGGCTATCGAGTCCCGGTCGAGTTCATCACCGGTTACGTTAAGCAGGTTGTGCTCGTCCAGGGGGCCGGTGCCGTCGTCTATGATGCAATAGAAGCGGTTCTGGACCGTACTCTCCAGGGGATGTTCACCATCTCCGGTGCCGATATAGAGCACCGGGGAATCGGTCCAGGTGTTGCCCAAGGAGACATCGGGTGGGTAGAACATCTTTCGGCCGGCGTCCTTGTCGTTCCGGCTGCCTCCGCTCGAGCCGCTGGGGGCATTCCAGCCAGGGTTGCTGGCGAAGACCTTGGTGGTAGCCCAGGGGACGCACCCCTCGCCCCCGTTATAGGTCGTCTTCCAGACGTTGCCGGCGGTGTCAGCGAAGTAGAAACACTTCAGCCTGCCGTTGGCTTGCTCCACCACGGCCACGCTGCCCGGCACACACCCCAGTTCCTTGTAGGTAGCCGAGTCGGCGGCGTACTTAAAGTCGTAGATCCAAGTCCCCGTAAGCAGATCCACGACGTAGACGGCGCGGCCCATGGCGCGCTTACCGGGGGGTTCACTGTCTTCCTGGGGGTCGTAGCCGCCGCCGAAGATGAGGACCTTTTGCTCCTTGGCGCAATTACCGATGGTGGCCACCCGCGGCTTGGACCATGTCTGGCCGAGCTCTTCGAATCCCTTGGTGATACCCCCCATGATACCCGGCCGCCCTTCCGCGCCGGGCCACTGCAGCTCCCACTTTGAGGGGTTCTGATCCGTGATGTTGAAGGCATAGTAGGTCCTGCCTCCGCGACGCTCGCCAAAGACCATGATTCTCTTATCTATTTCATGGCTATTCGGCTTCGTGACCTCGCAGACGGTAACAGACCCGTCCACCAGATCCTGCTGGTTCGCGCCACGGTCTGGATTGAACCCCTTCAGCTTCGGAAGGACGTCGGGTGGCACAAAGGCCCAGATCTCCGCACCGCTGTCGGTGTCGAACACATGGAGCATGCCGTCGTTGGCCCCCACGGCGAGATACTGGTTGGTGACGCACTGAGAGCCAGGGTCGCGGTATTGTATGATTGCCGGTTCGGAATGAATAATGTCTCCAAGCGGCCATCTCTTGGCCACGGGATCCCCGTGGTCCCCGTGGTTTTCCTCGTATGTGAAGCCATAAACCCAGTTGATGATCTTATAGCGTTCCGAGTCGGAGGAAACGTCCAGGTCGGCATTGCGGATGGTATCCTTCTTGAAATCGGTGAGCTTGCCGTTCAGGCACGTCCGGATGTTCCGCTTGTACTGATCGCCGGGCACCGGGCTTATGGACTTGAACAGTACCTCGCCCACGCCACCCTTCAGCACGCTGTCGCCGTCCGGTTGGTTGTCCGCATCCCACCAGGAGTGGGACCCGGCCTTGAAAGCCCCTTGACAATCGGTGGAATCCGCCGCGCCCGGCCCACCGGGGCTGTCCACCACTACCCATTCCTTGGAGCTGCGCGTGGGACATCCGGATTTTTCCCGATAATCCAGCCCGTAACGTTTGACGTTGCCCCCCCAGTAGCCGTCTCCCTTGTTTTGGGGGTTGAACGAGGCTAAGTACATCTCCGTGCCGTGCTGGGTGCGGTTGCCGCCGTCCACGGAGGCCACCGGCGCCGTGTAACTGGCATTCCCGGTTATCAAAAGTCCCAGGGAGTAGAAGGCGCTGATCAACTGCTGCTGGTTGGAGGCGACGAAATAGGCGCCGCCCCCGTCGTGGGCGGCATCCTCCAGCAGGGGCATGTCAAGACTGAACCCTATGCAATGGCTCACCACGTTTTTGGTGGAGGACTCCGGCGCCTCGATAACCCGGCCGACACAGTCGTGGGTATAGGCATAGCCGGTGGCGTCGTCCATGAGGTCCGGCGGCGGGGAGGGATAACAGGATGGGTCCTGGGTAAAGCCGTCCGGTGGGTCGTTGGTCAGCACATACCCGGTCTGCAGCAGGCAGTTACAGTCATCCCCCGTAGGGTAGCCGTCGGTGAGGTAGATGGCGTAGTTCTTGGCGCATTCATTCCCGCCGGCGCTGAGGTACTTGGATCTGAAGTAGTTGAACATCTCCTGGGCGGCCCCGCACAGCGGGGTGCCGCCAAAAGCCCACAGCCCTTGCAGGTTCAGCAAGGTCAGTTCCCCGCAAGGCGCGACGACCTCGGTGACGCCATACCCGCTGGGGTCGAACCTCGACAGGCCCCAATTGATCTTGCCCGCCGTGGCTTGGGTCACCACTGAAATGGCCTCGCGGGCCACCTCTATGCGTGGCTGTATCTTGTAATGCCCACGGCCCTCGAGGATGTAGGAGTAGCTGTCGATGCTCCAGCCCCCTGCGCCTCCGAAGATGGTGTCGAACCTTATCTTGACCGTGTCACCGGGCACTTCGACCGAGTAAAAAGGGCCTTTCTTGCCGCGGTAGGTCCACACCGGTATATTGTCGCGGTCGAAGAGCGTCACACAATTGAAGCACTTATCCCCGACATCGAAGAAGTCGAAGTGAAGCTTCATGCTCTTGGCGCCGGGTTGGTTGATGATCCACTCCCCGTGGTAGCTGCTGAGGTATTCAAACGGGTAGCCAGGAGAGGTCAGGCTGTAGGGCACGACATGCCCGAAGTAGCTCGATTCGTCCGGGATATCCCTCCAGGCCGCCACATAGCTTTTGTCGCCATCGAGCAACCTGCGGAGATTGTAGACACATTGCATGCTGCGCCAATTGCCGGGAACAAAGAACACGGTCATCTTGCGCCCGCCCGTGTCTGCTTTAGCCCAAACGGGATTCGCGGTAAGCCGGTCCTGAACGGGATTCTTGTCAGGGTCATTCAGGAAATAACCGCTGAAGTACCACCCTGGGGCCTTGAGGAGGCCGGCCAGACCGCGGTCAACCTTGCTGCCGTCGACGAACGTGACCCAATCATGCACCTTTATGTCCCGCCCGTTGGGCAGGCGGCCACCATTGAATATCACGTGGCCTTCGGCGTCCGTGGTAATGGTGTGGGTGCCGTCGAGGTTCACGTTCCAGCCGGTGGGGGCCATGTTGTCCATGTCCCAGGTACAGTACCAGTTTCCGGCATCCCCGCTGTTGCCCTTACCGTCAGGGCCGACCCCGTAACCGATGTTTCCCGCGACGGTGTAGATCCCATCGCGCGTCCAGCTCCGGTGGCCGGAGGGGCCGTAAAAGTAGTTGTCGGTACCGGTGCCACTGTAGAGGTCATATGTTGCCCAGTTGTCCTCGTACTTAAGCTCGCTGAGGTAGTCGTAGTACCGGCCGTAGTCTTCGGTGTACTCATAGACGCCGAAGTCCATGCTCCCAGAGGTATCGAACATTATCATGCAGTTGGGAGTAAGGACCGATTTGTAGAGATCGGTGTCCTTGGCGGACGCCGGCACGGCGACGGCACAAATAACAATAACGAGCGTGCAGGCGGCGGCCGCACGCCAGTCGCGTGGATTCATGGTTTTCTCCTCCCACTACTGCAACTTTTCAAACCCTCCAGCCTCACCTTGCGCCTGCAACTGGTGTACTACCTGCTCCAGTCGTTCCACATGATCGACCCGCTTACGCTCCCCGGCCTCCAGCCCGTCCATCATGGTCTCGAGGCTTCGGGCGAGGCGGCCGATTTCATCACTGCCCCGCAGGTCGGACAGGTCGGGAATGGTCTTGCCCGGAGAATACGCGGCGGCGGCCCCGGCCATCCGCTCCACCGGAGCCACGATGCGGCGTCCGAGCAGGTAGCTGCCCACGAGGGCGGCAAGAAGACCGTTGAGGAGGGTGAAGAGGACAACGAGGCCCCAGACCTTCCCTAACCCAAACCCCAGGCCACGCGCGGGCGAGACCACCCGTACCACGCCGACGGTGACCCCCGCCGCCTCCAGGGTCTTGCACACCTGCAGCCCCTGGCCCCAATGTGACAGGAAGAAGCGGGGCCGGCCCGTGAAGGCCATCACCGGCCCCTTGGCCCCAAGTGCCCCCAGTATCTGCCTTTGGTCACAAGGGGGGAGGTCAGACCCGGAGCGGGCCAGCTCGGCACCGGTGTTGTCGTAAACGGCCAGGGCGGCCCAGTCGGTGGCCATCAGCGGAAGCATGTGGCGGAAGGTCTGGCCGCCGGTGGCCCGGGCGTTTGGGGCCAGGGCCTGTGCGGTGGTGGCCATGGCATTCATGGCCTCCAGCCGCCTGGCCACGAGGTCATCCTCCCAGAGCTTGATGACCAACGCCGCGTTGAGGGCCAGGGCGAAGATGATGAGGACGCCGAGGCTGAGAAGCACCTCCGTGCGAAGACTGACCGCCCAGGGCTCTCGGGCCACCTTCCGCCGCCCTACAACTGATTCCCCAGCTTGAGATACCATTGGATCAACTCCTCGCCGAAGAAGAGGTAGCAATACGCCCCCAGGACTAGAAACGGCCCAAAGGGGATGGCATGCTTCAATCCCTGACGTGTTGCAAACATCAGACCCAATCCGGCCAGCGCCCCGCTGATGGATCCCACGAAGAGGATCACGGGCAGGGAACGCAGTCCCAGGAAGGCCCCCATCATGGCCAGGAGCTTGACGTCGCCCATGCCCATGCCCTCGATGCCGCGCAGGCGCTGGTAGGCGGCCGCCAGGCCATAGAGCACCCCGCCGCCGGCCAGCGCGGCCAGAAAATTCCCCGTGGGCCCGAAGCCGGGCCAGCCGGGGTCGAGCAGGAATGACAGGCCCAGGCCTACCACGATGCCGGGAAGGCTTATGGCGTCGGGGATGATCTGCAGGTCCAGGTCAATGAAAGAGACGGCCAGCAGCGCGGCGGCGAAGGCGAAGTAGGCGAAGTAGTTGGCGGTAATGCCGAAGGTTGCCGCCAGGGCCACGCTGAGCAGCCCGCTCAGCAGCTCCACCAGGGGGTAGCGCCAGGCGATGGCATGACCACAGGCGCGGCAGCGCCCCCTGAGCAAGAGGAAGCTCAGGATGGGGATGTTATCCGCCGCCCGGATCTGGCTTTGGCAGAAGGGGCAGCGGGAGCGCGGCCGCACCAACGACTGGCCTTGCGGCAGGCGGTGGATCACCACGTTGAGGAAGCTGCCGATGATGGCCCCCAAAATGAAGGTCCCGAAGATGAAGAAGGCTGGTAGGTGGATAGCCAAGGTTTAGGGGTCTCCCGCCAGGAAAGGCAAAGGCCGGCCGTGCCGACCGGGGCCGGCGGCCGACGGCCGCATGAAGAGGATTTTTTCGCATACCATGGCCCGAATCCTACCAGAAGTTGGCACCCGCGCGTACGTTGTCTTCATCTACGGTGGCCACGGCGGCAGCGGCGGGGCTACCAGGGGCCACAGGGTCCCCGTAACTCGCGGCCCTGCTTGCCCGGCTGCGGAATGGCACAAGCGGTGTAAGTATTGCTGGCAACCACCAAACAGAACTCATACTCGCCCATAGCAGGGTTGAATTGTGGGAGAAATGCCTGAATGGTTCCGGTATTGGCAAAATAAGTCGTGTCGCCGGTGGCGTAGCGGTTGTTCAGCGAGAAGTACTCCTCCTCCAGCATGCGGAGGCCTTCCAGCCCCGACGTGGCCTGGGCGCGGACGCCGGAGGCTATGTATCCGGTGTAGAGTGGATAGGCAATGACGCCGAGAATGGCCCTGATTGCCACGGTCATCATCAATTCGACTAGAGTGAAGCCTCTCTTGTCAGCCATTGTCATGTCTCCCTTGGCCCCGCCGAAGCTCAAAGGGTGAGCACGCCCAAGGCGTGCTCACCCTTTTGTCGTGGTGACTACTACTCCGTAACGATGAGCACGTCAGCGGGGTCTGCAACCCGAGGTTTGCCCCCGAAGCCACCGGCAATGCCATCGCCGTTGACATCTGCCTTGATGGTAACGAGGGTATTCGGAGCGATAGCCGCGAAGCTTAAGGGGACGATGGAAACCTGACCCTTGCCGGGCAGTGCTGCGGGTGTGAACGCACCCAGGATATTGTCGAAGGGACTCTTCTTGGCGCCTGCATTGAGGTCGGTTATAATATTATCAGTTGCAACCGTGCCGGGTAAAGCCCTCTTGCCTATCTCGCTCCTGACGAGGCGTACTGCTGCGTCCATGTTAAATCTCACCACCTGCTGCTTCGAGGCACCTAAATAGTTGGCATAAGCCGGGATGGCCACGGCGGCCAGGACGCCCAGAATGGCCACGACGATCATCAATTCCACCAAGGTGAAGCCTTTTGAGTTCCTGAACTTCAACATTGTTTGCTTCCTCCTATGGGCAGATGCACCGAAATTTCTAGGTATCTTCCCATGGAAGCTCTAATAAGTCAAGAAAAAAAGGTTCATTCGGCCCCACTGGCTTCCCCCTTGCCTGTAAGTGCCTGGGCCACTTCGATTGTGGAACGGGGGGGCATCGTGGCCGCGACCCTGGCGCCTGCCGCCATCGGTACCGGCCAGGGACGGTAATGCCCCCCGGCTCCGGACGGGCCAGGGGGCGCCAGTTTGAGGTAGCCTGACGAAAATGGACACTCCCGCTTGGCAAACTTGCCGAAAGGGAGAGACGAGGAGGGGGCATTGATAATGGTGGCGTCCATGATCGTGCCCTTGGCTATCTTCAGGCCATGCGCCTCCAGGTAACGATGCACCTGCTCAAACAATTGCCGACCCAGTTCATGGCGCTCCAGCAGATGGCGGAACTTGCATGCCGTGGTCTCGTCGGGCACCGCCTCCCGGCCCAGATCGATACCCACAAAGCTTCGCATGGCCAGCGAATCGCATAGCGCCTCTTCCACCGCGGGCCGAATCCTACCAGAACGTGCAGCCCCCCCCGCGTACGTTGTCTTGGTCTACAGTGGCCACGGCGCCGCCGGCCCCGACGACCGCGTCTCCGTAACTCTCCGCCCTGCTGCCAGACTGCGGAATGGCACCGGCGGTGTAGGTGTTTCCCGCCCCCAGCGTCACATAGAAGTCATATTCGGTGGTATTGGGGTTGAACCCTGGGAGAGCGGCAGGTAACTGAAGGGCCGCGGTATTGGCGCCGGCGACGTAGGCGTTGTTCAGCGAGAAGTACTCCTCCTCCAGCATGCGCAGGTCTTCCAGCCCCGACGTGGCCTGAGCGCGAACGCCGGAGGCTATGTATCCGGTGTAGAAAGGATAGGCGACGGCCCCGAGAACGGCCATAATGGCCACGGTCATCATCAATTCAACCATGGTGAAGCCGTGTCTGTTAGCCATGACCGGTCTCCTTGGTCTGACAGCCCGTCTACAGCCGCCCATCCGCCAGCGCAAGGCGACACACCCGGCCGGGTGTGTCGCCTTGCATTTACACTCTCAATCCGCTACGATTACAATTTGTGCCGGGTCAGCTGCCTTCGCAGGCGGGCCAACAACAGCGGGACTATGCAGTACGGTATCACCGTTGCAATCGTTGTCGATGGTGACGCTAGCCCCGGCGGCAACGGTAGCACGGTCCATATTAGTCGGAGTGATGCATACCTGTCCGATGCCAGCGGCGGCGCCCGCCAAAAAGGCTGGCAGGGTGGAGTTCCAAGGACTGGTCTTGCCACCCGCATTCAAGTCGGTAACGACATTCGCGCTGGGCGTCTGTCCGGGAATGTCTCGCTTGCACAACTCGTTTCTGATGTAGCGTGCCGCCGCGTCCACGTTGCTCACTCCTGTCTGTTCCTTGGAAGACCGTACGTAGTTGCTATAAGCCGGGATGGCCACGGCGGCCAGGATACCCAGGATGGCCACGACGATCATCAATTCTACCAGCGTGAAGCCTTTTGAGTTCTTGAACTTCAACATTAGTTTGCTTCCTCCTAAAGATTTTTTGCCAGGTTGTATTCCATTAATGTCGTTGTTGAGCCTTATCGGTTACCGGCCCGCCGGGGATCAGCCTCGTCTTACAATCTCTTCCCCAGCCTGACGTGCGATCATGGCCAGCGGTAAAAGCAATGGCCGTGCCAAAAAACCAGACTGCGGCCTTTATCCGGCCAACTGGTTCAGATTGCATGACAAACCAGTCAGACTCTCAACCCTCCGAATTCCGCTCCCCGCCTTGTATGCTGCCTGCGGCCGCCGCGTTTGAGTTTTGGGTTGACAATTTTTGTTAACCGGATGCGGAAAAACTCCTCTTGGACAGACTGCTCAAGAATGCCCAGCAGGCTACGACCACGCGGAATTCCGAGGAAGGAGCCGTGTATAATAAGTACGGCGGCACTGACGAGGGGCCTGAGCGCAACGCCACGGATGGGCTGCTATCCGTGGCGCCCCAGCATCCAGCCTTCCGGCGCCAGTTCCACCACTACGGCCCTTTCCTGTCCCCGTTTTCAACAGACCTGTTGCATTGCGCCCCCGAAATATAGCATTACTGACCACAGAGGAAGAGGCCATGGGAATCGACGAAGCATTGGTCGGTGAGATCGTGCGACGCATCCTCAGCGGCGCCAGGCCGGACAGGATTATACTATTCGGTTCGGCCGCCACCGGCACCATGACCCGCGACAGCGATATCGATCTTCTCGTGATTCAAGCTGACCCGGACAACCACAGGCAGGAGAGCGTGTACCTTAGACGCATGCTGCGCGGGCTTGGTTACCCCTTCGACGTCATCGTGATCTCCACCGAATGGTTCGAGGAGAGTAAGGGGGTGATCGGTGGCATCGCGTATCCGGCAAACAAGTACGGCAAGGTGATCTATGAGGCCGCCTGAAGAGGTAAAGAAGGAAATCGTGCGCCAATGGCTCGCCAAGGCCGAGCAGGACCTGCAAGCGAGCGAAGTTCTGCTCTCCGCGGCCCGCCCTTTTCCATACCCAGCGTGCTTTCACGCCCAGCAGACCGCCGAGAAATGCCTGAAAGCCGCTCTTACGTGGCACCAAGTCGAGTTCCGGAAAACACATGCCATCGAGGAACTTCTTGACCTGGTTGCACTAGCGGACCAGGACCTGGCGACAAGTCTCAAGGATGCTGCTGGGCTGACTCCGTACGGTGTCGACATCCGTTATCCGGGAGATGCTCCGGAGCCAGACATGGACGAGGCGCGGCGAGCCGTCGAGCTGGCCCGCAA
>JAZDOA010000209.1:0-5836 GCA_043799175.1 Pseudomonadota bacterium | reverse complement strand
CCTACGTGGAACTCACTGGGTACGCCGCCCCCCTGCGATTGTAAGCCCCCGATTTCGCTACCCCCAATCTCCGTGGCCACCGTCACTCTTGCCTAAGAAGATATACTCACCTTTAAAACTGTTTGGCCGCGATTTTTACCTTAAGGAGATCCCGTGGGGTTGCCGATTATTGGAACAGGTCGGCAATGGTTTCTCTCATATATGTGCGGCCGGGCATCACGCCACCGGTATTGAAGAATGGCGTATTGGAACCCATGTTGCCGCCTTTGGCGGCACTCCCATTCCCCCCAGGATCACGGCCGGGAGCTGGGAACAAACCCCTTGATCAGGAAAGGAGAGGCATCCCATGCAACCGTTCAGGTATGAAATCGCAGGGAACATCTATGAGCAACGGCCGCTGGTGTTCGGCCAGGTACGCCAACTGGCCACCGTGCTGTCCGGCATAAAGCTGCCCAACTCCCACGACGCCGCAGCCTGGTTTGCGGCCCTGGGATCACGGCTACTGGAAGCGTTGGCCGTGGTTCTAATCCCTGACGGCGCCGACCAGCGGAGCAAGGACAACTCGGTCATTACGACCCGGCTGGAGTGGGATCTCAAGCCAGATCAGGCCCTTCAGATAATCGAAGACTTCTTTAACTGCAATCCGATCTCCTCGATTGCCGGGCAACTCGGCTGGTTGGAGACGGTGGGCCGTTCAATGGCCAGAGGAGAAGAAGCGCCGTCCGGCGCATCCAAGCCTTCCTTCAGGATGGCAAGGTAGAATTAATACTTCCCGTCCGCCACGCGTCGGGCGCGAGCCGCGCCAGGACGCTCCGCCCTCGGGCATCTCGTAGATACTTCAGCTACTGAGAACGGTCACTTCACGGTTTCACCCAATGGGTGAAAGGGGTAAAAGGGTCGAACCGCTTGGGCGTTTTTTGAGAGCCAAGCGAGGTCGCACCGCAGGGCCTCGCCGACCCTGAGACGTAGCACCGCTACGTTGAGCGGGTCGGTGAGGCCCGAGGACGCGGCATTCGCACCGGCTATCGGCGCCCAGACGACCTGCATTCTTACCCGGAGATTCAGGGCCGCCCCTCCCGCTTTGCAGTCGCCAGAAATAGGGTTACATTGGGTTCCAACGGTATCAATCGCAGAAGGTGATTGACCGCCCAAAAGAAAACGCACGAGGCGTTATCTTGGGCCACTTTCGGACCCTAAAGCCCTACTTTATCGAGCACCGCTGGCAACTGCTGGCCGGCCTGGGGGCACTCCTCGGCGTCGACCTGCTACAGCTTCTCATCCCCTACGTCGTTCGCCGCGCGGTGGACGGCCTGACCTACGGCACCGCCACGCCCCGGCTCCTTTCCCTGGCCGCCCTGGCCATAGTGGCCATCACCATCGGGATGGGGGTTACCCGCTTCGCCTGGAGGTACTTCATTCTGGGCCATGCCCGCCGGGTGGAGGAGGCGCTGCGCAACCTCCTCTTCGAGCGCATTCAAGCCCTCTCGGCCACCAGGCTGGGCGACATGCGCACCGGCGACCTCATGGCCCACGCCACCAACGACGTGGAGGCGGTGCGCCTGGCCGTGGGCATGGGCATCGTCGCCCTGGTGGACGGCATCGTTCTGGGGACGGCAGCCCTCGGCTTCATGCTCTACATAAACGTGCCTCTCACCCTCATAGCGGCCATTCCCATGCCCGCCGTGGCCATTGTCACCAAGCTGCAGAGCCGGGAGGTCCACCGGCGCTTCCGAAACGTGCAGGCCGGCTTCTCCACCCTCACCGAGCGGATAAGAGAGAGCTTCGCCGGCATTCGGGTGGTCAAGGCCTACCGGCTGGAGGAGAGCGAGGCGGCGACCGTCCGGGAGGCCGCCCAGGAGTACGTTGGCCGCAACATGGCCCTGGCGCGCATAAGCTCGGTCTTCGTGCCGCTCATCAGTCTCTTCTCCAACCTGGTCGCCGCCACCGTGCTCTTCCTCGGCGGCCGCAAGGTCATCGGCGGCGACATCACCACCGGAGACTTCGTGGCCTTCATGGCCTACCTCTCCATGCTGACCTGGCCCATGATGGCCATAGGCTGGGTGGTGAACCTGCTGCAACGGGGCGCGGCCTCCATGGAGCGCATCAACTCCGTCCTGAACACCGCCTCTCCCCAAAAAACACCAGGCCAGGCCCGAAAAAACCAGGACGAGCCCCCCCTCGGGGACATCGAGGTCAAAAACCTCTCCTTCAGTTACGCCGAAAACCAACCACCGGCGCTGAACGGGGTCGGCCTGGAAATACCCCAAGGCAGCCTGGTGGCGGTCGTCGGCAGAACAGGCGCTGGGAAGAGCACCCTCCTGAACCTGTTCCCGCGCATCTACGACCCTCCCCCCGGCACGATCACCTGGGGCGGAACGGACATCATGCGGCTGCCGCTTGCCAGCCTGCGAAGCCGAATGGCCTACGTGCCCCAGGACACCTTTCTTTTTTCGGACACCATCCGCGAAAACATCGCCTTCGCCCGCCCCGGCGCCTCCCTGGCCGAGGTGGAGCGGGCCGCCCGGCTGGCCGAGGTCCACGAGACCATAGTGGCTCTCCCTCGGGGCTACGACTCCGTGCTCGGGGAGCGGGGACTGACCCTCTCGGGCGGGCAACGGCAGCGGGTGGCCCTGGCACGCGCCCTCATGGCCGATGCCCCCCTGCTGCTGCTCGACGACTCCCTTTCGGCCGTGGACACCCGCACGGAGCAGCGCATACTGGAGAACCTGCGCCGGCTGCTCCGGGACCGGGGGCGGACCATCCTGATGGTCACCCACCGCCTGGCGACTGTTACCGACGCCTGGCGGATCTACGTGCTGGGAGAGGGGAGCGTGCTGGAGGCCGGCACCCACCAGGAGCTGCTGGCCCAGGGGGGCCACTACGCCGAGATCTGGCGTCGGCAGCAACTCGAAGCGGAGATGGAGGAGACGAAAAGACCCCCACGAACGGGCGCGGCGGAGCTGGTGGGAAGTTGAAACACGACTACGGCCACCTCGAGGAAGACGACCTGGGCCGCTCCTACGACCTCACCCTGGCGCGCCGGCTGCTGAGCTTCGCCAGGCCCTATCGGACCTTCATTCTGCTGAGCCTGGCCTTCATCCTGCTGGCGGCGGGTGCCGACGTCGTGCTGCCCTACCTTACCAAGACGGCCATCGACCGCTGCATCGTACCCTCGGCGCGCATGGTGGTCACCCGCGGGCTGTCGTCCGAGCGGCAACGCGACATCCATCGCCTTGTCGGTCCCGCCCTCCTGCCCACTCGCGAGCCGGGGGTCTTTTTCATCCTTCCCGAGGCCGTGCACCGTCTGGACCGGCGGCAGCTCGCCCTGCTGGAAAAGTCCAGAACATTGCGGCCCGAGATGTTCTATCCAGCCTCGCTCACCAACCCTGGGGCCAGGCAGGTGGTGGCCCGCCACCCGGGCGTCTTCCACCTGGCGGGCAGCCATCTGCCTGCGGAGAAACGCTCTTCGCGCAGCCTGTTCAAAAACGCCCAGATGCTAGACGCGCGAACTCCTGAGGCAGGAGCCGTACATAGAAGTACGGCGGCACTGACTCAGGATGAGCGCAACGCCGCAGATGGGTGCTTTTCAACAGGCTGCTATGCCTTTGCCAACTATGAACGCCTCCGCGGCCTAAGCGCCTCAGACCTCTATCGCCTCCGGGCGGGCGACCTGGCCGGGGTGGGCCGCATCGCCGCGGTCTTCGCCGTGCTGCTGCTCCTGAGCTTCGGCCTCAGCTTCGTGCAGACCTACACCATGGAGCTGGCCGGGCAGCGGATGATGCTCGATCTGCGCCTGAAACTGTTCAACCATCTGCAGACGCAGTCGCTCTCCTTCTATACCCGCCAGCCGGTGGGCAGATTGGTCACGAGGGTCACCAACGACATCCAGAACCTCCAGGAGATGTTTACCACCGTCCTGGTGGCGTTGTTCAAGGACGCGGTGCTCGCCCTGGCCATCGTGGCCCTGATGCTGCGGCTCGACCTCTCGCTGGCGCTCGTCAGCCTGGCGGTGGTACCCCTGGTGGCGCTCCTGACCGTCTTCTTCAGCCGGGCGGCCCGCGAGGCGTTCCGGCAGATCCGGGTGCTCATAGCGGACATGAACTCGACCTTGTCCGAAAACATCCGCGGCCTCAGAGTGGTGCAGGCCTTCGCGAGGGAGGCGGAGAACCTACGGCGGTTTCGCGAGATCAACCACCGCGCCTATCTGGCCGGGGCAAGACAGATCTTCGTCTTTGCCGTGTTCAGCCCCTGCACCGAGCTGCTGGGGGCGGTGGCCATAGCCCTGATAGTCTGGTACGGCGGAGGACAGGTCCTCGGAGAACGCCTGACCCTGGGGCTGCTGGTGGCCTTCATCGCCTACATGCAGATGTTCTTCAAGCCGGTGCGTGACCTCGGAGAAAAATATAACGTCATGCAGTCCGCCCTGGCCTCGGCGGAACGGATCTTTCGCCTGCTCGATACCGACGAGACCATTCTGGAGCCCCTGTCCCCCGCCCAGGCGCCCGCATCAAAGGGCGAGGTCGAGTTCCGCGACGTCTCCTTCAGCTACGACGGCCAGGAGACCGTCCTGCACCATATCTCCTTCAGGGCCAGCGCGGGGGAAACCGTCGCCATCGTGGGCGCGACCGGGGCGGGCAAGACCTCGGTAATCAACCTGCTCGAGCGCTTCTACGACCCCGACGAGGGCCGGATACTGCTCGACGGGATCGACATAAGAGAACTGCCCCAGGCTTGGCTGCGCTCCCAGATAGGGCTGGTGATGCAAGACGTCTTTCTCTTCGCCCGGAGCGTGGGGGATAACATCGCCATGGGCCAGAACCTGTCATCCGAGGAGATGGAGCGCGTGGTCAGTTGCGCCAATCTGGGCGGGTTCCTGAAGAGGCTGCCCGCCGGCCTCAAGGAGGAACTGCACGAGGAGGGCCTTACCCTGTCATCAGGCGAGCGGCAACTGCTGGCCCTGGCCCGGGCACTGGCCTATGGCCCCAGGGTGCTGGTGCTCGACGAGGCAACCTCCAGCGTGGATACCGAGACGGAGCAGCTGATTCAGGAAGCGCTGGGGCGGCTGATGAAGGGCCGGACGACCATTGCCATAGCCCACCGGCTGTCTACCATCCAGAAGGCGGACCGCATCCTGGTGCTGCACAAGGGCCGGGTGCGGGAGGAAGGGACCCACTCCGAGTTGCTGGCGCTGAAGGGGTATTACTGGAGGCTGTATGAGTTGCAGTACGCCGTGGCGGGTTCGGCGGTAAGCCCGGCGTAACAGACATCAAAACCACGCTCTTTACTCTGTTGAGTCAAAGATTCCTTAGTGGCGCCGCCATGAGGCGGCGGGCAGACCGGAACGATTGCGGGAAATCTCGGGCAAAACCGGGAATATCGCTTGACGCTCACGGATGCATCCGGCTATATTTGTGACCGGATAGGGCAGAAACCGGTAATTATCGTGACGGGGGGCAGATGAATGATTGGAGCTATGGCGGGGGTAATGCCTCCGGCGCAGGTTTCGGAGATGGATCGGGCTTCGGAGGGGGCAGTGCAAGTGGCGCAGGCTCTGGAGATGGGACGGGCTGGGGCGATTATGGGCCAAGAGTCTTAATAGAGAAGATCAGATCCATCATCCTGGACTGCCAGGAAACCCGGCTGGAGACCGGGATGCCCCGGCGTTTGCGTATCGAGACGGTTCACGGCAAAGCCACCGTCTGCATCGGGGTGCGCCGGAGCGGCAAGTCAACCTACATGTTCCAGGTTATCCAGCGGCTGATGGACGGCGGGGTCCCGCGGCAGAACATCCTTTACCTGAACTTTTTCGATGACCGCCTCCACAACCTGCGGCAGG
>JAZDOA010000208.1:0-2366 GCA_043799175.1 Pseudomonadota bacterium | reverse complement strand
GCCAGCCGGACGTCCTCGCCGAGAGGGTCTACGCCCCCTGGACGGACATGGAGACCGTCCTGCGCCAGCGCCGTATCCCCCTCCCTAGCCTGGAAAGCCAGCGGCCGCTCAAGGACTTCGACATCGTCGGGTTCTCGCTGGGGTACGAGCTTACCTACACAAATGTGCTCAACATGCTCGACCTGGCGGGGATTCCGGTGCTGGCCGCGGAGAGAGATAATTCCCACCCGCTCGTCATCGCCGGGGGCTCCTGCTGCCTCAACCCGGAGCCGATGGCCGACTTCATCGACGCTTTTTTCATCGGCGACGGCGAGGAGGTGCTGCTGGAGTTCCTCGACGCCTACCGCGAGTCCGGGGACAAGGGTAAAGAACCGCTGCTGCGCCGGCTGGCCGCCGTCCCCGGGGTCTATGTCCCCGCCCTGTACCACGCGGAGTACCAGCCCGACGGCCTGCTCAAAAGCCTGACCCCCGCCGTCCCGGAGGCCGGCCCCAAAATTCAACGCCGACTCGTCGGAAAGCTGCCCCCGCCGCCCCTCCACCCGGTGGTGCCCTTCATCGAGGTGGTGCACGACCGCGCCGCCATCGAGATTCAGCGCGGGTGCAGTCGGGGCTGCCGCTTCTGCCAGGCGGGCATGATTTACCGTCCGGTGCGCGAGCGTCCCCACGAGGAGGTCATCGCGGCGGCTGAAGAGCTGATAGCCAGCTGCGGCTACGACGAGCTCTCCCTGGTGTCGCTGAACACCTCCGACTACGCCGGCATCGACGAGCTGGTGGGTAAGCTCACCCGCCGCTACCCCAACCTCACCCTCTCCCTGCCGAGCCTACGCCTGGACAGCTCCTCCATCAAGCTGGTCGGCTCCCTCCCCACCCGGAGTCGCACCGGGCTGACCTTCGCCCCGGAGGCCGGCAGCGAGCGACTGCGCCGGGCCATCAATAAGCCATTGACCGAGGAAGACCTGCTTGAGACAGCCGCCACCGCCTTCGAGCGGGGCTGGACCGGCCTCAAGCTCTACTTCATGGTCGGCCTTCCCACCGAGACCCTCGAGGACGTGGAGAGCATCGTCACCCTGGTGGAGAAGGTCCGCGTCGAGGGCCGGAAGGCCAGCGGCAAGAAGCCGATGATAAGGGTCAGCGTCGCCACCTTCGTGCCCAAGCCGCATACGCCCTTCCAGTGGTCGGCCCAGGAAGGTGAGGATTCTTTGCGCGCCAAGCAGGAAGTCCTCCAGCGCGGCCTGTCACACAAGGGCGTGCGTCTGTCCTGGCAGGACCCGCGGGTCAGCCTGCTGGAGGCGGCGCTTTCGCGGGGGGACCGGAGGACGGGGAGAGTCATTCAGCGCGCCTGGGAGCTCGGCTGCCGGTTCGACGCCTGGACGGAGCACTTCCGCTACGACGACTGGCTCCGCGCCTTTGCCGATACCGGGCTGGAGCCCGGTGCTTATGCCCACCGCGACCGCTCCCCTGACGAGGTGCTGCCCTGGGCCCATATCGATACGGGCGTCACCGATACCTTCTTACAGCGGGAGCTCCGGCGTGCCCTGGAGGGGACGGATACACCGGACTGCCGTACCGGTGCCTGCAGCGCCTGCGGCCTCGAGAAATCGGAGAACTGCCTGAGCCAGCGTCGTTAAGCTGGAGTATTTGCGCAGTTGCGCAATTACTCCACGGCGGTAATCGCTACCAGGCGGTCGCCCTCGTCGAGGGTCATCAGCTTGACGCCCTGGGTACTCCGGCCCTGGGTGGAGATGCCACCTTTGGTGGGGTCCTTCTCCTTAACCGGCGTCAGCTCCATCATGCCCTCGGCGGAAATCAGGAACACCTGGTATTTCGGCGAGACCACCCTGGCCGCCGTCACCTCGCCGGACTTCTCCACAATCTTGAACGTTCTCACGCCGGAGCCGCCGCGGTGCTGCCGAGGGTACTGGGCCAGGGGGGTAATCTTGCCGAGGCCTTTCTCGGTGACCACCAGCAGGAAGGCCTCGGGGTCGACCCGGTCCAGGCTGACCACGCCGTCGTCCTTGCCCAGGCGTAAGCCGCGCACGCCGCCGCTGGTCCTTGAGGCCGCCCTCAAGCTGGCAACGCCGAAGCAGATGGACTGCCCCTTGCGCGTCACCATGATGATGTCGTCGTCATCTTTGGCCAGGCAGACGGATACCAGCTCGTCGGCGGAGGCCAGGTCGAAGGCGATGAGACCGCTGGAGCGCACCGCGGTGAACTTGTCCAGCGACGTCTTTTTAATCTCCCCTTTCCGGGTGGCCATCACCATAAACGTGTCCGAAGGATAACCGGTGGTGGCCGCCAGGGAAGTGACCCGCTCCCCCTCGGTGATGGAGAGGAGGTTGATGATGGCCAGGCCCTTGGAGGTGCGG
>JAZDOA010000203.1:0-3537 GCA_043799175.1 Pseudomonadota bacterium | reverse complement strand
CCGACCTGCACCGCCTCGTCAAAATCGAGGCGGCTATGCAGGGAATCACTATCCGCGAGTGGCTGGAACGGACCACAAGGGATAAACTCGTGGCAAAGCAATGAGTAGACCCCGAACGATCTTTCGCAAGCACGTTTCAATCCCCTTCCGAGGATTCGTGGGTTTCTGACCGGGAGAAGGGTCTATGCTACGCTTATCCCCGATAGGAGCCACGTACGGCCTTCTGGTGAGGAGGGCAGAGACGCTTCCGACACCATAGACACGCCGGGGGCCTGCTGACCTAGCGACGGCGACTTCTGGAGTCGAAAGGCCCTCAGAGCAGGAGCGCGGCAGGTCGGCCTTTACTCCTTGCGCCGGATAACCACCGAAACTCGGCAGGCGACTCCCCTTGGGGGCGGGGCATCGTGGGAATGTCCCGCCCCTTCTTCGCGTTATGTCAGACGAGTTTTACGAGTTTCGCAAACTGGCACCAAAATGCTTGACAATGCAGGGAGATGCGCCTATAATGACGGTAGATAGAAAAGAAGGAGGAGGAAATGAACGACGAGCTGCACATTTGTCTCGCCCGGTATCGCCAGGGCGAGCGCGGCCGCTTCAGCGGCCACAAAGCGTTAGCCAGGTACGATGCTGAGTACCTGGCTAACCCACGTCCTCGGTTGGGACATTCTGCCGGGTACTTCATGTGCCCGACGGACCCGGCCATCTGGCGGTCCCTCGACCGCCACTGCGACAAGCGCGGAGTCGCAGGGGTAAGGTACGGGCCCGTGTACTTCCCGGCCTCCCCGCGCCGTTGACCTTCGCTGCCTGGCCACCCTGCGGGGATGGGACGGTCAACCCACCCCTGGCGGAGCAGGCCGCCGAGGACGAGAGGCGCGACCAGGATGCCCGTGACTTGCGCCTGCGCTTGCGGGAAGCATGCGCGGTGCACCCGGGATGCGTCGACTGCCCATCCAATGACCACGAGGCCGGCTGCCTCGTGGTCGGAGTACTCTGATATGGGCAACCGCAGCCACGGCACGACCAGATCCGCCGACAGTTACTCGCTCTCCCCCAGCGCGCACCGTCATCGAGCAATCAACAAGATGCATATCCTCGGGAGCCTCGCCCACTGGCAGGCGGCCCGGGGTTGCCTGTTCGCGGCGGAGTGTACGATGCGGTTGAGGGCCAAGCTGGAGGCCGATTTGAAATGGGGTGCTGTCGAGGCTAGGTGAAGAGGGCGTTCCAACACCCCGGCGCGGGGCAGGCTGGCGGCGGCCTCGCATATTGGAAAAGGAGTGAGAGATGGCAACAGAAATGGAGTATCTGGATACTATCATAGCGAAGGCGCAGGGGGCACGTGAAGACCTGGACAAGGTCGCGCAACGGTCGGTAGTAGTCCTAAATACCGTCCGGATCGCGATGAAGGAGGCCATCGGCGAGTTCGGCCTCGATGGTCTGGCGGCGCAGGTCGAGGCGAAGACGGACGCCTATGTCGGGGACCTGCGGGCCGGCCTCGCCGTGCGGGAACGATACGGCCCGGCCCTGGACGCTGGCGCACTCAAGATCGCCGAGGCAAGCGTCACGGCGGAGGTGGAGATCGAGTTCGCCACGGCCGGGGGCCGGTCCAACGCTGAGCAGCGGCGGGCCGAAGTAGACAAACGGCTGTCCACCGATCCGGAATACCAGCAAGCCAAAGGAGCGAGGGAAGAGGCGAAGCGCCAAATCGACGCTGCCGAGATGGAGACCACCATCGCCGAGCACGAATGGAAAGCGGCGCTGGCTCTATACAACGGCCGTGTGGCCCTGGTCGGGGCCATCGGGTCAATCGGGTAGAGAAAAGAATCAAGAGAAAGAAAGAGGAGAAACACAGTGGCAATCGACATCAGGAACAGAGAACTGGCGGTGCCATCCGAAGCCGAGTTGGAGGAGATGGTACTACTCGAAACGACAATGGACGCCCAGGCATACCGCTTCGTGGCCCCGTCCATCACGTTCAAGGGTGGCGTGTTCACGGTGGAAAATAGCGACCTGGCGAACCGGACGCTAGACGCCGTGGTGGTATTGAGCCGCATCACCCGCGGGCTATGGATAGGCGACGCGGTACAACCCGTCTGCTCCTCGCGGGACGGCGTGGTGGGCGTCGTGAGTGACGGCGGACAGAGGCCATGCTTCAGCTGTCAATACAATGAGTGGGGCAGCGACCCTAAGGGAGGGCGCGGTAAAGCCTGCGGCGAATACCGGCTACTGGTCGTGATACCGGACGGGATGCGGGTGCCGCTGCGCCTGCGCCTGCCAGTCACGAGCATCGGGGCATGGGATCAGTACGCGACAAACCTGGCCTTGAGCAAGAAGGCGCGAGCCTACTTCACGGTATTGACCCACTTCGGGCTGACGAAAGAGGCGGGCGAGGGAGCAATCGAATACTACACCATCACCTGCGCCATGCAACGGGAGTTGGCGCTGGCGGAAGTCGTGAATGTGCTGAGCCTCCGCAAGCAGTACGCCGAGTTGGTGGCGCGGACGGCCAGCGCGGATCTGATGCAGGAGGACAGCGACCTGCCTTTCGATGAGCCGCCAAGCGAAGACGAAGGACCGACAATTGAGGGGGGAGTGCAAGATGGTATCCCATTCTAAGCGTACCGTAGAGGAGGGGGAGGGCCGCAAGGCCCCCCCCACTGCTGATTGGGACATGATGCCAGAGCAGTTCGTCGAGGCGTTCCAGGATGCGAAGGGCGACGCCGACGATGCGCTGTGGATGGAGGCAGATCTGTGTTCGATCTGGCGGAAGCACTTTTTGGTCCACCGGCGGGACAAGATGGCTCACCCCGCCTTTGGGATGAAGATATTCCGGTGGCTGGCTGGAGAGGTCGGAATGGGGACGCGGACCCTGGAGAACTACGCCAAGACCGCCGACACGTTCCCCGCCCCCCCGGCGGACGCGGCACCCGACGACTACCGCTACCGCGTCACGGGGCACGAGTACATCCGGTTCCAGCACCATAACCTGGCGGCCATGACGGATGACCCGGTGGGATGGCTCAAGAAGGCCACGGAGATGCTGTGGTCGACCACCGACCTGGAGTCGGCAATCAAGGCGGCAAAGGGCGAGGCCCCGCCGGAGAAGTGCCCGAAGCGCAGCCGGCGGAACTGGTGCGAGGTATACCAGAAGTGCGTCGCCGAAAGTGAGTGCGAGGGGTGTGCCTTTCACGGGCATGGCCGGAGCCATCCACACCGGCCCGAAGTGGCAGTGAAAAAAGGAGCAACCGAATGAACCGAACTGAAGCCCAGGACATCATCAAGAGCGGGGGCGACCTCAGCGGGGCCTACCTCAGCTGGGCCAACCTCAGCGGGGCCGACCTCAGCGGGGCCGACCTCCGCGGGGCCAACATCAGCTGGGCCAACCTCAGCTGGGCCAACCTCAGCGGGGCCAACCTCATAGAGGCCAACCTCGCCGGGTCCAACCTCAGCGGGGTCTATCTCATAGATACAGTTTTAGACCCTAAAAACCAACCGAACCAAATTGGAGCACACCAGTTTTCCAAAGATGGCGACTGGCTC